>CAYZEH010000145.1:0-6737 GCA_964477135.1 uncultured Pirellulales bacterium | reverse complement strand
GATCCCGATTGTATTTTACCGCTTATCCGCGGGCAAATAACTTAAAAATAACAAGTTACAGATTTATTCGCGGACATTTCTTACCCTGAAGGGTATAGAATTTTCTTTAAGGCTGTTTAGGTTATAAAACCGCAGCTTGTCACCCAGCTCTGTTATATCAGCAGCGCACTTGATAGTAATGGTTGTTTGCTGCTCGGGCATCAGGTCTATAAAGTTGTCGCTTAGGCTCATGTCATCGTCTGTCTGGATGCAAAAATCTTTTACTAATACGTCAGCTTTCAATTGCAATTGCCAGGTTGTATCGTCTGTTCGTGATAATTGCTTTTCTATATTTGCCTTTGGCCAATTGACATATTTGTCCGGCAAATAGAAATACAGATTTTCAGCAATTATACTTCCATCACTTTCAACGGTCATGTGCAGACAGCAATTTTCCGGATTATTTGGTTTGACCATTTCTTTAGGCATTTGCAGCGGTGTTGAATTACTGAAAGGCGTCAGCATTATCGGCGAAGTTACGCTGTCAATAGTGCTGCCTTTCAGGTCCATCAGCTTGCAGTTTAATGTCGCTGTGATTGGACTTTGGTTTTCATTTTTTACTATTACACTAAGGTCGCAGAGCTTTGGAAGCTGATAAGATATCGCTTCCGCAAATGCACTTCTGACTGCGACAAAGGTTTTTGAATAAATTCTTTTGCAGTAGTAATAAAGAGCCTTTGGTTTTTGACGATAGTCGAGCGATGCCCAGCTGATTGCGGGGCTGCAGTCAGCAAACTGCCAGAATAGTACACCATAGTTTCTTTCCGGATGTGCCCTTAGGTGCTCAACGTGCTTTTTTACTGCTCTTGCCTGTGTCAGCTGTGAAATATAAATCCATTCGTCCAGATTTTTAGGCGGGGCAAAAAGCTCGCAGGCGTATCTGTTAAGCTTTTCATTACCGTCAGGCCAATAGTCATGTTTTTCAACTGCGAGATTTGAAATTTTCAGATTCTCTGCCGGGCAGAATGTTTTTATTGATTCTATATTCGGCAGTGCCTGTATACCGAATTCGGTTACAAATCTGGGCACCTGGTTGGCGGGGTACAGGTAGTCTCTTGTGGGATGGTGAAAAGCTCCGATGTCCCATTGATGTACACAGCCGGTGTCTTTGTCGTTGTGTGTTTTAGGGTCGCCGCATGGCGTAGAATATATATAAGCTCTGTCCGGGTCAAGTTCTGACAGCAGCTTCGGCAGCAGTTTATGATAGATCGCTTTGCCGTGTAATTTCTTATGATTGCCCATCCATCCGCTGGAAAATATCCAGTCGTTTTCATTGTTGCCGCACCAGATAGCCAAAGACGGATGACTTTGCAGCCTTTTGATGGTTATTTCAGCTTCTTTTTTTATCGCATCGGTGAACCATTTTTGTTCCGGGTAGCAGGCACATGCGAACATGAAATCCTGCCAGACGAGCAGACCTTCTCTGTCGCATATTTCGTAGAATTTTTCCGATTCATAGCATCCGCCTCCCCATACGCGGAGAATGTTCATTTGCGCATCTTTTGCTGCTTTGAGCATTTTTTCATAAGTTTCATCTGTCACTGAGCCTGCAAATAGTGAAGGTGGAACCCAGTTTGCGCCTTTGACATAAATTGGTTGGTCGTTAACTTCAAAACAGAATTTTTGGCCATGCTCATCGTCGTTGCGGTTGAGCTTAATGGTTCTTATGCCGAAATCTTTTTCGACTGAGTCAACTATTTTTTCATCGTATATCAATTCAGCTTTGATGTGATAGAGGTTCTGCAGACCATAGCCTGTAGGCCACCAGAGTTTTGGGTTATCGATTCTTATCAAAGCCGATTGTGAGCTTTCACCCGCTTTGAAAGTCAGATCGTATTCCATAGATGTCGTTTCATCGCAAATGGTCAGTTTGCATTTGTAGTCTGCCTTTACGACAGCATCTATTTCGGTGGATATCTTTATGTCGGCTGATCTTTCTGAGCATTCGATGGTTTTTATTTGAAGCTGATCGATCCGGGCTTTTTCAGTTGCTTCGAGCTGGATGTTTTTCCATATTCCACAGCCTGGTAAAGGCGGACAAAAGTCCCAGCCGAACTGGCATTGTGCTTTTCTCATGTACACGCGATGTGCCATATAAAAATCAGTCTTTTTGAAAGTTTTATAACGTTCCATCATCGCGTTGCTGTACTCAAGAGCAGAATCGAATTTTATCATTATCGAATTTTCACCTGCCCGGAGCATTTTAGTGACATCGAATCGGTGGGCAATAAACATGTTATCGGTTTTGCCGATTTGTTTTTTATTTATCCAGATAGTTGCCAGCGTATCCAGTCCTTCGCAATTTAGTTCTATCCGGTCAAGCTCAAGCATTTCCGCGGAAATCTCGAAGCCTTTTCTATATATCCAGGGCTTTTCACTCACCCATCCATAACTTTCAGGGTTACTGAGCAAATCTTCTTTATTTATCTGAGAAGCTTCGATGAGGTTTGTGAATACCGAATTCGGCACATCTGCCTTAAACCATTCGCTCTGGTCGAGGTCATCGGCTTTTCTCGCTGAAACAGGATACTCTTTGAATTGCCATTTGCCTGTCAAGTCTGTTACAGTATTGCTCATTTATACACACGCTCCAGTAAATATTTGAATAAAACAACGATTATATTTCAGGATTTTACGAATTACAACCAAAATTATAAGTTATTTAGTATTCAGTTGTCAGTTAGGATTAAAATATTTTTAAGTTATCTAAAAAAGTGTTAGAATATAACAGTAGCGTTTTGAGCCGATCAGGTTAAGCAGCGAGTCAGGAACAAAAGCTTTTGTAAAGGATAAAGTTATGAGCAAGGAAAGCTTTAAAGGCGACAAAAAGCTGAAAATGAAAAGTCCGCTTGCAAAGATCGAGAAAAAGTTCATTAATTGGCTAACACCCAAATTTACCAAAAGTATCGAGGGTTACCACCTGACCTTGATGACGATCGTATGGTCGGGTGGGTTGGTGCTTTTTGGTTGGCTGGCAAGGGCAAATCTGCATTGGCTTTGGGGTTCGTCGTTGATGCTGTTTATGCAGTGGTTTACTGATTCTTTTGATGGATCGCTGGGCAGATATCGCGATACGGGTATTCCCAAGTGGGGATTTTTTATGGATCACTTTCTCGACTTTATATTTATGTCAGCGATATTTGTAGGCTATGCAATTTTGCTCGACGGGATGGGTCGGACTATACTCTATCTGATGGTGCCTTTGTTCGGCGCGTTTATGGTCAGCTCGTTTTTGGCCTTTGCTTCTACCAGTGAGTTCAAAATAACCTACCTCGGCGCAGGTCCGACTGAGATAAGAATAGCTTTCATTATTCTTAACTGTGTGCTGATAAAGTTCGGAACAGGTTGGATCGAAAAGCTGCTACCCGTCATATTTATAGTATCGATAGGTTTTTTATGCCTGATCGTTTTCAGAACGCAGAAATATATCTGGAACATTGATATGGCTGACAAAAAAGCCAGAACCGAACCCTCAGCGGAGCAAGAAAATGAGCAGTGACAAAAAAGCCAAAGCATTGAAAGACCTCCAGCAAATACCAGGTATAGGCAAGTCGCTTTCGCAAATGCTGTACAACATAGGCATAAGCTCAGCTTCCCAGCTAAAGAATAAAAGCCCGGAGAGGTTGTATCACAAGCTTTGTGATTATCAGGCAAGTCCCGTCGATAGATGTGTACTATACGTTTTCAGATGCGCGGTTTATTTTGCTTCTAACAGCGACCATGACGAAGAAAAGTTACTGTGGTGGAACTGGAAAGATTAGACGACTTAGTGTCGTATTGAAATGGAGTGTAATTTGGATTTTGCGGATTTAATTTTTTTCTTCAAGGGATTTATTGCAGGGGTAATGATTACCACGCCAGTCGGACCTGTGGGCATGTTGTGCATTGAGCGGATTTTGGTTAAGGGCAGCTTAAATGGTTTTGTTTCAGGCCTTGGTGCGGCGACGGCAGATTTGATATACAGTTTGGTTGTGGTGTTTGGGTTGGCTGTCATTTCCGATTTCCTTGTTAATCAGCAAATGTGGTTTCGACTTTTTGGAGGGGTATTTTTCGTTTTTCTTGGATTGAAAATCTACCGGCAGCAAAAAAAACAACCAGCGAAAGTACATGAAGGCCGAGGATATTTAAGTGATTACGGCAGTGCTTTTGTGGTGACGTTTTTTAACCCGGTGCCGGTGTTTGCTTTTATCGCAATATTCGCTGGATTGGGAATAACCGGGGTAACAAAGGTCTCAACGTTGATGCTGGTTGGCGGAGTTTTTGCCGGTTCGTCTTTGTGGTGGGTCGGGCTTTGCGGCTTTGCTGCTGTCTTCCGTAAAAAATTTAAAACTGCACATTTCCTCTGGCTCGCAAAAGCATCAGGAGCCGTCATAACTATCTTTGGCATTGTAATGCTTTCGAGTCTTTACAAATAAAACAGCTTCTGTTATAATTTCAGCCAAGACAACGTAATAAGATTTTATTGTGTATTATGCGAGTTTCATGGGCTTAGGCGGTGATATTTGAGGATTTTCAATTTGGTGAGTGCTTATTGCTCCGGGCTGTGCTACAATACGCAGCTAATTTATTTTGAAATTTAGAATTGTTTATTGATTGGAAGTTTAATGGGTTTTAGAGCGGCGTTTAAAATACATCCTAAGATTTTGGCAGCGATTGACGCAATGGGTTTTACTGTGCCCACGGAGATACAGAAAAGAGTTATTGAGCCAATACTTGATGGCAAAGATGTGATGGGGCTTGCGCAAACGGGTACGGGTAAGACCGCTGCTTTTGCGATACCGATATTGCATCGGCTGATGATGGGTAAGCTCAAAAAGACAAGGGTGCTGGTTATCGCTCCGACCAGGGAATTAGCAGAGCAGATCAAAGAAGAATTCGATATGCTGGCAGCTAAGACAAAGTTTCGCAGTTGTTCTGTTTACGGCGGGGTCAGCAAAAAGCCTCAGCTTAGAGATTTGCGTAATCGCGTCGAAATAGTCACCGCATGTCCGGGCAGGCTTTTGGATCTTTTGAGCAGCACAGATATGGATTTTTCCAATATTGAGACGCTTGTACTCGATGAGGCTGACAGAATGCTTGATATGGGGTTCATGCCTGACATTAAAAAAATAATAAAATATCTGCCGGCCAAGAGACAAAATCTGATGTTCTCCGCGACGATGCCTGCCTCGGTAAACAAGCTGGCGAGTTCGATATTAAACGATCCTGTCAGAGTGGAGTTAAAAGCTTCGATGCCCGCAGAAGCAGTTTCGCATTATCTATACCCGGTAGAGCAAAGGCAGAAGAATGGTCTTTTGATGGAAATTTTAAAAACAGTTGAAAGTGAATCTGTGCTGGTTTTTGCTCGTACCAGAGCTAAAGTAAAAAGGCTCGCTGAGAAGCTGCGCAGGGATGGATTTGACGCTGATTGTATCCATAAAGACAGAAGCCAACAACAAAGACAGCGTGCCCTTACCAACTTTAAAAGCGGCAAAGTAAAGATTCTTATTGCTACCGATATTGCTGCAAGAGGGATTGATGTTTCGACTATCAGCCATGTTATTAATTATGATGTGCCGGAAGATGCGGATATGTATATTCACCGGATAGGCAGAACGGGCAGAGTTGCCAAAAGTGGCGATGCGTTTACTTTTGCTACTGATGCTGACCGCAGGCTGATAAGGGAGATTGAAAGCATTGTCGGTGAATCTATCGAAAGAAGATGGGTTGACGGTTTCGATTATGAGCAGACCAAGACTGAGTACTCAACCACCCCAAGAGATGGTGATAAGAAAAAAACCAGCTCACGTTCCCGCAGACCTCGTGGACGAGGAAGGGGTAAAGCTGCAGGTAAAACAGCAGTTAAATCTCCTGCTAAGTCGACAGCTAAGCCTTCACGCAAAGAAAGGCTCAAAGCCCAAAAGCCTAAGCTGAAATCTCAGCGTAAATCGAGAAGGTCAAAGTTTGCTAAATAACTGATTGCTGCGGGTTTATGGGCTGATAGCAGGGCGGATAAATAAATCGTTGCAAACAGGGCAGCTTTATATTATATTCTGTCTTGAAAAATAATCATTGAGGATTGAACAATGGAAGTTATTAAAGAGGTTAATATGTTGAAAGTAGATTCAGAGTTGAAATATAAGGTTGCGGATTTGAGTTTGGCTGATTGGGGCAGAACTGAGATGCAGCTTGCGGAAAAAGAGATGCCCGGCTTGATGGCGCTGCGCGAAAAATACAGCAAAGATCAGCCTTTAAAAGGACTTAAGATAACAGGTTCTTTGCACATGACCATTCAGACTGCAATGCTTATTGAAACGCTTGAGATACTGGGCGCTGATGTCAGGTGGGCTTCGTGTAATATCTTCTCAACACAGGATCATGCTGCCGCTAAGATTGCTGTTGAGGGCAGGACTCCGGTTTTTGCATGGAAAGGTGAATCACTTGAGGATTATTGGTGGTGTACAGAGCAGGCACTGACCTGGCCTGACGGTTCGGGGCCTGATATGATTGTCGATGACGGAGGCGATGCTACCTTGTTTGTTGTTCAAGGCGCTAAAGCTGAAGCAAATCCTGCGATCCTTGAGGAAAAAACTGACAATAAAGAATTCCAGGTTATTATAGACAGACTCAAAGCCAGCATGAAGGATAATCCGAATCGCTGGACTAAGGTTGCTGAAAATATCAAGGGTGTTTCAGAAGAGACAACTACCGGCGTGCAC
>CAYZEH010000144.1:0-6769 GCA_964477135.1 uncultured Pirellulales bacterium | reverse complement strand
TCTTTGAGTTATTTACCCGCGGATAAAGTGAAAATTTTAATTGGGATTGGTATAAATACAATCACCTTTTAACAAAAAGGTTTAACCCTGCGCAGCCTTAGACAGCTCAAATTTTTTTATTCCGCAGAATCGTAGCGTTGATGTTTAGTTTGAGTCGGCGTTGCCATTGTAATTGGAAGGGTAACTGCTGTTTTTTGGGCTGAACGAATAATCCTGCCGAGCTTTTCACCCGTCAGCTTTGCTGCATTTGTCGTAAATTCAGGAACGGTAAAACCATCCCTGCATGTGTCAAAATATTTCGGATCTTTCACAGGCAGCAGGAAAGGCTTTGATACGTTACCCTGACCATCAAGATAGGCCATATATGTTCGGGTAAATGTTCCGTTGCGTCTCTTAGTGCTGAAAACTATCCAGCTGTTATTGCTTGAAAAGCTATGCCAGGATTCACTTTGCTCACTATTGATCTTTAGTTGTCGAGGTTTAATAGTTTCAGCATTGAGATCAGCGATCCATAAATCACTCGATGGGCTATGTGATGGGAAGCAGCCGTAATTGGTCGTGCAGAAAACAAGCCACCTGCCATCAGGACTGATACGAGGCAGAAGATTGCTCTTGCCCGTCAATGATGCAGGAATTATGGTTTCAAGTTGGCCCCATTTATCATTTTCGACATCATAAGAGACACGAACAATGTCGTATTTCATTTCTTTATAACGAGGAGGAGGCAATTGTTTTTCGTCGTGCCAGAGCATTGGCGCAGAACAGAAATACAGATATTTGCCATCAGGTGAAAAGCACGGGTAAGTTTCCTGCCTGTCTTTGCTGGAAATAACATCAGCGGTTTTAACCTTTCTTTCCCGTCGAATATAGTAAGCAAGCATAGAATCGAGGTCGAAAACTTCACGAAACTCTTTGCCCGCGGTGTTCACAAACTGCACAACTTTATTAATAGAATAAACGACAAGTTTTTTTGATGGATGCCAGCTGTTATAACCTATTTTCAAATCAACATTTTGCACCTTGTCACCATCGATGAATAAAGTGCTGTCGCCAAGCTTTTTGCTTCTGATCCCCATTGACATAACTCGACTGTCACCGCCGGCGAAGTTATGGCAATTGAGACAGCCGCCATAATAATAATCATTACTCAGTATTAACTTTTCGCTATAATTTGTAAGGTTTCGCTGATAGATACCAATTGACGTATCAATATATACCCTTACCGGAGGTATTCGCCTGTAGGTCAGATAACTATCTATAGGCTCATCTGCTATCTTATTTGTTATCGATTTGTATTTGCGCCATCGGTCATTACTTAACGTGAACACCTCAAAATTAACCTTTTTACCTTTATTAGCTGCCAGTAAAGATTTCCATTTTTTTATCGGGATTATGACATCACTGTTTTTGCAATAGATATCGAAGCTGTCGCTTGCTGTAGAAACCCTGACGAAATAGTTATCTGCTTTTTCTTTTATGGTAAAATTCAACGGAGCAATATTAAAAGGCACAACTGTATTATGGTAGTCCGGGCTTATCTTCGGCATTCGATTGAGCAAAGTGGGATTTGTCGGCTCAGCCTTACCCATAAGGGATAAAGCCCCACTTAAAGCCGTAAAAGCAATAACAACCGTCGCAAATATAATTATTCTTTTGTTCTTAATCATTTAGCGCCTGAAAATCCATACATACAATAAAAATAATACGTCTTGCCAAAATCCTTCGCCAGCTCCCACACTGCCGGTTCTCTCTTTTTATACTTACTGAAAATAGTCATATAATTCTGATAAAATATAAACTGCTCCTGTGAGATGGGATATTTTTTTATTTTCTTGTCTCTGTCGGGCCTATTGGAATAATAAGTTACTATCGCCTGCTGCCAGAGTGGTGGCAAAGTTTTATATTTGTAATTTTCGATATACTCGTCAAAAGTATCTATAAATTTTTGAAGATTATTAGCAAGCATATAAAAACTCAGCAAATATTCGAAAGCCATCCTGTTGGTGGGTTTCTTCTTTAACAGCTTAACTATCATTTCTTCGCTTAATTTGGGGTTGTCTTCGAGAAAGAAAGACGCATAAGCCTTATTTGCTGAATCATCCAGCATCATACTTCGCAGGTATCTTATATCAGTCGAATTACTCAACGTCGGATCTTTTTCAATCATATTAAGATAGCTGCTCGCCCACTCCTTATAAAAGAACAGTTTGTTTAATCGATTGAGATAAACAGCTGCGTTGGGCAGATTATTTTTAGCCATATATATCAGTGCAAGCCTCTGGTATATTGCCGGTCTTTGTCCTACAACTTCTAAAGCCTCCAGCAACTGATGCTCTGCCATATTTAAAAGGCCCATGTCCATGTAAATGTCCGCACGCCTTGAATAAGCAAATCTTGTCTTAATAGATAGGAACAAAGTTCGTACGGTTTGAGGGTATAAAAACAGATCATAGCCCATCCTGTTAAGATTACACAGAGCAAAATTTGTCGAAGTCATAATGTAATTATTACCGACGTAGCCGAGGAAGTTGCGATCTGGAGACGCTATATATTCATTCACATAATCAATAAGCTGCTCCCATTTTTTTTCAGATGCATAATAATCAGTTTTTAAAACCGCCTGCATTATTTTATCGTGATAACCGAGGCAAAGCCCGGCGGTTGTGCAAATTACGATAAGATTTCCTGCGATAAAACCTGCAACTCTTAATTTTATACCGGCTGTAATACCAGACTCTGTTTTTCTAAAAGCACCTCTTAAAAAACCCGCAAATACTAACGCAACAGGCAATACAAATAAAATATACAGGGGAATCAATGTTAAAGGCCGGGGTTCAAAAATCTGTGTATGAGGCGTAAAACCCAACAGACCGGAATAAGCTATTAAAATATTCTGATTTAAAATTAAACAACTTAAAACATAAGGCAGCAGCAATCCTGTTAATAACAAAATCAGACTATCCCGCAAAGACTTTCTTATAAGCAATTCATAAACCGCAACCGTTAAAGCAAAAATTATCCCCCCACCCTGGCAAAGCCAATAAGCTGCGATACAGAAAAATACGACTAACAAAACTTTTCTCATTCCCCCAACATTTGAAAATCTCAAATAAATACATATTAAAAGCAGCGTTAACACTATTGCCAATTGTTCGGTAAAGAAGAACGTATATCGCAGATAAAGGCAGAGCAGAACCACCGGAGCTGTAAATCTTAGAAAATTGAACCCGGAGTTGGTTTTTTTAATGATATACAATAGTTGTCTGCACATCACAAAGCCGAACAATGCTATTATTAATGAGCCGAGCCAGTTCAGATAAAAAAATTGTGCAAGAAAAGATGAAGCAAACCTGACCAACCCTCCCGGGGAAAAAGCAAATTTATTAAATGTCTCCAACCCCTGGAAAAACGCCGGTGATGATGTTATTGCCCCTCCGCCATGATAAATAACCCGCATATTAATTACATAGAAAAGATAAAGGAATAAGAATAAAGCGAATAGCAAATCCGCCATTATCAACCAGAACCCGTCTGTTTTAGCGTTTTTTTTCATTGAAACCCATCCTGAATCTTTTTACTGACACCAACAAAGATTATATCAAAACCTGTCAGTTATAGAAGCACTTTATGCGATTTATTTGCAATTCAAAAACAATTGTGGTACAATAATGATTTGCAGAGGACTGAATTGATGAAAAAGAAAATAGCAGCAATACTAATTCTGGTCAGCTTGGTTTCAAGCATATCACTTGCCAATGCTCTTGATGATTACGTTTACAACGATGATGGCAACTACAGTTACAGCTTGCATTCGACACAAAACAAGGGCTACTATATATACTACGTTTTAAACATGACTTCCCAGAAATGGTTAACTTCTGCCGAGGTAAACAAAACTTTATGGCAGCACTGGGTGCACGTTATAATCCCTGCATCTGTCACTACAAATAAAGCGTTGCTTTTTATATCAGGTGGAAGCAATTCTTTAGCCCCTGAAAGTGATGTGGAAACTTTGCTGGGAGCTGTAGCATTCCAGACTGAATCTATTGTCGTATATCTTGAGACGGTCCCAAATGAGCCTTTGACTTTCACTGATGAGACTCAAAGCAGGACTGAAGATGAAATAATCGCTTACTCATGGGACAAATTTCTAACGACACTCGATCCCAACTGGATCGCACAGCTGCCGATGACCAAAGCTGCGGTAAAGACAATGGACACCGTCCAAACTTTCTGTGCAACAAAAGGCAAAACAGTAAATGAGTTTGTCGTAGCTGGTGCATCTAAAAGAGGCTGGACTACCTGGCTTACTGCCGCTGTTGATACCAGGGTTGTTGCCTGCCTGCCGATAGTGATTGATATGCTTAATATGGAGCTGTCTTTCAGGCACCATTTTTCAGCCTATGGATTCTGGGCACCAGCGATACACGATTATGAAGATATGAATATTTTCGACAGACTCGACACCGAAGAAATGCAGCAATTAGCACAAATCGTTGATCCTTATGCATATAAAGATCGCCTTACAATGCCCAAGCTGATGCTATACTCTTCCGGCGACGATTTCTTTTTGCCGGACTCATCGCAATTCTATTTTGATGACCTGCCCGGACAAAAATACCTTCGATATGTACCGAACACAAATCATGGCATGGGTGATCTGGATGGCTACAGCGAAGCTTTTGCAAACTTGCTTACCTTCTACGAAGCAATATTAGACGGCTCTTCGCTGCCCCAATTCACCTTCACTGCCGATAGCAACGCAATCACGGTACAGACCACAACCACACCGACAGCAGTAAAATTATGGCAGGCATACAACGCAACCGACAGAGACTTTAGAATGTCAACTATAGGACAAACGTGGACATCAACTACGCTGACCGATCAGGGAGGCCAAACTTATATCGCCCCGCTGACAAAACCAGCAACCGGATACAAAGCGTATTTCATCGAGCTGGAATTTGCAAGCGGTCTTTCGTCACCTTATAAATTTACAACATCGATTTATGTCGCCCCTGACTATCTGCCTTACGAATGTGACTTCAACTTTGACAGCCTGGTAAACACAAACGACCTGAAATACCTCGCCGACAATTGGCTGATCGATAATCCCGCTTTCGACGTAACACCAGGCCCAGGCGATGGGATCATCAACCTCATGGACTTCGCCAGACTAACCAGCGAATGGCTTGATGTGCCTTGATACAGTATTATCCAGCTAAATCATAGCATTAACTATCTTGGATCGGCGTTGCAATTGTATCGGGAGAAACCTGCTCACTTTCGGAATTGGCTAATGCGTTAATAGAATTGCAAATAAAATTAACGAGGATGATAGATATGATCAAATTGGCAATACCGGCGAACCCGCCTAAAAAAGGCACTCCACCCGCTAACGGCAATATGCACGCAGTCAAAAAAAGCCCTTCACAAAGCGGCTTGGCTTGTATTGAATGGCGGCGGAGGTATTCATTGTAATCTTTTGAATATCCCCAAAGTGCCTGAAATATCCAATAAATATTAAACAAGGGAATAAACATAAAACCAACAGCTTTGCCTGGAGTTGTCCGTGCGTAGCCATCCTGAATAGCTTTCCACATTTTGTAATATAAAACCATTACCACAATATAACCAAGAACGAACAGAGACGATGCCATAATAGTAAAGATTACGCCAACTCCGATTGCCACGCCTGTTACAGCATCAAATTTGCCACTGTCTGCCGCCACCGCTCCGCCAATTATAGAAACCAATCCGATAGCTATCAAAATGCCGCCCAAAACTATGCTGCCGATATACAATCCTAAATACATTGTCTTTGACACAGGCTCTACAGGTACTCTTTCACTCATAGTCATTCTCCCTGATATAAGTTAATTTAATGCCTCGCATTTATTAAGCCGAAAACAATACTTTTCTCCGTGCAATATTAATAACCTTACAATATCCGCCTTTAGCAGTCAAGAATTAATTATTTTGACCTGTCCGGAAATTTCGGTTGACTTGGGAATTTCACAGGTTTTTCCTTAAGCTCTTTCAATATCACTTCAATAGCCTTATTAAGCTGCTGGTCGCAACCTTTGGCCAGCATGTGAGGCTCATTATCCAACTCATAATCCGGATCAACACCATAGCCCTCGATCCCCCACTTGCCGTCAGTACCCCAGAAAGCAAATGTAGGTGCAGCAATAAATCCGCCGACAATTGGCTGATCAACAATCCCGCTTTCGGCGTAACACCAGGCCCGGGAGATGGCATCATCAACCACCTGGACTTCGCCAGACTAACCAACGAATGGCTCGAGTTGCCCTGATATAATTAGGGCAATTTAACATATTGTGCTCCGATACCCACAAGACTCAAACCATCCTTTTGCATTGCTGGTAGTAACTGCTTCAAGGGTTTTGGCAATAGCATTTATCAGTGCTTTTTCTGTTCTGGCTTTTAACATTCTCAATATTGGCTTAACCTTGCTCCACATCTTTTCTATCGGATTCAAATCAGGTGAGTATGGCGGCAGGAATCAAAGTTCGGCACCAACTGATACCAATCCCAATTGAATTTTTCGCTTTATCCGCGGGTATCCCGATGCACATCGGGGTTCATTTTCTCTTATCTTTTCTTCCTGCCCTTCATGAGCTTCATGGTAAAAACTCCCCCCCTCAGCCTGTCTATAAGGCTTATCTGCACCAAAAAATTCCGTCTGTAACGATTATGCCGATTACAGCACCATTTCCCGACAACCAAATTTTACATTTTTCATCAT
>CAYZEH010000143.1:0-6806 GCA_964477135.1 uncultured Pirellulales bacterium | reverse complement strand
CGGGAAATTCAGGACGAATATTACAATGTTCGCGCAGTCTATGCTCCGGTTCAGATCGAACAGAAATCTATTGACTGGATAAACAGAAAATGGACGGTTGATGTTGATAACAGATACAGCTTTACTGATCTGAAAATAAAAACCAAATTTTTACTCCAGTATTATGACGGCAAAAACATCAAAGAAAAGACAGTCAAAGGGCCAAAGCTTAAAATGGAAGCTCTTAGCAAAAAGAAAATCCAGCTTGACCTTTCATTCATCAAAGATCAGAAAAATCTGGCAGCCATAGGCTGGCAAGTGCCCGGAAAAGGTGAGCATTCTCCGGATATGCTTGGGCAGATCTGGTTGAATGCTTCTGATGCTCCGCCAATGAAAAAGATGCCGGAATCTGAAGTCCAAATGAAAATAGAAGGTGACAAATTTACTGTTACAGCCGGTAAAGCTGAGATCGTATTCGATAAGAAAGCTGGTGCTCTTAGCAGTTATACTGTTAACGGCAAGACTCTTATTAAAGATGTTGTGAAGGTTGGTATGTGGAGGCCTATGCTTGTTTATGAACAGAATTTCCTTTATCCGGGTGCTTCCGGCAGGTGGGGCTGGGCTAAGAAAAAATTCCTTGAGCGTCAACCCGATGGTGAATTTACTCGTTGGCCCAGAACTATGCAGTACAAAAAAATCGGTGACAGGCTTATCGTGACATTTATCAATCAGTATGTGCTTTCCGGGACAGAAAAAGAATTGATGAGAGGTTTTGAGGCCTATGAGATTGACAGCCAAGGCGGTATTGTGCTGAAGGGTTGCTGGTGGTGGCAAACAGACAACAGCCAGCTAAGACGCATAGGTTTTGATTTTATCCTGCCTGGTTGTCTTGATAAGATGACATTTTCTGGTGAGGGGCCCTGGGCTTGTTATAGTGATGCAAAGGCTGGCAGTAATGATTGTTTGCATCAGCTTGACAGAGATGATACCAGAGCCAATACAAATAAAACCGATTGTAAATGGCTTAGGTGGTCAGATGGCGACAGGAGCCTTACTTTGATTCCGGACTGGGCAGCTGATATACAGGCAACTGTCAATCCAGGTTCAACAGTTCAAAGAGTCTCAAGAGCCAGAGGGTGCGGCAACGAGTATAATATGCCTTCGCCTCAGGACTGGGTTTGGTTCTTTAATAACCAGGTAATACAAATGTCAGTTGAGATCAAAGGCCAATAGGTTATCAGATTGTTTTAAATCAGAAGGGGTTTGCTTAGGCGAGCCCCTTTTTTTGTACATTGTTTATGAGTTGAATTAAAAAAGGCCCTGCATATTGCAAGGCCTTCTTTTTTAAATCTTTGTTTGATTTAGCATGGGACTACGTTTGTAGCACATGGGCCTTTCTTGCCTTGGCCTACTTCAAAATCAACCTTCTGACCTTCGTCAAGAGAGGCATAGCCCTCAGCTTTAATTTCTGAGTAGTGAACGAAAAGATCATCGCCACCATCATCTGGAGCAATAAAACCAAAACCTTTGCTCGAATTAAACCACTTTACTGTACCTGTACTCACTTAAATTCTCCTTAGCCTATCTGTCGGCCGTTCTAACATATCTCTCATCCTTAATCTGGGAAAGTACTCTTGAGAGACGAAAGACTACTTTCCTAAAGCTCGATACTATATGAGTATATGACAAATTGCAACAAATAAATATTTTATTTTTTGATTAATGTTCTAAATTCCCGTAACTTTTTTCGATTAATAGTGAAAAATCCCATTTTTTGCTTTTTTTGAACGTATCTATGCGTATAAAATATTGGTTGAGAAAGGTTTATTTGGAGAAGCTTATGAACAAGGCAAAGGTTGTTTTTGGGTGGCTGATCGTTTTATGCGTCGTTAGTTTTTGTTATTCGGCAGAGGATGAAAGGATTCAATGGTGGCGCCAAGCTAAGTTTGGATTGTTCCTTAACTGGGGGCCTGTTAGTCTTGTTGGTAAAGATATTAGTTGGTGCAGAGGATTGCCGCGTACCGGTGAGGAATATGCGACATGGGATCAGAGAGTACCTGCCCGGATATATGACCAGCTGTATAAAAGATTTAATCCTGTTGACTTCAATGCTGACCAGTGGGTGCAAATGGCAAAAGATGCAGGCATGAAATATATTGTTTACGATGCCAAGCACCATGACGGCTTTGCTCATTTTGATTCCAAATACAGCGATTACAAAATTACTTCACCTGAAAGTCCTTTCGGTAGAGATATTGTCAAAGAGCTTGCTGATGCCTGTCACAGGGCAGATATGAGATTTGGTATTTATTATTCTCCGCCTGATTGGCACAACCCGGATTATCTTGGGCCTGAACATGATACGAAGTTCATAAAATATTTCCATGGTCAGATTGAAGAGCTTTGTAATAATTATGGTAAGATCGATATTCTATGGTTTGATGGTCTAAGGGGAAACGCTGAGGATTGGCATGCTGAAGAGCTTGTTAAAAAGATTAAAAAATGGCAGGGCGATATTTTGATTAATAACAGGCTTGGCGTTGGCGGCGATATGGGGACACCGGAGCAGGTTGTCGGCAATTTTGACAGGAATTGGCCTTGGGAAAGCTGTATTACTATAACATCACAATGGAGCTGGGGCGGCAACGAAAATACCAAATCTTATAAAGATTGCATGAAGATACTGCTGAATACTGTAGGTGGCGACGGAAATCTTCTTTTTAATGTTGCACCAAACCCGCAAGGCACCTTTGACCCAACCCATGTTGAAATAATTAAAAAAATGGGGCAATGGCTTAAAAAATATGGGCAAACAATTTACAGCACCAGAGGTGGCCCATTTAAGCCGGGTGATTTCGGCGTTAGTACCTGTAAAGATAATAAAATATATCTTCACGTTATGAATTTCAACAATGAAGAATTAAAGCTTAATCCATTGCCTGCAAAAATAAAAAAAGCGACCCTTCTAACTCCAGGCCAATGCAGTTTCAAACAGGATGATGCTGGTGTTACGATAACTGTGGCTAAGGAGTTTCAACAGGATATTGATACTATTATAGAGCTGACGATAGATAAACCTGCTATTGAAATTAAGCCGATTGTCCCGATAGTCTCTGTTGAAAAAGAAGCTGAGCGAAAAGAGCTTAATTTGCAAAATGAAGCGGAGGTGCTTAAAGCTCAGAAATTTGCAAAAGAGCCTACACCTGTAGATCAGATAATCCTTGATGACAAAGAGAACATTGTCATTGTACCGGCAGGTAAATTCCCTTTCAGAGGCAAAGAAGTATTTGTCGACACATTTGGCATCCAGAAATATGAAGTGACAAATTACCAGTATTGTCAATTTCTGAATTCCTGCGAAAATCCTGATTCTCACAGATATTCTTCAAAAATACGAAAATTGCAGCAGGATGCAAAAACATTATATCAAACCAAATCAGGTTTTGAGAATTATCCCGTAGTCGTGGTCGCATATAAAGATGCATGTGCTTATGCGGATTGGAAAAGTAAAACTACAGGTTTAAAGTATAGTGTACCTGCTGAAGCTCAATGGGAAAAAGCCGCGGCCTGGGATCCTGTCAAAAAACATTATTATAATTATGCGATACAATCTGATGAGATTCGGACGGATAAATTTGCCTGCAGCAGCAGCATCTTGTTTAATAGAGACGTTGAAGGGTTTTATGCACCAATTGCCGTCGGCAGTTACAATGCTAAAAGCTATTATGGCTGTTACGACATGAGCGGTAATGTCCAAGAGTGGACATCAGGTATGATTGATGATAAAATGATACTCAAAGGCGGCAGCTATTGGAACTACCATACAAGTTGCAGGTGTTTTTCCCGATGCCCAATGAACGCTTCCTATGCAGGCGGTGACAGAGGATTCAGATTGGTTGTAGATTTTGACTGATTTTTATTTGCTTTGGAGATGCTATGAAAAGAAATATCTTTGTTCTGTTTATTTTTATATGCTTTGCGTTAACGATCCGCACCAATGCAATGGTTATAATGCAGGAAGACTTTGACGGGCTGACTACTCAAACTTTAACTGAAACATGGGATATAAATGCCGATCCACAGGCTGGTGAAGTTAAAATTGAATCTGTCGGCGGAAAAAGTTCAGCCCTTATTATTGATGACATATCAAATCAGCATCAAATTATATGCAGTAAGGCCATCTCGCCTTTAGATGATGATTTTGCTGTTGAATATGATGTAATGCTGACAGAGGTAACTAACCAGGCAACAGGCGCTTTGTATATCAATCGTGCAGTTTGTCTTGCTTTTATCGGTGACAAGTTCAGGGTTTTTGATGATAGCCAGGCAAAAGATGTTATGCCTTATGAGCCCGGCAAATGGTATCACGTTATGTATTTTATTAATATGAAGGAAAAAACTTTCAGCCTTTATATTGATGATTTGCTGAGATTTGAAAATATTCGTTTCCGTGAACAACGGGACAAACTCACCTCTATCAGATTTGAAACGGGCGGCTCGCACAACAAAGGCAAATTGTGCATAGACAATATTGTTTTGCGAGAACTTAACGACAGTGAAGCAATATCATTACAGGCAGCTTCAGAAAAGCTTACCAAGGCCCGTAAAGATTTACAGAAAAAATACAAATGGTTTGATGCAAAGAAGCTTGTTGTAGATGAAAATTATAATCCGAATGCATGGTATAGAAAACCAATGGCCAAAGGTATCAGCTATGATCTGGATTTGGGTTTTGACGCGACAGCAAAGCCTGTCTCTAAAGAATATGGTATTTTGCTTAGTAAAGATTGCGATGAAGTGGAAAAGTTTGCTGCTAAGCAATTTCAAAAGTATGCAGCTAAATCGACAGGGCAGTTTATACCTTTGTTAGATTCGCGGGATTTAGCAGGCAAGGTTGTAATACAAA
This sequence comes from uncultured Pirellulales bacterium, assembly GCA_964477135.1. GTDB lineage: Bacteria > Planctomycetota > Phycisphaerae > Sedimentisphaerales > Anaerobacaceae > JAGLTN01. The sequence goes on along the minus strand of CAYZEH010000143.1, from coordinate 1,921 downwards.
TAGGAAATAAGCTCGAGAACTCTTTTTCGGATTCTGTAGGCGAAGATGATTATGTGATTAAAGCCAGTGACAGAAAGCTAATACTATCGGGGGCAACTTCAAGAGCAACCTTATACAGCGTCTATCATTTTCTTGAAAAATATATGGGATGCAGGTGGTATTTCCCCGATCCTGAAGAAGAGATCGTCCCCAAAAATGATATTGCTGTCATCAAAGAAATCGCGTCTAAGGGCATTGATGACTATTTCTCTCCTGCGATGAAATATCGCGACTTGATGGTTCTTAATACTGACGCACTTGTAGAAAATGACCATATGAATCCCGGTTGGAAGCCTTTCGGCACTCAGATTGCCGTCGAAGACCAGAAAACCTGGTTGAAGAACGAACTTGTGCGCAGCGTTTATAAAATCGACTGGATGGCCAAGAATCGTTTTAATACGATAACCCTCGAAGGGGCATACGCTGGTATGCGAATCTTTCCTAAATACTGGGATTTGATGCGGACAATGTTTCCGGAAATCAAAAAACGAGGTTTGCATTTTGGTGTGTCAGGGCATTTTTGGACACCTTTTTTGAATAACCAAACTCCCGGTTGGCCTGAAGATAATAGTTGGGGTAATTTTTCCGGCGGCAGATTCCACCCGGTGACACTGTCGAGCAGGATATGTTTCTGCACAACAAATTATGATGCGGTAAAAGCATTTTTAAGTAATATGATTAGTTTCTTCCGAGCCAATCCGGAATTTGATTTATGGGCAATCTGGCCTCCGGATGCGTCACCATGCTGCAATTGTCCGGTATGCAGCTTATTTGCGGATTCGACACTTAACATGGTGATACATAACCAGATGGCAGATGCTCTCGAAGTCGAATCGAAAAAACGTAACCAAAAGATTAAGATGATTATGCTTTGCTATGCCCATTTAAATCAGCCGCCGTCAGAGCAGATAAAGTTGCACCCTGATATTTCTGTTATGCCTGATATTTATAGAGTTTTTCAGGGGCCCTACAGGATGGGTTCGGCGAATGCGTGGAAAAAATACATAAAAGAAAACGGCGAAAATAATGAGCTATTACTGTTTGGCAGATTTACGAGGACTTACCTTATCGGCTATCATCTTTTGCCTCCTTCGTCAATGTCGCAAACAATGAAGAATCTGATTGCAGATGGTTACAGCGGGGTTCAACTCTTTCATGGCTGTGGAGGTTGGTGGATCAAAGGGCTTTGGCAGTATCAGGCAGCGAAAATGATGTGGGATTCGAATGTTTGTAGTGCGGAACTTAATCGGGAATTTTTCGATAATTATTATGGACCGGCAGCTCAATCAATGTGCAATTTTTACCTCGGAAATGAAAACGCTCATCTCACCAGCAAAAGAGTCTTTCATTATGCTGCCAATCACGATGCTTTTGCTCCCTGGCAAATGCATAGGTCTCCGCCTGTAAATCCGGATTATGATGGCAAATATGAGTCTGGTTTAATGGATTTTTCCGGGACAATGGTAGGGTTCGACAATGATGCGCAGGGGTTTTTCAAACAGGCTGAAAGTCTTGCTCAAACCTCTGTCAATCCGGAGTTGCTGAAAAAGAGGATCGCAAAAGCCAAACTCAGCTGGGATTATTATGTGAACCAGAAGTTTAATATAATATATCAGTTTAAAGGCTTAAGAGCTCTCGAAAAGGCCTACGGTAATTCTGCTACAACCCAGGAGTATTTAAAGAGTGTCGCGGAAGCACAAAAACAATTTCAACTTGCCGACCAATCTTACAAACGTTACGTAGATTATTCTCAAAAATATACCGCACTGCATAATGAATATTCGGTAGATGAGGGAGTTTTCTGGGATGGCGGATATACCTTGAAAAACCGCTGTGACCGCTGGCTGGAAATTGTCGATCAGCTAAAAGCAAATGCCAAAGA
>CAYZEH010000142.1:2571-6903 GCA_964477135.1 uncultured Pirellulales bacterium | reverse complement strand
CCTATGAGAGCCATGAATTCCATTTTTGAACTGCCGTTTATCAAGCTGTTTGAGTCGCTGCTGGCAGATTTTATACTGGCGTTCGCCTTCTTTACAGCGTTGATTTATGCGGTACTCGGTAAACGCTTCGACCATCAGAGATCTGCGGTTGCGATGTCTTGTGCACTTGGACTTGCCTTGTCGGTCGGCCTGGTATGGTGGGAGCAGCAAAATGGATTATCAATTCGCAATCTCGGCCCGGTAGCGATAGGTTTTGCTGTGATACTGCTGGGCATGGTAATGTTCCAGGGCATACGTCAAACCGGCGGCAGTTGGGCGGGAGCTGGTATTGCATTCGGCGGGAGCATACTTGTTGCCTGGGTACTGGGATTCCAGTGGCCGGTAGCTTCTGAGATAATACAGGCCATAGCTGTTGTTGCTTTGACGGTGGGAGTGTTGGCGTTTTTACTGCATTCACACGGTATAACAAAACCGGGTGCAAATTTCTGTCCTGTTACGGCAAACAATGATCAGGCTGATATCAGGCACGATATGAGTAATCTATATGATGACAATAAAGTAGGCAAAAGATTGGAAGCGGGTTTTGGCATATTAAGACAGCAGGCCAAATCGCTTGCCGAACATCCGAAATATGCAACTGATATGGCTGAACAGATTCGCCGGATACTGCCGGCAGAGGGCTGGCTTACGCGGCGATTGGCCAAACTCAGAGAGCATACTCATCTGATTAAAAAAGGACATTTACACAGGATCGATGAGCTTAAAGATGCTATTAGAAAAATGCCCGCAGCTATGAAGAAAAACCTAAAAGCCCAGCTCCATGAAACGATAAAGGAGCTTCATATTGATAAACGCCTTGAAAGGCTCGACAAAGCGGTAGCGGAAAACGAACGAAGGATAAGAAATTTAACCATTGAAGCTGGCCAGGCTCTCGGCAAACAGGATTATGCACACTTGGATAATATCCTAAAAGATGCCGAGAGACTCCAGTTTCATAATGACAAACTGTTTAAGGCTATTATGCGAACTGAAAAAAAGCTTTTCAAGGCCGCTGCCGATATAACAAAAAAGATGCCGGGGGCGAGCTAAAATAGATTACAGCAGCATCAACTATGAAAATAATAGAAACGATCATCGCCTGCCGGCAGATGATAATGACAGCTTTTTCTGTGATACCGCTGATATCGCCAGAGTTTATCAACCTTACAGGCAGCGATGGCTTCCACACTACCACGCTGCCGAAACTCTTGATCAGGCGATACTGCGTATCGCAAGAAGTTATCAGATACTCAATAAGCTTTACAATCCCAAAAATGGCTCAAACACTAAATACGCAAGGGATTTATAAAACTCATCAGTGAACCGTTTTAGATGAGGCGGTTCACTTGTTGAGTTTTTATGATATATCCAGCCAGGTAAGAAGTGTTACAGGGATTTTTGTTTGCGGTTCTGCCTGTTCCATAGCTTTTTTGCAGGCGGTAATTGAATCGGGATTTGTTGCTATGAGGATAATCTGGTTAAAATCCGCATGTTGGATTTTGCGAATGTTTTGAGTTATGTTGGATTTTCCGGTCTCTATTTCAACGGCGACTCTGTCTTGGTTTCTTTCTGCGAGGATGTCGACAGCACCGTTGTTCTTTACTTGATATTCGATTGTTGTATCAAAGCCCTTGTTTTGAAAATGCCGCGATGTTTGTTGTATCCAGTATTGATGTTCGAGGCTTGGGCGTCTGAGCGGGCCGGGGTCGATACCGGCAGCATTACATATTAATCTGCCGAACTCTGTCAGCTGGTATAAAATCACCTGGCCTGATCGGGTAGCGATTCGGACAGGTTCTATAATAGCAGCCTTATTGAGGTTTTGACGGACAGCGTTACCTCTTCTTCTTGATAAGTTGAGTCTGTGATATCTTACCACTGTTGTTGATAATGGTTTTGCAGATATATCATTAAGGAATCTAATCTCTTCTCTTGAAAGTTTCGGTATTGCCGGATTTATATTTAAGGGTGGGTCAGTTTCAGGATAAGTTGCCGCAACTTTTTTATTATCTGTATCCTGAACTGCTATTGGGTGGGATTCTTTATTATCTTTACCTGTTCCGGCAATTATTATTTTATTCTTATCCGCGGCTGGAACAGCCGAAACCGCTTCAAAGGCCGTTGTTTGTGCTTTGGTTTGACTGGAATCGGTGTAAAAGGTGCCCATATGCTTCTTTACCATTTCGTCTGTTACAGAGCCTTCATCGACTGTCATCTTCGGAACTTTTACCATGAAAGGTTCGGGGAATTCATCTGCCAGTCGTACAACCGCGGTACCTATCGGCAGTGTGCTCAAAGCGTGTCTCTGCTCTTCCTCTAAATTCATTGCTGATGCAATAGCACGGATATCGCTGCTTAGTTTCTGGCTAAGTGCGATAGTTGCGTAGGAGTTGGCAAAAGCTACCTTGCTCAAAAGCGATGCTGATTGATCTACAAATACATAACCGAGACCATACTGGCGGATCATCCTGATAGAGTTTTCAAGTACCGATTCTTTTGCATCAGCCGATTTTTGAAGAAGCAGGTTATGTGCCTCTTCCAGGATTATCAGATTGGTAAGTTTTTTCTGAGTGCCAAGGGCGAGCCTGTACCTGTACAAATAAAGCGTAAGCGCTTCGGAAAACATCTTCTTGTCGGAGTTGCTTGAAAGACCGTCCATTTCAAGTATGACGTTGTGATTTAACAAATCCCTTACATGACTGTTATCGGTTGTATTAACTACCGAGCCGAATTCGCCGTAGGTCATAGCAAGAAGTATTCTCTCTGCTGAGGCCTGCCACATAGCAGCCCTTCCTTTAAGCTTGGTTGTTTTTAGCCAGATGAGCAACTCTGGAATAGTAGGCCATGTTGTATTTAGTTTATCAAAGACACCGGCTTCTCTATAGAGATGATCGATTCCTGCTACAAGAAGACTTATCACACCTTCGCCGCCGAGATATGCTGATGCGATAACATCGACGATCAGCTTTATCCAGACATTCGGCTCACAGCCAGGCGGCGGTATGAGGGGGTTAAATCTAAATGGTGAAATGTCCCTGCCAATAGTATAGATACGAAGATCATCCTGGCATGTCAAAAGATCCCTGTAACCTCGTTTCCAGTCCAGGGCAAGTACCTTAATTCCCCTGGCCATGATACCTTTCATGAGTACGAATGTAAGATTGGTTTTTCCTGAGCCGCTTCTGCCGGCTATAAGGAGATGTTCCTTGAGTCGGTCACTTTTTAAGAAAAACGGATACAATGCCTTATTGCCATAGCTGATTTTGCCCAGATGAATCTCACCTGATTTAGCAAAATCTTTGCTCGGCGGCGGAAACGGAGATCTATCCGGCTCGAAATTCTGCCCCAGATGTTTGGCTGCAAGCAGTTCTAACGTCTGTTCAAGATCAGCCTTGCCGGATGGTTCAGATTCGGCAAGATAGACTGACCACAGGCGATCAATCTTTTTGCCTAAGACGGGCCTTAATTTTCGGCACAATTCCTGTACTCTCTGCATCACAGATCATCACCTTCGATATCGTTTAATATCTCTATCTTTCTAAAGGCGGATAAATACTGTTGAGCGGATTCCGGAAGCGTTTGCTTTAACCTGGATACATCTTTCCAGAACGATATCCTTTCGCTGCGCTGATCCACATGCAGATCCTGCAGCTTTTTATTATAAGCGATATACTGTTCAGAAGTTGACGGCCAGCCGCCTCGTGTCAATTCGTTAAAGGCGTAACACTTTGACCATTCAATTTCATTCATGTTTTGTTCATAAATGTTCTGACGCTGCCTGACCTGTCCAATCATATCTTCCAGACCAAGCCAGGAAGTATGTTTCTTATCAGATAGAATAGCGGTGTCAGGGTCGAATGGCGGGACAGTAAAATATCCTTTATAAACCAGCTGCTCTACGGTCTGCGGGCCCTCATCTATCTGTGTTATTGGAGTGCCGGTTGAGAAAGAAGTCTTTGCGTAGAACTGCCTGCTGGATGGATAAACAGCTTTTGATGCTGAGTAACCGTATTGCTGTTTTTGGCCATATAAATACTGATATGCCATCTTATTATACATCGGGTTACCCGACCTGATTGGTTCGTTGTTTTGCATGTGTATCACCGTTTGATTTTAACTATTTACAGGTAGTAAATACGGTCAACTATATAAATGTTTCGATTTTTGCTACGACTGCAAAGTGTTGACAAAAGAAAAGGCCATAATCGCTGAGACCCGCTTGGTGAAACAATAATACACAGTTTACCATCTATAACAGTTAGTCAGGTCCCTTGCCAAAAAGATAAGTCCCGC
>CAYZEH010000142.1:0-2471 GCA_964477135.1 uncultured Pirellulales bacterium | reverse complement strand
ACCTGCATGTAAAAAGGCAGTTTCAAGGCCTCGTAAATTTAAGCCAGGCCCCCTGAAAAATGCCCTCTGTCCCGAAAAAATCACAAACGGCACCTGTGCGGTACTCCCACGGGGCAGTGATAACGAAAGTTTATAACTACATCCCTCTTCACAGGCCCTGCGGAGGTGATATAAAGATGTCAAGACCATACAAATGTACCGCGTGCGGCTCCCACAGGACCGTATGTAAGGGTTATAGATTGACTAAAACCATGGGCAAAAGAAGGCTGAGGCTATGCAAGGACTGCGGCAGGAAATTTACACCGAAAAATCAGCAGTACCTCGATTATGACGACCAGCCTGATACAAATCAGACTCACCAGGCCTGCAATACAGAAACACCGCCGGAAAATCCTGCTATTCAGCATGATCAGAGCGAAGATAAGGATGATGGACATAATAGCACAAGCCTGTGAAATGAGAGTTGCGGTGGAGGCATTTATATCGCACGCCCGCAGGTACTTTTACGAGGTTATGCTATCCGGCTGTAGTTGCCCTGACTGCAAAGGTGCTCTTGTTATGGCCGCCGATGGCAACTGCAAATGCACCGGCTGTGGTAATGAATTCGATCCTACGATAGCTTTTCAAAGATGCAGCGATTGCGGTGGCAAGGTTAGGCTTAAGATATGCCGCTATGAGTGTGTAAATTGCGGCCAGATAGCCCGATCGCGTTTTGTCTTTGACGGCAATGTATTCGATAAGGAATATTTCAAGCAAAAGATGCATCTGTCGCGTGAAAAAAAGAATCAACAGAGAGAATTGATAATAGAAGAGCTTATCGAAAACAGGAGCGATCCACTCGAAGCCGATTATATTGATTTTAGTGCCGTTGAAGGACTCGAAGATGCAATCGATGAGCTGACACTATTGCCGCAATTGGCAGGGTTTATACCGCTATGTAAAGGCTTTGACCTGAAACGCTATCAACAACATTTGCAGGCCCATATCGGATACTTTGAGGTGTGTTTTGATGACATACCTCAACTGGAAGAAGATGCCCGGCTTGACCGCATATGGCGGTTCGTGGCGGTTATTTTCATGGAACATTTAGGCACTATTGAATTGTACCAGGAAGATGAGGTTATATATATAAAAAGGAAAAATGAAGCTGACTGAAAAGGATAAGGAATTTTTGACGAAGTTGAAAGATCTGGTTGAATCCAGGGACTTATGGATAGATATGAAAATATCAAGACCAAGCTATATGATCTTAAAAGGAACCTATGGCAAGAAGGTACACAGTGTTTTTCAGATGAGCCGTCAGGGTGTAAGATGGCGGTTCCAGAGAGTCTTTGGTGATATTTATATCTCGGCTTTTGAAAGTATCCTTACGATAGAGAAGACCTTCGGTACCGGCCTTCGCCAGCATGCGGTAAAGATAAGCAGGCAGCGGTATCAGCTAAGACAGTATATACTCAGCCAGCAGGCCTTTACAAGTGCCGATAAACTCATTGAAAACACCGAAGAAAATGACCGAATCGACCAAGATTAATTTCAGGTACAGGAAAGTAAGGGACATCGATGATGTCACTGATCTGGTAGTAATACTGTTTCCGGGCAATCGTAATCAGCAGCATGCAGCTGCAAGGATTCTGCTGGTTCTAAAAAATGCAAATGATCTATTGAAATCTTTTCGGGACATTGAAGAGAAGTTCGGCATATCGCGGCGAACCATCGAAAGGACAAGGGCCAAACTCGCCAGGCTCGGTTTGATAGAACATGTAAGCTGGATGAACCGCCGTTATGATGGCAGGCAAGGCTGGAAACTATCCGGCAGGATGAGCACTTCTCTGCGTTGCTTTGCAGATAGAATCGACAGCTGGCGAAATGACAACAGCCCTGATCGAAAAGAAAAAGATAATGTACTTATAGCTGTCCTGCAATAGCTAAAGCAGCACTAAAAAAACGAAACATTTTTAACTGCCGCCGGATTAACATCTATCTGTAATCAAATTAATTACTTTCGGCTATCACACTTTTTCTACGGAAGAAGATGCCGAAATCAGAGGAAAGTTTTGCACAAAAAAGTGCCGCCCGCAGGGTAAGGCCATTTTGAAGCGATTCCTCGACGCTGAATAAGGATTGATCGTAAGGTCAGCCGTGATTTAGATAGTTTATTCTATGAAAGTTTGCTGAGTCTGTGTTCTCGACGAGAGAGTAAAAAGGAGTTTTCTGATATCCGGCGAAATACCCGGGCAAAAAGGCTGTGTTTTTCTTCACTGATTGATTCGTGAAAAGTCCCGCAAACTTTTCGGCCAGGACCCGCAAGGTAAAGGTTTTTATGTCTTTTTGAAAATATTTTTTAGCCTGCAAATGCGCGTAGATTCTTAACTTATGAAGCGGCGTAAAATTTTTATTCAAAAACTTCTTGCGCTACCATGGCCTTTGCGCTAATATTTACAGGTAATATAAACCATAAAAAAGAAAGGTGG
>CAYZEH010000141.1:0-6931 GCA_964477135.1 uncultured Pirellulales bacterium | reverse complement strand
ATGAATAATGAAAATGTCAATTTGTTTGTTTATGGTTCGCTTAGAGACCCGCAAATTTTCAAGTCTGTATCGGGTTTGAGCTTTACCGTGTCACAGGCGGAAGTTGACAGGTATAATTTGCTGGCAGAGCCGGCGTTTTTACCCAGCCACAGGAAAGTCAGTCCTGACAATGTTTATTTCTATGCCGTGGCAGCAAAGGCAGCAAAGTTAGAGGGGTTCGTCATTTATAACGTACCTGCATGGGCAATGAAAGAAATAGACAAATATGAGGGCAAGCGATATTCACAGGAGACAGTAAAAGTCAACACCGCTATTGGGTTAGTTGAAGCCAAGGCTTACCTGGTCAGTCACGAATCTATGAAAGAGCACTTTGGTGACCGATTCCACGTTAATCTTATTCATGAACTTTGGTTAAGAAAGCGGATAGAGGACTTTTTAAAGACGCATACCAGACCCGGTGATGAGACCGCCGATGCTGAAATAGAACGCAGGGCACGCAGGGAGCTGCTCGCGACCACAGAACGTGACCTGGTAATAAGTCACTATCGAACCGATGCCGTCAGCGATTATTTTCTTGAGCATGAACTTGACAGACCTGTGCCGAGTATAAAGCATTTGTATGAGGATTCCGACGCAAAGCCGTTCATAAAAAATTACCTGGCATTAGTTATTAAGCAGATTATGCTCAACCAGCTTGACGAAAAGATACAGAGAAATTTCCGTTTTGAATTGGAACATATATATGGCACGGAGAGATATTTCAAACGCTCTGTCAGCCTTTTAATATCGCTTTATATTATTAACTCGAATAAAAAATCGGTGGATATGCTGACGCAGCAGGGGCTTGAATCTATGCCTTATGAGGAAAATGACCTCATTGACTATGTCAAATATGCAGTCCGTGCGATTGACAGTGTTTTTGATATTCGTGTTGTTAATAATTATTTGGATAGAGTCAAAGCAAATAAACAGCAGGGACTAATGCCCTTGGGTGCTGAAATTGAGTTGAGCAATCTTGGTGTTTTTGCCGTTAGACCTCCAAGCCAAAGCAGAAAAGATGAAATATATGACGGCTTCAGGTATTTTACGGATTTTCAGCTTGATGAGCTGTCATGGAAGCTTGGTGGTTATATTGATGACCATCACGGAACAACAGAAAAAAAACGCAAGCTGGGGTTTCTTGAATTGGCACCGGGAAGATTAAATATTGTTGGTGAACTTTCCAGACCCGCAACATCTGACCCCTGGCTTTTAAATTCGCTCATATGTGAAATAGTTAATTTTTATAACATTAAGCCACACAGCCTGCACTTGTCATTTCAATTGCGTAAAAGACAGGTAGATAAACAAAACATACTTCCACTTGGTTTTGTAAAATGTTTACTTGTTCTGGGCGGTGGGTTGGAATATAAAGATTCCGGTAGGATATGGGTTTCCCGAATGGGTTATGATGAGATCACCCAGCATGATTTTGGTGAAGAGTTGGTTTTTGCCAGGACGAGTAAGAGAAAATGGTTCATGGGTGAGCCAGACATTGGTGATAAGCCTCCGACCCAGGCAACAACGTATATTCAGCAGTATAAATTTATCAGGCTTGAAAGACGGGCGAATTATGAGCCTTTGATAATGTGTCTTAAAGGATTGCAGATATCGTACAACCCCGCTGATTATTTAAATGCAGAGCAGATGCTCAAGAACAAAAAACTTCGCAGGCAATATAAAGAGCTGAAAATTTGGGCTGCCGAGCCTACGAAAATAGGTAATCAGACTATAAGCAGATTCATACAGGCGGTGCAGGATGGACTTATGAATGAAGTGCACCATAAACCGGCGCATAAACTGCATTATATTGATTGGGCGGTAAGTGCTGTCAATGTTCAGCTGCGTATATTTAATAAGAATATCACAGATCAGCAATAAATGACTCCAGCTTGCGTTTATATCACCATATCGAAAATTTATAAAACTCATTTGAATAAAACATTATACTACTCACTGCTGAGTTTTCGCTATCGTGGCTCTCCGTGTCCCGTTTATCTGCGGGTAAATAACTTTGAAACAACACTTTATAATTTTCCTCGCAAAAATTTCCTACCCTTAAGGGTATAATTACCTTACAATTTTCACATAATTGCTATGACTGAGAATAAGAAAAATATTTTAATAGTTAAGCCGAGCGCATTAGGCGATATAATCATGGCGTTACCGGCATTGTCGGCTTTACGAAAAAGATTTCCACAAGCAAGAATAAGCTGGCTTGTCAGACCTGAATTTGCCGATATTCTTCGCGACCATCCACTTGTTGATGAGGTTATTTTGTTCGACAGAAAATTCTTAGGCAAAGCATGGTATAACATAAAGGCGTTGTCTGCGATCTTTTCTCTGATAAGAGTGCTTCGCAACCGACATTTTGATTTGACAGTGGATTTGCAGGGGCTTTTCAGAACTGCCGGGCTTTGCTGGCTTAGCGGATGTAAGAAAAGATTCGGCATGGCCGACGGAAGAGAATTTGCGACTGTTTTTTATACCGATAAAGTAACTTGTGGTGATGACAGTTTACACATGGTGGATTACTATCTTAAAGTCGCCCAGACAGCAGGTGGTGATATTAGTCAGATAGATTTTGCGATTGCTGAAAATCCCCAGGTCGATAGGGCGGTAGATCATCTTCTCGAAAAAAACAATCTTAGACGGGACAACTATGTTATTCTGATGCCAGGCTCTACTCACAAGGATAAATGCTGGCCGGTAGAAAAATTTGCAGATGTCGCTGATAAAATAAAAAATGAATTTAATATTCCTGTCCTAGCGATCGGTTCCAGTTCTGAGAAGTCGTTGTGTGATGAGCTTAACGCCACAGCCAAAACCCAGGTGGTAAACCTTGCCGGTCAGACGAGTATATCCGAGCTTGTATCTCTGGTCCGCTCTGCAAAACTGGCGATTACTAACGATACGGGCCCGGGACATATTGCGATAGCGTTAGGGGTGGAGGTTGTGTTTTTGTTTGGACCTTCGAACCCCATGCGTATTGGCCCTTATAAGAGGGATGATAGTTTTATTGCCGTTGACGCTGATAGCTGGGGACATGAGTTTAGAAGTAGTGATCCTAAATATGATATCTGTGCAATTACAGCCGAGCAGGTTTACGAAAAAGTATCGCAGAAATTAAAAAAGATGAGTGTGAATAAGTGATTTAAGCGGTTTTATATAAGATAGTGACATGGCAATAAAAAAATACAAGAATACAAGGCTTGAAAATTTTATGCGATTTCTTAAATTTCGTGTTTTGCATGTCAACGATTCGCCTAAAAGTATCGCAATGGGGGTCGGTTTAGGTTTACTTATTGCCTGGACACCAATTTTAGGTGTTCATATGATAATGGTTCTTTTTTTAGCGATTATTACTAAAGCCAATAAGGTAGTCTCTATAGCAGCCGTGTGGGTGAGCAATCCTTTAACATATATTCCGATGTGGTCTTTTGGATATATGTTCGGGAGGATAATTCTAAAAATATTTATCGGCGGCAATGCCGATCAACCGGAAAATATAACCCAACAGATGAGCAGTTTCAACTTATCAGAATTTTTCAGCAGATTTTTTGAACTGACATTCTGGAAAGAAATCGGAGCTTCTTTATGGTCTAAAGGCCCAGAACTCTGGTTGGGAAGTTTGATACTTGGTCTTGTATCCGCCGCGGTGGGTTATTTTCTAACATATTATTTTATTACAAAACACAGAGAAAAAAACCCCCACAGACGCTTTCAGAAACATCTATGAGGATTTCTAATTCTTTTTTGCTTTTTTTAAATTAAGTTTTTTTGATTACGTCGGCACATCTTTGACAAAGCTTAGGATGCTCACTATCTGTCCCGACGCTTGGCCAGAAGTTCCAGCAGCGGTCGCACTTGTTATGGCTGCTTTTGTTTACTTTGACCTGTGTTTCGCAATCACACTTTTCAAGTTTGAATTCACTTATAATGCAAAGTGCAGCGAAGTTTTCCAAACCGAAGCCCTCCAACAGCGAAATAAGTTTTTCATCGTTAGTAGCAACAGTTACCGTAGCTTCCTGGTTGCTCGCGATTTCCTGATTTTTCCTGAGCTGTTCAAGTTCTCTGAGTACGTCATCCCTGAGTGACATGATATTTTTCCATTTCCCCTCAGAAGCTTTGTAATCGATTGATTCATCGACTTTTGGCATGGAAGCAAGGTGGACAGTATCTGCATTCTCAGATTTAAATTTCATAGCAGCCCATGCCTCCTCAGCCGTATGTGCCAAAATCGGAGCAAGCATTCTTACCATGCTGTCGAGAATTTTCAGCATAACGGTCTGAGAGCTTCTTCTTGCTTTGCTGTCAGTCTCATCGCAATAAAGCCTGTCCTTCAGCACGTCCATATAGATACTGCTCATCTCAACGGTACAGAAATTGTACAAATTAGTAAATACCTTATGGAAGGTAAATGCGTTGTAGCTTTCTGTCACGTTAGCAATAAGTTTCTGTAGCTGCTGCATTGCCCATTGGTCTGTTTCAGTCATGTCCTCGTAAGCAACCGACATCGTAGCCGGGTCAAAATCATTAACATTACCCATGAGATATCGTATCGTATTCCTGATCTTTCGATAAGCATCCTGCAGTCTGCCGATAAGCTCATCGCTGCATCGCATGTCTTCCTGGTAATTAACGCTTGCAACCCATAGCCTCAAAATATCAGCGCCGTACTTTTCAATTTCATTCATTGCACTGACATAATTACCTTTGGATTTTGACTGCTTCATGCCATGCTCATCGACGGTAAAGCCATGAGTCAAAACCGATTTAAATGGCGGCTTACCAGTTGCCCCAAGCGCCGGTAGCATCGAAAGCTGGAACCAGCCTCTATGCTGGTCGGACCCTTCAAGATAAAGATCGACCGGGATATCCCAGCCGGCATTTCTTGCAACGCTGTGCCAGCTGCATCCTGATTCGAACCACACATCGAAAATGTTTTCTTCTTTCTGCAGATCGTCAAAGCTGAATCCCTCTGGAAGGACGAAATCTTCGCCGAGAATTTCTTTCGGCGAATCAGTAAACCAACTATTAGAGCCTTTTTTGCCTATATGCTCCGCAACAGCCAAAACAGATTCTTTCGTCATCATCGCTTCGCCCGCTGAATTTACAAACGATGGTATTGGCAGTCCCCAGGTTCGCTGTCTGCTGATGCACCAGTCAGGCCTTGATTCGAGCATGCCGCGGATACGTTTTTCACCCCACGACGGAATCCACTTCACATCGCTGGTCTGTTCCAGTGCCAGAGTTCGAAGGCTTTTGCCGTAATCGTCGATTTTTTTGTCAACACTGATGAACCATTGTTCTGTTGCACGGAAGATCACCGGCATATGGCTTCTCCAGCAGTGCGGATAGCTGTGAACGATTTTTTCTTCTGCTGCGAGCAGATTAAGCTTATCCAGATATTCATTTACCTGCGAGTTTACTTTAAGAACATTTTTGCCGACAAGCCACTCTGGAACAGTCTCATCATAATTGCCCTGATCATCAACAGGAGAATAAACCGCCAAGCCATATTGCTGACTGGCTACGTAGTCCTCTGTGCCATGCCCCGGGGCAGTATGAACCAGACCAGTTCCGTCTTCAGTGGTGACATAATTCGTGCAAATTACCATGTAGGCATCTTTGTCGGTCGGGTTTTTCTCAATGAACGGATGTTGATAACGAAGCCCTTCGAGCTTTGCGCCTTTTACAGCCTTTTCGCTGACAGTATATTTGCCTTCTTCTAAGCCAACAGCTTTTACAACCGCCTCCACTCTGTCAACGCCGACAATAGATACGAATTTCTGACCATCTTTTTCATAGCTTAAAGATACATACTCCAAAGATGGGTGTACCGCCACTGCCAAATTCGCTGCTAATGTCCAGGGCGTAGTCGTCCAGATCATAAAGCAGACTGTTCGCTCGCTGTCACCATCAACTAACCCGAGTTCTTTCAGCTTTTCACAGGTTTCTGTCTCAGCGGGGAAGTTTACAAAAATACTTGAAGACTCCACATCTTTATATTCAAGCTCAGCATCTGCCAGCGCCGTCTCACAGCCAATCGACCAGTGGATGGGTTTTAGCTGTTTATAGACAAGCCCGTTACCAACCAGCTCAGCAAATATTTCAAGAATACCTTTTTCATATTGAGGCTTCAATGTCAGATACGGATTTTTAAAATCACCGAAAATACCCAGCGAAGTAAACTGTTTCGATTGCAGCTTCACATATTTGCTTGCGTATTTCTGACATTTTTTCCTGATTTCCTCTTTGGTCATATTCTTGGCTTCTTCGCCAAGCTCAGCCATAACTTTAACTTCAATAGGCAGCCCGTGACAATCCCAACCGGGGATATATGGCGCATCGAATCCTGACATCGTCTTGTATTTTACAACGATATCTTTAAGCACTTTGTTGATGACATGACCCATGTGAATATCGCCGTTAGCATAAGGCGGACCATCGTGCAGAATATAAGCAGGCAAGTCAGCCTTATTTTCGCGTATTTTATTATAAATATCAGCTTTTGCCCACGCTTTACGCTGTTGGGGTTCACGCTGGACAAGATTTGCCTTCATAGAAAAACTTGTGTTAGGCAGATTCAGCGTATCTCTGTAACCTTTTTTCTTATTCTCTGACATCTTTAAATCCTTATTTTGATAAACATAACAAAGCTAATCATGATAAGCCAGCCAACCAGATATGTCAAGCTGAACCTGTCATAAACCTTTAAGTGCTAAGCAATAAACGTATGTTACGCGAAAGATCAATACTGATCCAAATTGAATGTTACTGTTTACCCGCGAGTATCCCAATATACATCGGGATATTACCATAAATGGTATTATTTGTAACACTTGACGTTTCGCTTAAGCTAAGATACACTGATCCCAATTGAATGTTA
>CAYZEH010000140.1:0-6972 GCA_964477135.1 uncultured Pirellulales bacterium | reverse complement strand
ACAAGTTACGGATTTATTCGCGGGCGTTTACTACCCTGAAGGGTATGAATTTAGAAAAAGTAATTTTCGGAGAGTAAGTAATGGCTATTGATAGTAGGCAGATTTCTTCCTGTCTGGAGCAGTCTAAGCAATATTTGACCAAAGAGCTTCTACCATTCTGGCTTGATCGGTGCAAAGATAATAAGTTCGGCGGTTTTCTGACGCACTTTGACAAAGACGGCAAGGCTGGCGAAGAAACCGAAAAAAGTCTTATTGCCCAAACAAGGACGGTATTTACAATGGCTTCTGCGCATCGCGCAGGTTATGGCGGAGGCAGATGTAGCGAATATGCGAAGTTTGGCGTCGATTTTCTCATTGATAAAATGTGGGATGACAAATTCGGCGGATTCTACTGGATGGTTGATCGTCAGGGCAATGTCACCGAGGATAAAAAGATTATCTATGGCCATAGCTTTGCGATTTATTCTCTTAGCGAATATACACTGGCAACCGGGGATAGCAGGGGTATCGAATATGCTGAGAAAGTTTTTGACCTGCTGCAGAAATACTGCGCGGATACAATGTATGGCGGTTACTTTGAAATGTTTGAAAGGAACTGGGATATTTGCGGGCCGGACAGTGCCGGTGGTGACAGAAAGACTCTCGACGTCCATATGCACCTGATGGAGGCATTTACCACTTTATTTCAGTGCAGCAGCGAACCGATACACAAAAGAAAACTGCTTGAAGATATTGATATCCTCCTCAAAAGGATGATGCACCCTGAGTTTAAGACGGGTATTCCGCAATTCACGATTGACTGGCAGGTTGCACCACAGATAAAATTTGATATTGTCTGGGGGTGGGATCGTTATACAGAATCTGGCGAAAAAGAAAACGCCGGCGATAATACATGCTATGGCCATAATATTGAGTTTGCCTGGCTGTTCATTCATGCTCTTGAGGTTATGGGGATATCAATAGAGAAATATAAACCCATGCTTGAAACCATTATCGAACACACCGTAAACAATGGGATCGATAAAGAATTTGGTGGTGTTTTCATCGAAGGGCCTCATGCGGGTGGGGTTTATGATATGGAAAAAGAATTCTGGCAGCAGGCTGAGGCTCTTATAGGTCTGCTTGATGCCTGCCTGTATTTTGATGCGGAAAAATATTGGCCTTATTATCAAAACGTGCATAATTTTGTATTTAATAAAGGCATAAATCACGAGGCAGGCGAATGGTGGCCTTTGCTTAGCAGGCAAGGAAAGCCCATCTGGACGCACATGAGTCACAACTGGAAAGTTAACTACCATAGTGTTCGTGCGATGGTACAATCAATTCATAGGCTGGAAAAATTATTCCGGAAGTTCGATAGCTAAAAGGGGAATTTAAAATGCAGTACAAAGGAAGTTTTGGTTTTTTCGATACAGCTCAAATAAAGACATATCCGCTTGCGGAAAGATCAAACAAAGTAAAACTTGCTGATCTTGTTACCGTTGACAAAGTTGCGGATATTAATATCGAACTGTCCGACGAAACCTGCAATTACATTGAGACAATCGCCCGCGCTATTATTTCTGCGAAACAAAAAGGCAGACCTGTAATAGTTTTTACCGGTGCTCATCTTATAAAAAACGGCATGGGGCCTTTGCTGATTGATCTTATCGACAGGGGTCTGATAACACTCTTAGCCGGCAATGGCGCAACTGCGATTCATGATTTCGAACTTGCCCAGATAGGCCAAACCAGCGAAAACGTCCCCAACGCACTAAGCAAAGGGCATTTCGGGATGGCTTATGAATTTGCCTATATCAATTTTGCTCTGTCGCTTGGTAATGAAATGGATTTGGGCTATGGTGAATCTCTCGGCAAAATGATTTGTGATGATGATTTTAGAAATGAAGCGCTAAGCAAATATTCAAAACAATCGAGCAAGCTTAAATTCCAAAATCCGGAAGTAAGCTTTATTGCTGCATGTCATAGAAATAAAATTCCGCTTACTATTCATGTTGGTATCGGCACCGATGTGATCGATCAGCACGAAAGCTTTGATGGTCAAGCTAAAGGAGGATGCAGCGGCAGAGATTTTCTTATCTACACCGACCAGGTGACAAAACTTACCAAAGGCGGAGTTGTGTTAAATATAGGCTCAGCTGTTACTGGGCCTGAAGTTTTGCTAAAGGCTGTTTCGATGGTTTCGAATGCAGGTTTTGTGCCGAGAGATTTTGTTGCCGCTGACTTTGATTTGCGTCCACATGAGCCGGCGCAGATGGTTGATGAATCCGCCCCCTGTTACTACTTCCGCGATCAGAAAAGCGTTGTAACAAGAATTCCGCAGTCGTTTGATAACAGCAAAGGCTATTATGTTCAGGGAAATCAGAAGCAAACTTTCCCGTTGCTTTATAAAAAAATTATTGAAAAACTATAAGCAGTACAAAGGTTTTTATTTATGAAAAAAGAACGCATCAAAGAAATTATTGCAAAAATAAAAAATGTGAAAGTAGCTGTTTATGGCGATTTTTGCCTCGATGCATATTGGATGCTGGACCCGAGAGGTTCTGAAGTTTCCGTAGAGACCGGCTTGCAGGCAGGTGCGGTTGCCAGGCATTATTACTCGCTTGGCGGGGCTTCAAATGTAGTTGCGAATCTGGCAGCTCTTTGTCCTGCTTCAATAAAAGTAATTGGTGTTTTGGGCGATGATATCTTTGGCAGGGAAATGACTCGCCAGTTTGAAACCCTTGGTGTAGATACCGCAGATATGGTTATTCAGAAAGAAAATTTTAATACTGTAACTTTTGGCAAACAATACCTCGAAGGCAACGAACAGCCTCGCATTGATTTCGGTTTTTTCAATAAGAGAAGCCTTGAGACTGATCAGGCTTTGCTCACTGGTATTGAAAAAGCTCTGCAAAGTTGCGACTCAATGATAATTAATCAGCAGGTGCCGGGTGTGATGGATAATGATAATTTTGTCGATGGTCTCAATCGCCTGCTTGATAAGTATACCGATAAGGTTGTTTTGCTGGATTCAAGGCACTACGGAAGTAAGTTTAAAAATCTATGCCGTAAAACAAACGACCTTGAAGCTGCTTTGCTAAATGGAGCTAATGCCGGTTTAGAGGATGTTTTCACCAGAGAAGACATCATGGGATTTGCTAAGAATCTTTACGCCCAGTCAAATAAACCTGTTTTTGTAACAAGAGGCCTGCGGGGCATAATGACTGTTGATGATTCCGGAATCGATGAGAACCCCGGTATTCAGATTATGAAAAAACTTGATACCGTAGGAGCAGGTGACACAGTTACAAGTGCCCTTGCACTTTGTCTTGGCGGCGGTGTTAAAAGTGCTGAAGCGGCAAGCTTTGCAAATTTTGCAGCAGCTGTCACAGTTCAGAAGCTCTTTCAGACAGGAACCGCCAGCGGCGATGAGATAATAGCAGTCGGGCAAGACCCTGATTATGTCTATCAGCCTGAATTAGCCTGCGATATGAGAAAGGCAGTCTATTTTGCTGATAGTGAAGTCGAGTACTGTTATGAAAATATTACTATCGGCAATATCAAGCACGCGGTATTTGATCACGACGGGACCATAAGCACACTAAGGCAAGGCTGGGAAGAGATCATGGTGCCGGCTATGTTAAAAGCTATCTTAGGTGATGAATTTGAAACCGCTGACGAAGCCTTGTATCATAAAGCCAAAAAACGTGTTGAAGATTATATCGATCAGTCCACTGGCATACAGACCATTTTGCAAATGGAGGCCCTTGTGGAGATGGTTAGAGAGTTTGGCATAGTACCGACAAATAAAATACTCGACAAATTTGGGTACAAAGAAATTTACAACGATACTTTGATGGAACTGGTTAACCAGAGGATAGAAAAATTTCATTCATCTCAGCTTGATATCAGCGACTTTACGATCAAAGGTTCAGTTGAATTCTTAAAAGAACTCAGCAAAAGGTCAGTTACCCTCTACCTTGCCAGCGGAACCGATAAAGAAGACGTCATCGAAGAGGCTAATGCTCTCGGTTATGGCGAGTTGTTCAATGGCGGTATCTATGGCTCTGTCGGTGACGTCAGCAAATATTCAAAGAAGATGGTTATTGAAAAGATTATGACAGATAATGGCCTTAGCGGTTCTGACCTGGTAGTTTTTGGTGATGGTCCGGTAGAAATAAGAGAGGTTAGGAAACGTGATGGAATCGCTTTTGGTATCGCAAGTGACGAAATCAGACGCCATGGTCTAAATGCTGAAAAGCGAACAAGGCTGATAAAGTCCGGCGCTCATTTAATTGCTCCTGATTTTTCTCAGCTCGACAGAATCCTCAAAATACTATTTAAAGAATAGAGCTATGCAAAAAGGTGCGTTTACTATTATTTAACTTACTTTGAAAGTCAGGCAAACATTGTTATGAAAACTTATTTTGATTGTATTCCATGTTTTATCAGACAGGCTCTTGATTCTGTCAGGCTTATTACTGATGACGAAAATATCCATGAAGAAATAATCATCTCTGCTATGAAAATGGCAGTTGATATGGATTTGCGTAAAAGTCCGCCGGAAATGGCAAAAAAAATCCATCGGCTAATAAGACAGCTTACCGGTATAGATGATCCTTACAAAGAGATTAAGGCAAGTTTTAATGCTTTTGCAATGCAGATGTATCCTAAGGCTAAAAAATATATAGAAGAGTCTGATGATAAAATTGAAGCAGCTGTGAAATTCGCAATTGCAGGTAACATAATAGATTTCGGAGTAAATGCCGGTTTGAAAAACCATCATGTACATGAGGCGATAGATGAATCGCTCGAAACATCGATAGAGCCAAAAGCTTTGCAGAGATTTAAAGATGCAGTTGCCCGGGCGAAAAATATTTTATATCTCGGTGACAATGCGGGCGAGATAGTATTTGATAAACTGCTGATCGAACAGTTGCCGACTGAGAAAATAACATTTGCTGTTCGCGGCAAACCCATAATAAATGATATCACGATGGAAGATGCAGAATTTGTTTCTATGACAGAGTTGGTTCCTGTGATCGATAACGGCGATGATGCTCCTGGTACGGTTCTTGAGGATTGCAGCCAACAGTTTCAAGATAAATTTGCAGATGCGGACATGATCATAGCTAAAGGTCAGGGTAATTATGAAACCTTGAGCGAGGTAGATAAAAATATATTTTTCATTCTAAAGGCTAAATGTGAAATAATCGCACAGCATCTCGGCTGTGAAGTTGGAAGCATGGTTTTGAAGGATAAATTTTTGACTAGGGAAAGTAGTTAAGTTTTTTATTAATTTGTAGAATTAGAAAGTAGTAAAATGGCAAAGATCGAACATAAGATTCTTATCTTAAGCGGCAAAGGTGGTGTAGGTAAAAGCAGTATTGCAGTAAATTTTGCGGTCTGGCTTTCAACTCAGGGTAAAAAAGTTGGTCTTTTGGATGTTGATATTCATGGCCCAAGTGTTCCCAAATTATTAAAACTCGATACCAGCCGAGCACAAGGCACTGAAAAGCTTATCGAGCCTGTAGTATATAGTGACAATCTCAAGGTTATGAGTATAGGTTTTCTGATCGCTGACGAAAATAGTGCGGTTATCTGGCGCGGGCCTATGAAGCATAATGTGATAACCCAATTCATCAACGATGTGAACTGGGGCGATCTGGACTATCTGATTGTCGATTGTCCTCCGGGCACAGGCGATGAGCCTTTATCAGTTGTGCAAACATTGCCGGATGCCGATGGTGCGATCATGGTGACAACTCCTCAGCAAGTAGCAGTTACCGATGTTAAGAAATGCATTACTTTCTGCAACCAGCTTCAGCTGAAAGTTCTTGGCATAATTGAAAATATGAGCGGCTTTGTCTGTCCTCATTGCAATAAAAGAACGGATATTTTCAAAGGCGATGGTGGCAGTCAAATGGCAGAGCAATTTAATGTTCCATTTTTAGGCTCTATTCCGATCGACCCTGAGATGGGCAAATATTGTGATGCCGGCAGGCCCTTTGTGAGTTCCGATAGTGACAGCCCAACAGTTCAGGCAATTAAGCATGTATTTAGACCTTTGCTTAAGTTATAATCTGATATGAAATGGTCAGATGGTATTTAGAACTGCCATTTATTGTAGCTGACAATGCTTTCCATCGGCAATCTTTCGCTTTTGTTAGGATTATCTTTTGGATAGCCTAACGCCATCAATTCGATAACCTCAATATCCTCAGGGATCGATAATACCTTTCTCACCTTTTCCGGATAAAACGAACCAATCCAGCATGTAGCAAGACTCAGGTCAGCCGCTTGCAGGGCTATGTGCTCCAGTGCGATTGCCACATCGATAGGTGCGATGTGCTGGCCGCAACGCATTACATAATCACTGCTGCTGCATGCGACAATAATTACTGATGCGTCAGCTAAGAACATCTGGTCATTGGCGGCATGAGCAAGACGTTTTTTTACATCTTCATTTGTTGCTGCGACAAAACGCCAATCTTGTAAGTTTTTCGCAGATGGTGCTAACCTTGCCGCTTCTAAGATTTCATCCAGTTTGCTTTGCTCAATCGGCATTTTTTTGTATGATCTGCATGAATATCTTTTGCTTATAGTATCTAATACCGTCATGATAAACGCTCCTTTTGTAATTTCTGGATTTTTTCTCACCTACAGTTTACACCATATCTTTTTTCAGACCTATTGCAAGCATTCTTCAACACATAGCCTTAATAAACCGGCTTTTTTAAGTTTTTTTAATGATTTTCAGTAAAAATATTGACTTAGCTGCAAAATGATAGTAGAGTGCTCGCTTCGTTGGGCGATTAGCTCAGTTGGCTAGAGCACCTGCCTTACAAGCAGGGGGTCACAGGTTCGAGTCCTGTACCGCCCATTTTTTTAAAGCCTTATAAGCTAATAACTTATGAGGCTTTTTTATTTATGCAATTCTCTAATTTACCCTTAAAAATCGCTCAAATAGTCCAGAAATAGTCCCGTTTT
>CAYZEH010000139.1:0-7108 GCA_964477135.1 uncultured Pirellulales bacterium | reverse complement strand
CTATCCATACAACTGCGACGTCGTTGCCTTCCTCATCATAGCTCTCGAAGTCTTCAACCATAATGTATGAGATACTTGAGAAGCTCCACACATCGCCTTTCCAGAGAATACTGTCGCCGTCAATTTCGTCAACTCGCCAGTAATAGGTCTTCATCAGTTCCAATGCACAGGGATCATAGGATGTGGTTGACTGCTGACCCTGATAGCATAGCGAATTAACATCTGCATCTCTAACTTCGGTAAAATTGTCGCTGAAGTAAACCTGATGTGAAACCGCATCCTGGCCTGCTTCCCAGCTAAGTGTTGTCCCTGCCAATGCGACACCTTCTTCTCCATCTTCAGGAGAGGGATGTTTAGCTATTTTAAAGTAATCGCCGATAAGTAAAGAAACTTCTTCTTCCATAAGAGAGCGTGGATATATTCTAAAATCATCCATCTTGCCATGGAAGCTGTCCCAGGACCCTGAACCCGCAGAATTTGCGTGGAAGATCATGAACGCATCAATACCAGCCAATGAGTCAGTTGGAAGTACCTCATTGCTGCTATAAGCTGCAATAAGCTCGCCATTGATGTAAAGATTCTTTGTTCCAGCTACTGCGTCAAATACCAATGCAACGTGCCCCCATTCGTCTCTGTCGCCAATAGCGAGGTCAAAATTGCTCCACCACGGAGCGCCAGTTGAAGTGCCGAGGTTATAAGTCAATGTAATATTAGGATAAACGCCAGTGCCTTGCTTATATGGCCTTGCCCATGCAATTTTAGTGCTGCCTACATTACCAGTGAAGAAGCCACCACACTCGAGACCAGCATCGGCCAGTTCTGTAAGCTGCACCCAGAAAGCAAATGTTGCCTGTTGGTCGATCATTGGAAGAACACCCGTCGGAACAGGAATATAAAGGTTATTGCCGGAAATATGATTGTTTAAGCAACCGCCGTAAGCTCCTTCGCTATCCCAGCTCTCGCTGGTTATCCCGGTAGCAGTAGCATCATAACCATTGCCCGATGAGTCAGCCACAGCTGAACCTGAAGTTTCATTAAATTTGTA
This sequence comes from uncultured Pirellulales bacterium, assembly GCA_964477135.1. Classification (GTDB taxonomy): domain Bacteria; phylum Planctomycetota; class Phycisphaerae; order Sedimentisphaerales; family Anaerobacaceae; genus JAGLTN01. The sequence goes on along the minus strand of CAYZEH010000139.1, from coordinate 6,063 downwards.
CCAGATAAGCGCGCCATCGATATTTGGTATTCTAAAATCAAAGCTCCAGACATCACCCTTCCATACATCAACGTCATTAACTTCGTCAACACGCCAATAGTATATTCCTGGTGAAAGATTTGGCGAATATTCAGTGGCAATTTGATTGCCCACGTATTCTGCCGATATATTAGTTGCATTATTGACATCATTAAAATCGCTGCCAAGGTAAACATTATGGCTTACAGCGTACAAACCAGCTTGCCATTGCAAAGTTAGTGTATCCTCTGTCTTCAAAGCAATAACTGAACCATCCGAAGGATTCGGTATTTTAGCTATTTCAAAATAGCCGTTACTGAAGTCAGCAACTTCCTGTGCAGTAATCGCATTGTCATAAATTCTAAAATCATCCATCTTGCCGTGGAAGCTGTCCCAAGAGGCAGGACTTGTAGAAGTTGTGCTGAAAATATTGAAATCAGTAATACCGGCAACCGTATCACCAGCGACAGTATTGCTATCAACAATAAGCCCACCATTACAGTAAACCTTTCTGGTTCCACCTACTGCGTCAAATACCACTGCGAAATGATTCCATTTATCTGTTACGAGGTTATTGTAGTCACTCCACCAGTCAGTCTCGGATGAACCAGCGCTAAAAACTGACGAGAACCACACATAATCGTCAAACTGATAGGGCCTTGTCCATGCAATTTTAACGCCATTAGCATCAGTACCGGTGAACCAGCCTCCCGCATATAGGCCACCTGGGGCAAGTTGCATCGGTTTTACCCAGAATGCAAATGACGCCTGCTGGTCCATCGTTGAGAAAACGTTGCTCGAAACAGGAATATAAAGGTTATTGTTGGCAGTATGATTGTTCAAACAACCACCGAAAGCTCCTTCGCTATCCCAGCTCGAGCTGATTATCCCGGTAGCAATAGCATCAAAGGTATTACCCGATGAGTCAGCCACGGCTGTACCTGAAGTCTCATCAAATTTGTACCAGGCACGAAGCTCAGCACTTGCTACACCTGCCACCAAAGCAACCAGCAATAGTGAAATTAATATTTGCTTCATCATCTTTCCTCCTTTATTAAATGGTAACAACTTCGCGAAACTACTGCAGATTTTTCAAAATAAACAAACTTAAAATCTACCCATAAGGATAATGCTTTTATTTACCGTTATAAATGTTTTGACTATAAATTTAAAGGAGCTATCTAATTCAATAGCTCCTTTAAAATGCTTTAGCTTATACTAAGTTTATTTTTTTCTGCGGATCAATGCAAAAGCACCAAGGCTTAACAAAGCAATTGTTGTAGGCTCTGGAACCAAAGCCGCAACTTCTGCCTGCGTCAAAGCATTGTCATAAATCCTGAAATCATCCATTTTGCCGTGGAAGCTGTCCCAGGACCCTGAACCGGTAGAGTTTGCGTGGAAGATCATGAACGCATCAATACCAGCCAATGAGTCAATTGGAAGTACCGCGCTGCTGCTATAAGCTGCAATAAGCTCGCCATTGAGGTAAAGGTTCCTTGTTCCGGCTACCGCGTCAAATACAAATGCAACGTGCCCCCATTCATCTCTGGCACCAATAGCCTCGTCAAAATTGCTCCACCACGGAGCGCTAGTTGAAGTGCCGAGGTTACCCGTGAATGTAATATTGGGATAAACGCCACTGCTTTGCTTATATGGCCTTGCCCATGCAAGTTTAGTGCTGCCTGCATTAGTACCAGTGAAGAAGCCACCACACTGGAGACCAGCATCGGCCAAGTATGTAAGCTGCACCCAGAATGCAAATGTTGCCTGCTTGTCTATAGTTGAGAAAACAGCTGCCGGGACAGGAATAAAAGTGTTCCTGCTGACAAAATGATTGTTTAAACAACCGTTAACAGCACCTTCAGTATCCCAGCCATAACTCGTCGTTCCACCGATAGCAGTATGAAAACCGTTACTTGATGAGTCCGTCACGGTCGAACCGGAAGTCTCATCAAATTTGTACCAGGCACGAAGCTCAGCACTTGCTACGGAAGCCACTAAGGCAACCAGCAGCAGTGAAACTAATACTTTCTTCATCATCTTCTCTCCTTTACTAAATAACAATTTCATGAAATTACTGCACATTTCCCGAAAATACACACACTTAAAATGCTATTCAAAGGACAGATTTGAGGCTCGTGTTTCACCACATCTTCAAATCCAATCATCTCACTCTTTCAGTAGTATCATATCATAAAAGCTAAGTCAAGAGATTTATTTCTCAAATTTATGGCTGTTTTTAGGGCTTTTTTCGCACTCCCTCGCACTCATTCGATTATTTCGTTGTAACTTCAGATTATTAAAGCACTTATGGCAATCGAAATCCTGCTTTACAATCGGAGAAATGAAAGATTTTCAGCAGATTTCACAACATGGTCCTTAGTCAAAAATCCCACATATTAGCACGAAAAATACTAACACAACCAAAACGTTTAGCTCGATTAAGCCTGATGAATATGTCTTTTTTCGGCTTCAGGGAACACCTGATATGCAGCCACGAGTTTTGAGAAACCATAATCTCTGTGTTAACAAGGTGTTGCAATAAATGCGAATACAAAGCTGTTTGCTTCTTGAAAAACCCCTGAGTTTGAGGAGTTAAAATTTGACCTTTAGGCTAATTTATAGTATAATCCCATTGGTATTGGAATTTGATAATATGTTTTAGTGAGGATGTAAAATTGTTATTCGAGTGAGCAGTTGGAATAACGTAATTTATAATGCCGATTTTATTTTTGGATGAACGTATTATATGTGAACTATTTTTGTTCATTTCTAAGGGGATAGTATAGCTATGAAACAAAGGTATTTTGGCTTAGCAATTGTGTGCCTTATGCTGATGTTGTGCGTAAGTGTTTTTGCAGATACTATCAATGATCCGGTTGCCTGGTACAAATTTGATGAGACTTCCGGCACAACAGTGGCGGACTCATCAGGTAATGGTTTTGATGCCGTTATCAGTGGAACAGCGAGCTATGTCTGGGATAGTGAAGGTGCTGCCGGTGGTTGCTTAAACAACCACATTATCAACAATAATCTTTATATTCCTGTTCCGACAACTGTTTTTTCAACTATAGACAAGCAGGCGACATTTACATTCTGGGTACAGCTCACAGAACTGTCCGATGCTGGTCTGCAGTGTGGTGGCTTCTTCACTGGTACTAATGCAGGCAGCACTAAACTTGCATGGGCAAGGCCATATAAGCAAGGCAGTGGTGTTTATCCTAATATCACATTGACCTACAACCTCGGTACTTCAACTAGTAATGCGTGGTGGAGCGATTTTGACGAGGCTATTGGCAGCAGAGACGAATGGGGTCACATTGCAATAGTATTTGACGCAGTAGCCGGAATAAGGAACCTTTACGTCAATGGTATGCTTATTGCAGCTTATAGCAGCAGCGCGGTACTTCCAACTGATTCATTGGCAGGTATTGATGCGTTTATGATCTTCCACGCAAACTCTGCCGGTTCAGGCAGTTGGGACAGCTTCCACGGCAAGATGGACGACTTTAGAATCTACAGCCAGGCTTTGTCGGCAGAAGAAATCAATCTTATCATGTCACCAGATGGTAATGATATCGCATTTGATCCAATACCAGATGACGGACAAACCGGCGTCGATAAGAATTTAGAACAAATAAAATGGTCGGCTTGTGACTCTGTAAACAACCATAATGTTTATTTCGGAACTGATGCCGTGGCAGTTGAAAATGCAACTATTGCAAGCGATGAATTCCAGATATCGGTTCCTAACGATGTTAATTATTTTGATCTGCCAACTCTCGAAACAGGTCAAACATATTACTGGCGGATCGATGAAATATATAGCTCGGAAGAAATCAAAGGTGACCTCTGGTCATTTACAGTCTTACCAGCAAACGCATGGAACCCGAAACCAGTCTTGAATGCTATTGTGGAACCTGACAGAACTCTGGTCTGGTCAAAAGGCGAACTTGGCAGCAGCTATGATATTTACTTCGGAACTGATTATGACCAGGTACAAAACGCTGACCATAACAGCCCGGTATATAAGGGCAATCAACCAATTGATGCAAACAGCTACGATCCGAGGCCTTTAAAGCTTGGAAAAAAATACTACTGGAGAATTGAACAAATAGACAGCTCTGAAAGGTAATTTTGACATGATAAAAAAAGATAAAAAAAACAACCTCACGAGACGAGATTTTATAAAGTCCGCTGCTGCAGTTACGGCTTCGGTGATAATACCGGCATCGATAAGCAAAGCCAATGACCCCATAATAAAAAACCCTGTCTGGAGTTTTTCTGTTAGAAATAGAAATGATATCACATTCTGTATGACCGCTGACACACATTACAGAGCAGAGTGGCAGGAACTGGATAACGAAGCAGGTAACAAAAGAGTTATCGACAGAATCAACAATCTTGCTGAGAATATCACATACCCAAGCCAATTCGGAGGCGGTTATGTTCAGCACCCAAGAGGTGTAATCTGTCTCGGCGACCTCGCTAACCTCGCAAAAGAAACTGAATGGAACGGAACCGATACATACGATGGTTGGGTAGACGACTATGGCCTAAACGGAGATGACGGTAGATTAAACTACCCCGTATATGAACTCTACGGCAACCATGATTGTGTATTTTTCAGCGGCCGAAAAGTATCGAAAGAAGGAGTAAAAGAAAGAAACCTGACAAGACAAAACGTTAACGTCTCCACTAATGGCTATCACTACTCATGGGACTGGGATGATGTGCATTTTATGAATCTTAACATATGTCCAGGCGCCGCCGGTGCTCCAGCAGAAGACAGCTTTACATTCGCCCAGCAAGACATCGCTAACCACGTCGGCGATAGCGGAAGACCAGTTGTCATTCTCACTCATTATGGATATAAATATGACATAGACAAATTTGATGAGCCTGGATTCTATAACATGGTAAAAGACTTAAACATAATCGCTCTTTTTCATGGTCACTGGCATAACACCCAATACTACGACTGGAGAGGTTTTGATGCCTGCTGCGTAAATTCAAGTCAGAGAGTTCATGAAAATCCTGACTGGGGTAATGGTTTGTTTGAAGCTATAGGTGTCGCAAGAATAACAGAAAACAGACTCACTGTGGCCGAACGTAGCTATCAGGAACAATGGATAAATCTTTTCCAGAAAGATATCACTTTTAATCATATCGCAAATAAGCAATTGAAAACGATGTCTGACCAGTGGACACAATCAGAATCCGGCCTTTCAGCTGACCTTAACGATGACGGAAAAGTTGACTTCAAAGACTATTCTATGCTGGCAGAAGAATGGATGAAGCCGGTTCCACCAGGATGGAACTTATAAGCAACTTGTTAAGCTTTGCGTGGAAATTGGTTCGTTGGTGAAAATGTTGCCCTTGCTAATATCACTTTTCGGGTCTGTAAATATGTAACGAAAAATATATATGCTGTGGTCAAGCCTCTAAACGTCCAGACTTCTTTCTGAAACATATCAGCACAAAGAAAAACAGATGCATGTCTGGCCAAAAATTCTCACCATGACAGCCCTTTTCTCTCAGGTGAGGGCGGTAGCCCATTCTTCTTAAGATATTAGCAACACTGCTTTTGGATATCTCTATATCAAGCTTTTTAAGCTCACCTTGAATGCGTTCATAGCCCCACTCGTTTTCATGAGCCATTCGGCAAACGAGCTGTTCAATATCCAAAGAAATCCGAGGTTGGCCAAGATTATTTTTTCTTCGATCTGAGTAATCCAACTTCTGTTTCTCAAGCTTTCTTTGCCAAGCCAGAATCGTTTTGGGCTTAACAATCGTAACAACTTGCTCCATCAAGTCTCGGCCCATCGCCAAAACTGATTCAACTAATGCTCGCCGCTTATTATAGGTAAAAACCATCCGTTTTTTTATCTTGGATTTGAAAAAAAGGGCCCGGATTTTTGTCCGGGCCCTGGTATTACTGCTTAAAAAGCAGATTGAATCTGTTTTAGCCTTTGATATTAAGGCCAAAAGTCCTCAACCAGCCATTCGCTTGCAAGGATCGCATAATCCTTGAAGTCAATTGCC
>CAYZEH010000138.1:0-7171 GCA_964477135.1 uncultured Pirellulales bacterium | reverse complement strand
TCATATTGTTAAAGCATTTACAGAGGTTGAAAGAGGGATACTTAATTTTTGTGCCTCTCGTTGCATAACCTTTTGAACATAATCAGATAATATTTTTTCTGTTTTTCCGCAAGGGCTGAAAAGAATAATTAATTCATCATGCAAATAAACCATTGATGAAATATCTTTATCCTGAATGAGTGTATAACCAGCACTTGCACTAATATCGGCAATACTCCCTTGTACCTTCCAATTTAGAATTTTGCCAGAGTGTGGTTTTGTCCGTTTTGAAAAGCTAAGTACATGACCGCCTAGAGTTGTAACGGATCGGCTTTTCTGACTCTCTTTTAAAAGATCTCTTTTTAATCGTTTCAGCCCATTGACATATTGCCTAATAACATGATCAAGCCTTGCCTGCTCTGGCCAAGTTTTAAACCTGTACACTGTATTTTTTGAATATGTTAAGTGGTTTGTTTCAGTCTTTGCTTTTGACCTATTCCAACCAGTACAATCCATTACCGCTTTATACAAATCTATGGCATGGTCAGATTTGATCAATGATTTTATTACCGTTGGTTCTGCTTCTTTGTAATCGCATGATATTAAGATACTTCCCGAAGGTGCCCCGATTGATAATAGATTAAATCGTTCACCTTTATTTAAACCCTGTACATTTGGGTTTTTTGAATATATGCGATTTGTCTGTTTAATCGTCCATTGTGGGTATTGTCTTTCACCCTCAATCAAAACACCCTTTTCTTTTAGTGCTCTGGCAAACTTCCTGTGTATGGTGTCGCCATCTAATGTATGATCTTCAAGCTGTTCAATTGGGATTCTGGTTATTTTAGTCGCTTTCTTATTGGTACCTGGCTCCCCAATCTCCAATTTCAGCAAGCTGTGTTCCTGTAGCTCGTTAATTGCTCCTTTAATTGTGCCAATTGCTAAATGCGCTATCTTGGCCATGTCTCTATAACCAATACATACAGGGTTACAAAATCCGAATTTTTCAGACTCCATGAAACGCATGGATAGATACAGAGAATAAGCCGCACATGTAAGATCCGGATAATTTTTTGTTACATATTGAGAAATTTCAAATTCTTTAAAGAAATCATACTTTGCTTTAGCCATGATGAACCCCCTTGAAATCAGAATGATCGGCTTCAAAACTGAGTTGCTCTAAACATGACAGGCAAGCGCAGGACTTGTCATTCTTCAAAACTTGCTCTGCTTGCTTTTCATTGATAAGATTCCCACAATATCTACAACGGTAAAACGGGGAACTTCGTTTTCTTTGCTCTGGGGTCAATCGTATGTTCCTGTGTCGTTTGTTACATCGCATTCTTGCCCCCTTCAAGCTTCCAGAGGTCGGCCGTTCTAATCCCGATTGATCTAACTCGCCCTGGCAATATAACCGGAGTAATGCCGGCTCTCTGTGTCGCGGTCAATGCGGTTTTTTTTGTGACCTGCAACCTTTCGGCAAGGTCAACCCACCGGATAATGGAGGGGGTTTTAATGGTTGTGTTAGTTTTGCCTTTCAGGGCTGTTATGGCCGCTTCCTGCTGTTCCGTTGTTGCGGACTGCCAAGCGGTGAATACTGTTTCTAATGTTGCGTTTCTCATAATTATTACCTTTCGTTTACTCTGATTATTTTTGCTGTCTTATATAACTGGGGACAGGAAGATTTTTTAAAGGTAAATTAATTTATATTTTTAAATTCATTTGTTTAGCAATTGATCAGAGTTTATCTAAAGACGTTTACATTTCATACCTCAGATAGTTAATTCCAGCAGGTGGAGGGGTCTAGGAGCGTCTTTCGTTGTTGTAGCTATGTCTTTGACTCTACGTAGTCAGGCAAGCTCCTGAGAGTGTGTTTATTCAACCGAGTATCTCTGTAGATAGGTAAGCATAAAGAAGTATTTTTATGCGTTTATGTCGTATAATAATTATTATGTAAACTATTTATTTTATCGTATATTTTTGTATTATAAGCACTTATGACTTTTTGGGGTAATTATCTCCTGATTCCAGGGGGGTGTTTTGAGATTGTAACTATATACAGTTACTTATTTTTTCAGCTTATTATTTTCAATTTTTGTCTGGGTTCTTTGAGTGTTTTATATTCAGAAGATCTACCAACTGTTTTAAATTTTTACTGTTGCAGAAATTTGATTTATTCTCTCTCTGGTTTTGTTTTAACTTGGTTGTCTTGGTTTATCTAAAGACGTTTTGTGTCTCTTACCCTGTATAGCTTGGATTGATCGACAGACACGATAGGAGAGCTTTGCAGCATTGAAGCTATGTCTTTAGACTCTCGCAGTCAGGCAAGCTCATAATTGTATCTTTATTCTTCCCCCCTATATTATATAAATATAATATCAAGACTTGAATTTGGGCAAAAACTTAATTTCATCTTTTATCTGGGTTCTTTGAGTTTTTATATTCAGAGATTTAAATTATTCTCTGTGGATTATTCTCTCTAAGTTCTTTTGTTTTTTCTGGATGTTTTCTGAAATTCATTAAAGCCATTTATATTTTAAATTCATTTGTTTAGCAATTGATCAGAGTTTATCTAAAGACGTTTACATTTCATACCTCAGATAGTTAATTCCAGTTGGTATAGAGTGCTGGAGCGTTTTTCAATAAATAATGCATGTCGATACATCTATTTATTCAGGGGGGAAGAAGTCAAATTGTTTTGTTTGGGCGACCTATAAATCAAGGCATTCATGACACCATTAAAAATGCCTCATTGACCTTTAAAATGCTTTATAATATTTGGTAGTATTACTCGATTCCAAGCGCTACTAGGAATACAAACGAATATTTTTTCATCAAAAACAGATTGAATAATAGCATCACTCGCCATTATGTCTTCATCCCATTTCCCCATATACCTTTCACTTACTTTTATATCTGCAAAGTCTAACCGATTTTCTTTTTTCTTCCATAACATGCCAGTTTGAAACATAACTCCTTGTTGACATAATTCAACCTTACCTATTTTAACATAACCACCCGATTCAATTCTTTTTATGTACTGTTCAAGAAGATATGGAATCAAGATTGAGAAGCATGGATCTAACAAAGCAAATACTTCTTGTGGAAGATCTGTCCATTTCTCGGATAATTTTTGCATTTCGTCTGGGGTAAGCACAGCACTTACAGTATGTGAACCAGACTCATATAAAATCTCAATATTAAAAACACCAAATTGAGGCTTATACCTATAACCTCCCAACACGGGATTTTTGAATGCGTTTAACATTAATGCTTCTTCCTTCATGCAACCATATCGAATCCCTCTTATATCTTTAAGAGGAATTACCCAATCACCGTGTTTGATTTGGTTATCCTCTACCAACAATAGATCGTATGGATTACTTATCACAAGAACTGAACAATACACCAAACTATTACTATCTGCAATCTTACAAAATTCTGAGTAATATCTGTCATGTTTTTTCTTGTAAATTTGCTTTAAGTCCATGTTATCCTCTTTCTGTAATTTTGTAACAACTCATAAATTAAACCAAAATGATTCTTTTAAAGCGATATAAAATTGAGAACCTGCCGTCTATGAAGAATTTCCAGGTCTTTCAATGCTGTAATCTTTTGTATGGGACCTAGTGCGTTCAATTGTGTAATACTTAAATACAAGTTGGGCTTTATTGTAGGATTAAACTCAACCATACACCGGTGTTTATCGACAATTTATGTGTAATCGCCGTATTGTTCCCATCATAAGTTATATAGACAAAAAACATTTATTAAATGTTGCAAAATCACAATAAGGACAAGTGCTTCCTTAACAATATATCTGTGGTCAGGAGCGCTTCTAATTGCATACTTTTTACTCGCACCCAATATTATATAAATATAATATATGTTGGGATAAAAAATTAATTTCATCTTTTATCTGGGTTCTTTGAGCTTTTATCTTCAGAGATTTACAGTCACTTATTTGAGTTTTTCAGGTTCAGGGTATCTTTCATCGAAAAACAACCATTTTTCGGTATCATGATCAAAAATCTCTATTATAAGATTGGGTTTGAAGCAGGCCGTTGCCCAGTAAGTTTTTCCAGTAGGCTGCATATCAGGTATACGATAAAGAATGGAAGTACGCTCATAGGTATTTGGGTCAGATTTTTTTATTTGAATGGCAATTTCTTTTAAAATATCTTTTGACACTATTTTATTTATCTGAACACAAACACAACGCCTTGCATTAAGATTAGAGTCTTGTATGATTGAATATTCAAGTTCTGAATCATCTTGTGAGTTCTTATATTTTTTTTCTTTAAAAGCATCCTTTTCTCTTGCAACCTGTGAACTAGCTTTCAATCTCGCATAATTACTCGAAAAATACTTGCCGCAAGATTCAGAAGAAAGATCAGATTTAGGAAATGCAAATATTGCTTTACCACGTTTAACTTGAATCTCACTTTCTGTAACTGACATTAAGATGCCTTTAAAGGTTGATCCAACTTTCGGTTTTAGTTCAATAGGTTTACCGATTGGCAGAGCGGGAAATTCTTTGGTATATTGTGAGTGAAGCTCCAAAAATCTATCTGACCAATTTGGTTCAATAGGCTTAGCTGGGTTACGGGTTTGAAGTTTCTTATTTATTGGTTTCTCGGGAATCTGCTTATTAATTGGTTTCTCAGGGTTCTTCCTATATTCACGTTTCGTTTGTGTTAAGTTCCCTTGCTCTAATTTAGCACCAGCATTCTTTATTCCTAAAACCAATGATACAAAGAACAATACAACAACTGACACAAATAAAATAAAAACAATCAAGCCTATCAAGCCCATACAGCCCATACCTTTTTTTTGTTTAACAGGTGCCCCACAATGCGGGCATTGGTTTGCTCTTTTACTAACTATTCCCCCGCAATCTTTACATTTTACTGTTGTCATAATTTATCCTGTTCCTTGTCTAGGTTAATCTAAAAAGTGTACTCTTATCAGACTTTTCCTTCAAATTTGTTTGAAAGTAAATTATAACATAAATTAAGATAACATACTAATAACCTTCCGCTGCCTCTATATCTTTTAAAGCCTTGTTAATAAAAACCTTTGCTAGTTTTATATCACTGTTGTTCAGTGCCGCTATTGCATCCATTAGGTTCGCTTTTGCCAATTGTACGGCCTTTGGTGCTGTACCCTCCGTTGTCGCTTCCAGCATTGTCGGGGCTTGTGTGCCTCCGATACGCTTGGATAAATCGGCGGCAAGGTCTTTCCCTATATGCTGGTAATGACTTAACATAGAATCAGTACCGTGTCCGGTGATACTTTTAATCATTGCATCGGGCATGCCTGCGGCGGTTGCCACTGTAACAAAGAAATGCCTTAATGAATGAGCTCCGTATATGACCTGCTTTCGCTTGCGGTTTGCCTGTGCTTTTTTTGTGTCCATGCCCGCGCGGTTAAATGCCTTGGTGATCTTTTTAGATATTGCACTCCGGTCGCACTGGTAAATTTCGGCAAGTTCGGGAAAAACTAGGGAGGTGGGGTCTAACACCTTCTCACTTTGGCGGCTGTTCAGCACTTCGAGAGCCGCAGGAAATATCGGGATATGAACTATTTTGCCTTGTCGCCGTTCTGTTTTCTTTGGCGCAATAGTTAAAACATTCTCTCTAAAGTCAACCGCTGAGTATTTCATCATTACAACGTCAACTAATCGTAATCCAGTCCATGCCAGCAAAACAAAGAGGTCGTGATAATTCGGCTCATTTTCAACGGAGGCCAAAAGGTTTTCAAACTGTGAAGAGCTCAAAGCCTGTTTTCGTGCGGCTAGGGGGTTGAGCTTTCGGGATTCTATCCGTTTCCAAGGGTTCAGCTTGTGAGGGAGTAAAACCTTCCACAGTAATTTTAAAAAATTCTTATGCTGGTTGAATGTTGACGCGGCAAGTTTTGCGGCTTTGAGATTCCCTGCATAATCGGCGGCGGTTTTCTCCGAGACTTGGTCCAGTGTCTCAATATCGGCGTGGTTGGCTGTAATCCATTTATCAAACCGTTTCCATGTAGAGCCGTATTGGTCTAGGGTCGAATCTCCCGAATCCGGTCTGTGAGGTGATTTGATATAATCAATCCATGCTTTATTAATGGCCAGCGGGGGGGCTTCATTGAGGGCGGTCAAACTATTCTCTGTCTCTTGCAACTTATTCACGATCTCTTTATAAACCTTGGCTTTGTCTCCAAGTGCATAGGGTTCCATTATTTCAATGCGCCGTTTTTCAGCTTCCCGTCTGTTCTTGGTTTTGGTTGATCTGACTATTACTTTTCCGTCAACCTGTGTTCTAACATACCAAGTACCACCGTTTTTTTTCTGGTATAAATGTCCGCTTCGTGTCTTCATAATGGGGTTACCCTTTCTTACAGTTGTTATCTCTTATACGGCAAATTATACTCTCTAGAGTGCATTAAGTGCAACCTAAAAGTAATACTATTCTGCAAAAACCCTTTACCTATTGACTGTTCTACTGACTCTTAATCAGTGGGTCCTCGGTTCGATCCCGGGCACCCCTACCATATAAATGTCCTTTGAAATCAACTATACCCCTTGTTTATAGGGGTTTCAGCAATTCCAATCAAGTTAATCAAATTTACGGAGGGTATTACTTTTCCCTTGCTTTCTTATGCTTTCCGTTCATAAAGTAACACCCTAATGTAATACCTTTTGTTTGAAACGTAATACCCGTTGGTAATGGGTTTTAATGGTTTGCTTTGATTAATCGGCGGCGGTTTGGCTTCGCTTGCTGGTTTGACCTCAATTTTATATATATTGCAGAGGTCTTTAATTTTTTTTTTCTCTCTGGTTCTATCTGTGATGGATAGTACACACATGTTCATTCATTATCTGTTTCAGTTCTCAGGTTCACTCACCATTACATGGTATAGCTATCAAATTTGATACACATAGATATGATAACGCCTATTAAATAAAAGTTCTATGTGTATCAATTTTGACATACATAGATACATCCAGAAAACGCCTATTAATGAGCCAGTTTAGTATATCAATTTTGACATACATAGATACACCCCACCTCGGAGACAATAAAAGAAATTATAGAGAGATTGGCTTTCTCATATTGTTAAAGCATTTACAGAGGTTGAAAGAGGGATACTTAATTTTTGTGCCGCTCTCTGCATAACTCTTTGAACATAATCAGATAATTGTTTCTCG
>CAYZEH010000137.1:0-7275 GCA_964477135.1 uncultured Pirellulales bacterium | reverse complement strand
TACTACCCTTAAGGGTATATTACTTCTCTAACGAACCTGCGCAATAAACAAGCTCCTGAACTGTAACCATTACACCGCTGCACTCATCCAGATTGCCGGTAACACCTTCTATTCTTCTGAGCGTTTCATTGGTAAGTTTCTTTTCAACCACCGCCAAAATCAATTTACAGAAATCTTTATGCTTGTCACTCCAGATACCTGCAAAAAGAGGCATCTTAGCAAGATAAGCCTGGATGTTTTCGGCATCCATGACAACAAGTGAGCTGTACTCCGTCATTGTAAGGACTTCAACTATCTTATGGAAAACTTCATCATCCTGCACAAATATCCTGAACATATTTTTGCTTGTCCTGTCGGCAGCATCAATGTCTGCTCGGCTAAAACGCATAAAGCTTTCAAAGATCGCTTCAGATGCTTTGCCGGCGAGTATTTCTTTGACTGCGCCAGGTACAAGCAAAGCTTGAGATATCGCAGAGAGAAGTCTGACATGCTTATCGGATTCGGTATCAGGAGCTATAATGAATACCATCAGCTTCACAGGCTCACCATCAAGAGCATCGTATTCAACACCTTCGTCTACCGTTATAATACCGATAACAAAATCCGTAACAGACTTCAGCCTGCAATGCGGAATCGCGATACCACCACCAAAACCAGTCGACCCAAGCGTCTCTCGCTCCTGAAGCTTCTCCAGTATCTCCTGCTCCTCAACATTTTTGAGAACACTGCTTTTTTTAGCAACACGGGCAACTTCAAGCAAAGCAGAGGCCTTATCAGCAATTTTTACATTAGCTGCGATACATTCTTTTCTAAGAACATTAACAAGTTTCATTTTAAAATTTCCGTTCTTATAAAAATAATATTATTTTGATTCCTGCTGGTTTGATTTTATCTAAGAATCAAATCGTTAACAAATCAGACTAAACTCGAAATAAGAATATAATCAAGTCATCTTACCTGAAACTTAAGGTTTTCTTAAGCCTTTTTATTACAGAAAACAAAATTATTTCAAATCAACTGAATATTCCAAACAATTTTGTGTTTTGTCTCGTACTAACGCATATTTGAATATTATTTTACAGTTTATCTACTCAAGGAGATAATGAATGAGAAAAGTCGTAGCGATTATCCTTTTATTAGCCAACCTGGCCTTTGCGGACACCACACGCTATACATTCAACATGTCAGAGACCCGTCTTGATAAAGCAGAAATAACAGCTGCCTACTGCCTGCAGGGGCTGATAAATGAAAACGCTGATGTGCTCTTTTATGATACTGCCGGCCATTGCATTACCCTGGTCAAGGCGGAGAAGCTCTGGTTGGATTACCTGCAGCAGAAAAAAGGATTGGCTTTCAAAGAAATCAATACATTCTCTGACCTGGTTAAATTAGCCCGCGATAAAGGCCTAATCAAAGGATTAGTTGTATATAACCTCAGAAGAAATAAAGTGCAACTGTGTATCGCTGAAAACATCTGCGTTCTCGAAGGATATCTGCCTGTCACCAAAAAAATGCTGGAATATCACAGTAATTCTCTCTCCACTGATAAAATCAAAGACTGTTTCAAAGGCTTGCCCATAAAAGATATTACAAAAAACTGGTCGACAAACATCGAAGCTCAAAAATGGTCAATAGAAAATCAGATGCCTGAATTCACAAAAGCCGGCGCTTTTAAAGACGGGGGAAGATACGAACGCTGGCAAAGTCAGGATTATGGCATAATGAAAAAATACTTCTTCTTCAATCTTGACCCAGAAGACTCAACCCAAAGACCATTGTATGACCAGGTAATGAGCTATCTCGCACCACCAGCTATACTCCTCGGTGGTTGGCATAATGAGATAGGCGATGTCACTGCAAGCTCAGTAGCCGGTCATTATAATGTAGTCACCGCCGGAGCTTCCAATCTGAGTTTCTGGGCACATGTAAAGGCCGACCCTGCCAACCTGCTAATGAAACAGCCTTCAAAAAATCTGATATTCGACAAATCAAAATACTATGTCATGTTTCAGGCAAGTGACGGCGACGCCATGAGGGTTTTAACCACCTTTGGATGCGCTACACCTCATAAAGATAAAACTCCCTGGCTTAATAACGAAAGAGGCTCTGTCCCTGTCGCATGGGGTACACAACCACTGGCGGCGAAACTTTGGCCTGCAATACTCGAATATTACAAAACAACCGCAACAAAAAACGACAGCTTCTTTGCAGGTCCCTCCGCAGGCGGGTATTGCTATCCTAACATGATGCCGAACATAGAAGATGTTGCAAAAGTTTTTGGCGATGCTATGAAAAATACCGGATTGGAAATCGCAGAAATATGGGGGGGCTTCGATCTGCAAAGCCTGCAATCTTTCAATAAATACTGTACGACAATAAAATGCTTCACAAATAAACCCAACGGAGATGGAACAGGTTGCAATCTCTGGTTCACTGATGGAACCGCAATAGAACAATCTGCCCTGACTTTATGGCACCCGAAACTGAAGTCGCCCGATGAGATCATCGAAAAAATAAATAACGTAGCTTCTCTTCGTGAGCCTCCTTACTTCATCACCGTTTATGATATACCAAAGCAAACATTAAAAAGTGCTTTAATCGCTAAGGAAAAACTCGACAACAGATTTGTTATCGTAGGAGCTGAAGATTTCGCCTCACTTATGCTTCAGGCTGCCCCCGGAGCAAATTAACGTTTCTTTTTATCGCCAGGCCCGTCTGCCTCATCAATAATAGCTTTAACTATGCCGTCAATAACAGCTTTGCTCTTCCAGTTGGAATTATTGGTGAGGATAGAAAAAATATAATCGCCCTTGCTGGTTTTGGCCCAGCCTGACAACGTTCTAACTCCGTTGATATAACCTGTCTTGCAGAATACTTTGCCCTTGTAGTTTTTCTCTGCGAAACGTTTAGATACCGTCCCTTCGACACCGCCGACAGCTAACGATTTTTCAAACAATTTATTATTGCTATGATAGACATTATATAAAACAGAGGTTATCGCATTAGCACTGAGTCTGTTTTTTCTGCTCAAACCACTGCCGTCATCAATATAAAATTGTTTTTCATTTACACCAAGGCCCTTAAGATAAGCCGATACTGCTTTTCTGCCATTCTCCCAGCCACCGTTTTTGTTTTGACCACTGCGCTTCGCACCAACAGCCTTAATCAAGCACTCAGCTGCCAAACCATAACTGTCCTTATTACACCGAATCACACAATCAGCAATTGAACTCTTATATTCTTTCAGCAATGTAACAACTTCGCCGCTATCAAGCTGCTTCTCTGTGAAATTCCCTTCAGTTGAAATCCCCGCTCTGCTAAGATTTTCCGCCAACAAAAACGCAAAGAACCCCGCAGGTCTCTCGATCGCAACATCGAAAGGCCCCTCCTGCGATTTACATCTGCCCTTAACTATGATCTTATTAGCAATCGAATTTCGATACGCCCCCACCGCACTTTTCTTGCTGTTAGAGGTATAACTAACCTGGTTCTCAATATGCAAATAACTCGTAGCGGGATTAATAAACACCCGAGGCCTGGAATTCACCACCTTAACTGTCATATCCACACAATTTGAATAATAATTCAAACCGCTCACCTCACAAGCATACCATCGATTCAACTGATCCACAGGCCAACTCGGATTCACCCTCTCGTCATCAAATATCGTTGTATCTGCCAGAATATTTTTAATTGATGTAACATTTTTTTCTTTCAGAGCATTTGCGATATCATCAAATATCCACCCCGAAACCCTGCCATATTTCTCATCGGTTTTTTTGTCACCCAATAGCGGATCACCGCTACCAACAATAACCAGATCCTCACCTGATAAACCGATCTGAGTTTTGAATTGATAATCACTTCCAAGATACTTCAAAGCCGCTGCTGTTATAATAACCTTCATATTAGAAGCCGGAACCATCGCCTGATTTGAATTAAAGCTGTAACGTTTCTTCTTATTGTCAGCATCTATGATTTTTATCCCGTAAACGACTTTTTTCTGGTCAGCCTTACCTAAAAGTGCATTTACCCTCGAATTCAAACTAGCAGCCGCAAAATCAACTAAAAAAAGCCCAAATACTATCGCAAGCAGTAATCTCTTTGTTCTCAATTTACAAAAATCCTTTTTCATAAAAATTCCAAAACTATCTTTTATACTGATCCCAATTGAATTTTACCGTTTATTCGCGGGTAAATAACTTAAAAATAACAAGTTCCGGCTTCTTTTGCGGACATTTACTACCCTTAAGGGTATATCATAATCCCAAACAAATTTCAACCCACCAATAAACAACCCACACGATTATTCGGCAGATTCACCACTGTAACAAAAAACCTCTTCAATACTTTTACCAAAAGCCCTCGCGATCTTAAAAGCCAATGCAAGAGACGGATTATATTTCCCCTGCTCAATAGCGATAATAGTCTGTCTGGTACAGCCGGCCTTTCCAGCTAAGTCTTGCTGGCTCATTTCATTATTTTCAAAACGTAGCCGACGGATACTATTTGTAAATTTAACTTTTGCCATTGGTCAATCCGAATTTGTAACAAACAAGAATTGTTATAGCGTGTGCGACGGCCATTGACAGCCATCCGCCAAGGAAGAATCGGGCAAGCCAATATGCTGGTATTAGCGTATCCATTCCTACTACTTTCGATGTTATTATGAACGATGCTACGAAAAAGACAAAAGCCGCTGCATATCCAAACCGTGATGCTTGCCGTTGGATCAACAAATCCCGTTCATCAAAAAGTATCTCACCTTTCTTGCGATAAAATTTAGAGAATGTTTTAGAGAATGTTGTAGCAAATACTACCAGAAAAACACATATTATTATTGGCCAAATAGTACCAAACCACCAAGCCTTCGTGAATGAATATCCGTATTTATGCATGTACAAAAATGAATTGATTACGCTCGCAATCGCAGCTAAGGCTATAACAATTAACTGAAACCATGCAACTTTTTGTGTTTTATTCATGATTTTTACCTCCCCAGCCGTACTGAATTAAAGTTGCAATATTTTGAATGATGGAGAACATGATGATACCACCTAAGAGTATAATTGGCAGCAGGATGGCTGTGATAGAACCGGTTGGACCAACAAACCATAAGGGTATTATACAAGCTGTAACGATATACCACCAGAAGCCAAGATAGCCAGCTAAAGTTGCTCTTTTTTGAATTAGTTTATCTCGCTCATCAAAAAGTATCTTGCTTTTTTTCGTGGGTATCTTGCCAAACATATATGGGAGTATCCATAACAAAATACACCACGCAGCAAAAGCTGCAAGCATCAACAATCGTCCTTCAAGGTAAAAGAGCCACACAAATACTCCGCCACTGATGGCCACAATAAATGGTGCAAGAAATAACATAATCCATGCTTGTTCCTGTGTTTTATTCATTTTTAGTTCTCCAGCCGTATTGGGTTAGTATTGCAATAGACCAAGCGTAAAAATTTGTGAGACCAGCAGCTCCAAAAATTAGAGGCAGCCAATTTGTGGTAATTGGTGCGTTGGGACCAATAATTATAAAAGGGCCCATTGTTGATATGCCGACAACCATATAAGCCGCCCCAAACCCAGCAATCGCAGATCTTCTCTGGATACCTCGGTCACGTTCATCGCATTCAACTTTCCCCGGATCCTTCTTAAAGATCATTCGAGCAAACCCTGCAAAGCCACCCACCCCCATAAACCCAAGCCCAGCCCAGGCCCTCGGAAAATCGTATTTAAAATACAGAATCAAAACTGCCACAACACTTAAAACAATAGCAAAACTTAAAACCACAAGAAAAAACATAGCTATTTTTTGTATTCGCTTCATAATCTATATCCCCTTTTAAAAAATCCAGGTTATGTTTATATTATCAATGTAAGGTATATATTATCAATGTAAGGTATATATTACATCAAGTCAACTATTTTTTACATATATTTTTAAAAATTCCCGAATTTGTAATTCTCAATTTCTCTGCTGATCACACAAGACCTGCATCAATACTACAAAAACCGTGAACCCAACGTGGTTCATGGCCCCCCTTAGCAATGCCCCCTTTAAATTTCCCCTTTTCACTCAGCGCAACCCGTGAAATCCACGGCCAACAAACTTTCTCTGCACCAAAACTCCAAAAATCCCAGCCGAAAACCAAAAATCACCCCGAATTTCACCGAAAAAAAACAAAAAATCCTTATTATTAACCCAAAAACCCACAAAACCCCGTTTTACCCCTTGTTATTTTTGCTCAAAAAGGGTCAAATCGTGGTCATTTTTATGAAAAAAGGCAAAAAAAAGCGAAAAAACCGAAAAAAAGGTGAAAAAAGGTAAATTTTTGAAAACCGATTTTGCCAAATCTACCCAAAAACAGCAAAAAAACTACCAACGCCCCCAAAAACCGTGAACCCAACGTAGTTCATGGCCCCCTTAGCAACGCCCCCTTTAAATTTCCCCTTTTCACTCAGCGCATCAATGAAAAGTAAGAAGTCAAAATAAAAACCCGTACGGTGTAAATATTCTTCAGGACTTAAATCTTTTTTGTTCTATAAGTTAATATTCAAAAAGTCATCGGTGAAATTCTAAAATATGTGAGATTTAATAATGTTTATTCGCCGGAACATTAACAAATAGACAATATCCATAATTTTCAAAATTCGATTATTCATTGTTGTGATATATGTAAAAATTGGCGGGGGTAGGTCAACTCCCTGCCCCTGCACCTCATTTTGGTTTATAAACATTGTTTTCTTTGTATTTCCTTTGGTTCTTCGCAGCAGTTAATGTTCTTGACAATTCAAGGCTATTATTGTAAAATTACTGGTATATAGCGAGATAATCATTCTTTTTGACTGAAACATTCATTCTATGTTTTTGAAGGAGAAGGAAAAATGAAGAAAACAATTCTTATGTCATTAGTGGTGTTTTTATTTTCAAACGGTTTTGCTACAGCTGGTTGCCCAACGATGGATTTTACTGGGGATTGTCGGGTCGACTTTGCAGATTTTGCGGTGCTTGCATCACAATGGCTTGATGAGGGGTATGATGATCTGGAGGTGTTTGCTTCACAATGGCTTGATGAAGGCGTACCTGAACCCAATATAACATGGGTATCTATCAACGACCCTGGAGTTGATGAAAATAGTGATGGCATACCAGATCATGAAGGCTTTAACGGTGAAATGAGTAAATACGAAACGACAAACACTCAGTATTGCCAGTTTCTTAACGCTGCACTTGCCTCTGGTGATGTAATTGTTGATGGCAGTAATGTC
>CAYZEH010000136.1:0-7381 GCA_964477135.1 uncultured Pirellulales bacterium | reverse complement strand
TTTTTGTCTTTGGCCTGTGAAAGGGCCTGGGCTGGTGCAGTAATGCCCCCATCGTCTAGTGGCCTAGGATACATGGTTCTCATCCATGTGACAGGGGTTCGAGTCCCCTTGGGGGTATTGGATTGAAATTGTCCCGAATTGTGTCCTCTTGCATATTGACGCAAGCTGCTGCAAAACAAGGAGTAATGTCAACCCCACTGTCTTCGGCTTGCGGCTCCGTGCGAGGGTGTACGGCAGTGTTCAGGCCACCATCTGTCCCCGAATCTGGCCACCTTTTTTCAACTGCCCGTTGAAAGTGTTCTTCGTGAGTTTGTAGATAATGCTTTCGGGCAATATCGGGTGTACTTGTCAAGCGGAAATGGGACCACCTCGAATACACACTTATCTTCTTTCAAAATAATCACTTATGACTCAACTGTCAATTGGCATTTTCTGCCTCAAAATGTTATAATACTGCTGTTGACTGATAATTTCCATCATTCTATTAAACACCAAGATTTTTTGTAGGATAGAAGCTAAAGCATCCTATATGACCAATACCACCCACTTGTTTGTTTTTGTAGATAGCTCCATGAGCCTGACAAGCATCCTCTATAACAAAAAGATTATGTTTTAGGGACATCGCCATTATCGGATCCATATCTGCAGGATGGCCATATAAATGAACAGGCAGGACAGCCTTTGTCCTCTTAGTGATTTTTTCTTCTATCTTTGTGATATCAAGGCAATATGTATCTAAATCGATATTCACAAAAACGGGGGTTGCACCGTTTCTCACTATACTATCTACCGTTGATATGAACGTGTGTGAAGTGGTTATTACCTCATCCCCTTCTCCAATCCCCAGAGCTTTGACCGCAAGAAAAAGAGCATCAGATCCAGAGTTAACCCCTACCGCATATTTGGTTTCGGTATAACTGGAAAATTCCTTTTCGAAGTTTGTTAACTCTTCCCCCATAATAAAAAACCCACTTGTTAATACCCTATCAACTGTGGCTGTTATCTCACTCGATATCTCATCATACTCTTTTGATATTGAAGGGAATATGCTTGTTTTCCTTAATGAACGTAAGATTCCCCCTATAATCTGTTATTTTAGGAAGATCTATTATTTTGCAATTTGATAAGCTCATAGTATTATGCTTGTCCTGGGGATATCAAAATTAACTTTAGCTATTAGAGTTGTTCTTTTAGGTTTTGTGCTTCTTTTATTAGCTCGTCTTTATCTACGGGTTTTTTCTCTTCAAGCGGGAATGTCCATTCATACGAATTTACGATTCTTTTGGGATTTACGCATTGGGCGAGGAAATCGAGTGGGAATTTGTCGTGCAAGGGGGCTTTTAGCTCGCGGTGGGTTTTGAGGGTTTCGTATCCTGGTTTGGTAACCCTGACGTTATAGTCGCCATACCATTGAAAGCCTACAGTAACGGGGGATGTTCCTATTTCTTCGTCATTTAATGTTACAACGGCTCCCTGAGGCTCGGTGTTTATTATGAGCTTTCGCTCAACACAGCCTGTTAAGAAAAGACCAGAAACTATTACTGTTAATACCAACAATCCTTTGTATCTACGCATAATCATTTCCTTATAATTATTTAATTATTGCTGTTATTATAGAAGAAAAAAGCGAATCGAAAAGGTAAAAATTGCATAATACCCTTCAGGATAGTAAATTTCTGCGAATAAATCCATAACTTCTTATCTTTGAGTTATTTACCCGCGGATAAACCGGAAAACTCGCCTTTGAGTGGTGCCCTTAAGTTTTGTTGTGAGGCAGAAGCTATGAAAAGCGTTGACATTTTGGTTTTTTGATAGTAAGTTATTGCCACTTATAGAGTTTTGTCATTTTTTTAACGGTGCTAAGTATGAAAATCTCAATTAACTGGTTAAATGATTACGTTCAAACAGGTCTGGATTTCGAGCAGATAGGGCAGATTTTAAGCGATAGCGGTTTTTGCCTTGAGGGTGTGGAACAATTTGAGGACGATACAGTTCTTGATCTTGAGATTACCAGTAACCGCGGGGATTGTTTGGGTCATATCGGCGTAGCTCGTGAATTGGCAGCGGCTACGGGCTGTGAGTTGAAGTTGCCGAGCGTTGAAGTCGCTCAGTCCGATAAAAGTGCTGAATCTTTTGTTTCTGTCGAGATAACAGAGCCTGAGCTTTGCCATAGATATACCGGGCGGATTGTTGATGGTGTTAAGGTTGGCGATACACCTGGCTGGATGAAAAAGAGACTTGAGGCAATCGGCGTTCGCAGTGTTAATAATGTTGTTGATGCTACGAATTATGCGATGATGGAAACCGGACAGCCTCCACATGCCTTTGATTATGAAAAAATAACAGATGGTAAGATCATCGTGAGAAAAGCCAAGGCTGGTGAAAAAATCGTAAGCATTGACGGTTCAAAATGCGATTTGACTGAAAATATGCTGATAATTGCTGATTCGCGCGGACCTGTCGCGATAGCAGGGGTTATGGGTGGTCTTGAAACTGAGGTGTCAGATTCGACGACAACAATTTTGCTGGAGGACGCACATTTTGACCCGGTAACGGTAAGGACAGCTTCGCGAGGGCTTTCGTTGCCTTCAGAGGCGTCTTTTCGTTTTGAGAGGACAGTTGATACTGAAATGATCGAATGGGCATCGAAGAGAACTGCTCAGCTGATAGTCGAAGTTGCCGGCGGTAAAGTTGCTAAGGGGATGGTGGATGCGTATCCGACGAAGCAGAAGAGGCCGCAAGTTACTATGCGGATTTCGAGAATGAATAAGCTTTTAGGGGTTGAAATAACTCCGGATAAGGCGGTTGATATTCTTGCGAAGTTGAGCTTTGCGCCTAAGCTTGAAGGCGATGTTGTGACGTGTAAGGTTCCAAGCTGGCGCAGTGACATATATCGTGAGGTTGATCTTATCGAAGAAGTTGCTCGCCTTTATGGGTTTAATAATATACCGACTGAAGATAAGATCGAGATCAAGGTGACAGCAGCAGATGCAAGGCAAAAAGCGGTTTTGACAGCTGGTGCTGCTTTGAACAGTTGCGGATACTATGAAACGATTAATATTACTTTTACGGACAGCAGTATTGCGGAACTTTTTGTTGAAGACAAAACCAAGCTGGGCTTAGGGGTTAAAGATGTTTCGAGGAAGAATGCCAATCTGCTCAGGCAGACTCTGTTAGGCTCTTTGTTTACTGTTTTGAAGACGAATCATAATGCAAAGAATACTGATTGCAGGATGTATGAAATCGCTGACACGTTTGTTCCTTCAGGTGAGAAGCTGCCTATGGAGAGGGCTAAGCTGGCGGTTGTTTGCGATAGTGATCTTCGTGACATTCGCGGCGTTGTCGAGGCGGTTGTGAAGGGGTTTAATCATCATGCGAAGATCGAGTTTGTTCCCGCGGAATTTGTGTGGGCCAAGGCAGGGGCTAATGTTGTTGTTGACGGCAAGTTAATTGGCGTTGCGGGAGTGGTTAATGATGCGGTTAAGGATAAATTTGACTTTAAAGAAATTACCCCGGCAGGGGCGGAGCTTGACTTTGAAAGCCTGATGCAATTACAGGGCGAGGTAGTAAAGATACAACCGATCCCAAGATTTCCCGCGATTGAAAGGGATCTGTCTATAATTACCGAGGAAGATGTCAGTTGGGTGGATATTGTTTCTGCGGTTAATAAGAGGCCTTGCGATAAACTTGAAGGTGTCAGGTTTGTTGAGATATATAGAGGTAAAGGTGTGCCGAGTGGTAAGAAAAGTGTCACTTTGTCGCTTTGTTTCAGGGATGAAGACGGGACGTTGACCCATGAGGTGGTTGACGGTTTTGAGGCGGATATTACCAGGAGCTTAGAAAAGGCTGTTAAGGCTGTTTTGAGGACCGCTTGATTAATAACTTAAGAAGGGATGGGGTATAAATAGTGGATGATACCGAAAAAATTAAAAAGCTGATAAAGTCGGGTTGTTCGTGTATATCTATTATTACCTATGAAGAGCAGTATGTTCTTGAAGTTATTCGGATGGCAGCTTTGGACCTTAAAAGTGATATGTGGATATGGTCTGTTACTGATGGTGTCAGGGATGGGATAGGTTTGCTTGATGACAGCCCGATGATTAATAATACAGAATCGCCGGAGGCGGGTCTCGGAAATCTGGCAGGGGCGAAAGAAGGAACGATTTGTGTCACTCTGGATTTGTGTGAGTATCTTAAGAATGCAAAGAACCAGAGGCTTTTGCGCAATATCATTAATAAATTTGAAAAAACTAATCGCACACTGGTGATGATCGACAATAAGGATAATTTACCAGCTGTTTTGCGATCTTATGTTAAGCCTTTTGAAATATCATTTCCAGATGAGCAAGAGCTTCGTGAAATTATTACCGCTACTTTGAAAAAGATTCATCGTAAAAAGCCTCTTGATGTTGGTATCAGCAAGAAAGGGTTGAATGCTATTGTGCGTAATCTGCGTGGGCTGACGCGAAGGCAGGCACGTGAGATAATCAACGATACAGTTGCGAATGACAGCAAATTTAATGATGAGGATATTAATGTTATTATTGCGGGCAAAAGAAGAATGGTCCAGCAGGGCGGGTTGTTGGAGTATATAGAAACGCCTTTGGATTTGAGTGAGATAGGGGGGATGAAGCATCTTAAAAAATGGCTTAAGCAGCGTGCGAATTCATTTACGGATGAAGCTGAGAAATTTGGATTGAATGCTCCACGCGGTGTTCTTATGCTTGGTGTTCAGGGTGCAGGTAAAAGTTTGTGTGCAAAAGCGATTGCGACGGCATGGCAGCAGCCTTTGCTTAAACTTGACCCGGGGACATTATACGGCAGCTATATCGGTGAATCTGAAAAGAATCTTCGTTTCGCTTTTCAGCAGACAGAGATGATGTCGCCGGTAGTTTTATGGATCGACGAAATAGAAAAGGCCTTTGCGTCTGCGGCGAGCAGAAGTGCTGATGGTGGACTTTCGCAGCGTATGTTCGGGTCATTATTGACATGGCTTCAGGAACGTAAGGAGCCTGTTTTTGTTATTGCTACAGCCAATGACATCGAAGCATTGCCTCCGGAGTTATTGCGTAAGGGGCGATTTGACGAAGTATTTTTTGTTGATCTGCCGGACGAAGAAACTCGCGGGCAAATATTTAAAATACATATCAGAAAACGTCATCGTGATCCTAAAATATTTGATATCAAAAAGCTGGCGATGGTTTCTCAAGGCTACAGTGGCGCGGAAATAGAGCAGGCGGTTATTTCGGCTTTGCACCAGGCTTATGATGAGAAGTCTGAACTTGATACTGAAAAAATCATTCATGCTGTTAAAGTATCACCACCACTGTCTGTAACGATGGCAGAAAAAGTTCAGCAGCTTCGCCAATGGGCAAAAAACAGATGTGTGCCGGCTGATTGATCTATGTTTTAAAAAAAAATTACTTTCCAATTATCACATTCGAGTATATATTTCCGGCATAAAGTCTAATATAGACGTATTCCTTGTGGATTATTAATCTTTTTTTAACAAAAAAAGTGGTTATGACCGATATACTCATAAGTGCAAAAAGTCGATAATATTTTTGAATTATGTTGTGTGCTATTGACTTTTTGTGTTTGATTTGTTATAGTTAGTAATGCGGGTTGACCCTGCAGTGTTGGTATAGGAAGTGAAATTTGAAAAAACCGATACCCATACTCGGGAAGCTGAACCTTGAAGGATCGAAAATGCCTGCTTGACAGGACTTTTGGACTCAAGTAGCTGCTACCCACCTTGAAATAATGGGTTTATTCAAATACTTTCTTACGGCATTCGCGGAGAAGACCGGCAGTTAATGAAAAGGTCTGTTTTAATTAGCGGACCTTTTTTATTTAGTCATATCTTTTAAAACGCTCTAAAATAAGTTTACTGTTTTTCGAATGTTATTTGCCATTTTGCTTTTGTGTTTTTCGTTGGGACAAAAGTTATGCTGGTTATGTTATTGTCTGTTTTTATTTTTGTTTGGCCTGTTGATGATTTGGCGTTTATTGCTTTGAAATTTTTGTGAGCGAAAAATATTTCATAACTGTCACTTGCGACGAGATGCTCAGAGCGGCCTATGATTGTCCATTTGTTATTATCTTTTTTCCATTTGATATCTACAAGGTCAAGAGCACCTGCGGTTAAATGTCTGCTGGTCGAGAGTAATACAGGTTTGCCGGGGACATCCGGGACAATTGAAAAAGTCTGGCCTTGATAAGATTTTAAATCTCGTTCTATCTTGCCATTTTTATCGAACAGACCAAGATAACTACTGCTCCAATATTCAAATATATGAACCTTATCTGATAGTAATTCGAGTTTTGCAAGGTCTAAAGTTTTTTTGCAGGGATTTTCTTCATAATTGAAAATGCCTACTACATCCCATGTTTTCCAGGGCTTGGCTATTCGCAGATCAAATACGTCATAGTCTTTGTAGTTTTCAATTTGATAAAGATTTGCCGGTTTTATATTCAGCACAGGGAAACTTTGCTGCCAGACTTTGCAAACAGGTTTCGATATTTTTGTCCAGACATCATCAGTGAGGAATTGCTGACCAGTCAGGACTCTTGCCTGTGCATTTAGTCTTACACTTTCGATTGTGGCTTTATGTTGACTTGCAGCAGCATCGGGATCGCAATACCAAGCTATGTTGTTTAAGTAATTCCATCTTATTAAATATTCCATGGCGTGTGGGAAAGTACCGGTATCAGGGCCTGTTCTTGCGCCATCAACAAGTCCTATAGCGTCTATCTCAGTCCCCCAGCAGGCATTTACGAATTTATCACCCGAAATTTTTCTTCCAATTTCCAGGCCTTTTCGATAACCATCAATTCCACCGCCGTTGACAGCTTTTTCATATATTTGAGCGGCCATGGGCTGACCATCTATTTTGAAAAAGTCATAGTTCCATTTTTCTGAAACTTTTTTCCAATGCATTGCAAACCATTGTTCTACTGCCTGGTCATTCATAACGTTGATAATTCCGGGTCCAACTTCCCACCACTGGTATTTTCTTCCTTGTTCTTTGGGCCAATTCCAGCTCGGGTGTATTCCAAAGCCTGTGAATGGTTTGCCATCGGAGCCATGCAAAAACCATTCAGGGTGCTGATTGTAAGCTTCCATTGGTGCTACGGAATATGGCGTGAGCCAGATACCTGGGATTAGGCCTTTAGAACGGATGTAGTCTGATATTTCCCGCATGTATTTATCATCCTGGAAACGGTAACAGGCATCGAGTTGGAAAACGAGGGTTTCCGCATATTCGAGAAGGTTTTCAGCTACCCAGTCAATTTGGGGATAGAGCCAGGTTTTGTCCTGCAGGATAGGGCCTGTCTTTTCTTCATTAGCACCGTACCATGTCATTGCGACTACCGGAGC
>CAYZEH010000135.1:0-7382 GCA_964477135.1 uncultured Pirellulales bacterium | reverse complement strand
GCCCTGTCTTCGGACAGGGCTTTTTTTATTAATCATTTGAATGTCCCCGTTATTTTCAGATACAATGCTGATGTCGAGAAAATCATTGAACCTGAATATGCTTATGGTGTATATAGGTTAAGTTTGGCTTTGTTTTTTTATTTGTTCACAGGAGGTGGTTTTTATGGATCGCAGGGATTTTTTGAAAGTTTCGTCCTCGGCGGTTGGGGCTTTGGCGATTGGTGGTGGGGTTGGCGTTTCTTTTGGTGGGAATTTAAAAAAACTTGGTAAGCCTATAAGTACTTTCAAGAAGCCTTTGGCGATTGCGATGTGGGATTTTTCGTGGCTGTTGCGTCATTATAAGGGTGGTGGTTTTGAAGATTGGGACCAGGTTTTATCTGAGCTTGCCAGGAGAGGGTATAATGCGATTCGTATCGATTGTTTTCCGCATTTGGTTGCAGCTGATAATGAGGGTAAAATTGTTGAGGAATTTTATTATCCTAAGAAGAACTGGAAGCCTGCGCTTTGGGGTAATGATGCTTCGGTTTATATCAGACCCAGAGAGGCTTTGGCGAAATTTTTGCCCTTGTGTAAAAAATATGGAATATATGTGGGATTATCGACATGGTTTCGCGAGGACGCCAGTTCAAGGCATGATATGCCGAGAGGCGTTGATGGGTTTACGCGGGTCTGGACTGAGACTATAGATTTTCTGGTTGAAAACGGCCTGATGGATAATGTTATTTATGTTGATATGCTGAATGAGTATCCTCTTTTTCATGGGTTTGTCTGGCTGCCTAAGGAACTTAATAAGTTAAAAGATATTCCTGATGAGACGGTTAAAAATGCTAATCTCTTGCAGGGGTCTTCCCAAATTAAGGGTGATTATAATATGGCACAGAAGGTATTTTATCGTGACTTTGCGACGAATTCGATTAAGAAGATGAAAGAGAGGTATCCGCAATTAGATTATACTTTCTGTTTTACTGAGAATGGGAAAACGCCTTGGACGGATCTGGATTTTAGTGAATTCGGGCTTTTGGATTCGCATGTCTGGTTTGTGCATAATGGGCTGTTGAGCAATAGCACAGGGTATTGGGAGATGATGGGTGACAATGATATGGCTTATGCGAAGACATATAAGGCAATAAAAAAAGCTTGGGCCCAGAATAAAGGTGAGCTTATAAAATGGATGGATGGCAGGATCGGTTTGGCGGCGGATTACGGCAGGAAATTTAATATTCCGGTGGGCAATACCGAGGGGTGGGGGCCTATCGGGTGGATGGATAATCCGAATCTTGACTGGGATTGGGTTAAGGAGACTGCGGAGATTTGCGCTGAGTTAGGGGCTAAGCACAATTATATGTTTAACTGTACGAGTAATTTTATACATCCGCAATTTCCGGGCTACTGGAAAGATGTGAAATGGCACAGGAAGGTGAACTCAGTGATTCGTAAAGAATCTGTTTAGGGCGGGTGGTTTTTCGACAAGCTGAAAAATAATTTATTTTTTTCACTACTGCTAATACTGTGGCGATTTATATCGCTGTGATATTAGCAGTTTTTTTTAATATTCCAGATTCACATAACTTATTGTGTTTTACAGATAATTTTCAGCTTGAGTTGATGCCATTAAAAAAATAAGAAATAATTTGAGTAAAATGCTACTTGGTGTTGTTATATATATAACAATCGATTGTTCTTGAACTGTTTTAAAGGAGTTAATTTGGAAGATAAGTTCTTAGTCTGGAAATTTAATAATGGTGACAGTAGTGCTCTCTCGGGGATTTATGAGAAATATCGTGATGATTTGCTTCGTTTAGGTGCGTCTGTTTTGAATAATATGGCAGATGCTGAAGATGTTGTGCAGGAAGTATTCATTGCGTTTGCAAAGTCAGCAGGAGATTTTAAGCTTACTGGGAGCTTAAGAGGTTTTTTGTCAATGTGCGTAGTTAATCGGGCTCGTAATTATAGGTTAGCTAATAAACGCAAAGATTCATGGGCTGAGCAAAAATCAAAGTTGAGCTTAGGCAATGTAGAATCTCCGGAACAATTAGTGATTAATCGTGAACAGATAGAACGAATCTGCAACTTAATGAGTCAGCTTTGTAATGATCAACGAGAAGTGATAAGCCTTCGTTTGTATGGTAAGCTAAAGTTTAGAGAGATTGCTCTTTTGCAAAAAACACCTATCCGAACAGTTCAAAGCAGATATAGATTGGGATTAGAAAAATTGAGAATCCTATTTAGTAATGAGGAATAAAAATGAAATCAAAAAAAGAAATCGAGAAAAAGCTTAAGTTTGATATCAAAATTGATTCAACGATTAATGATGCCAAACAAAATAAAATAAAGGAGTCTTTTATGGAATCTAAAGCTGTTAAAAGCAAGAATGATAGATTTAATGTTAATAGAATAGTCAGAGAGAACAGATTTTTGAAAAGTGCAATTGCAGCAATAATCGTAGCTGCTGCTATTGTTGGTTTGAGCAACTTTATAGGTGGCGAAGATATACTGACCAGTGCAGCATGGGCTGAAACGGTGGAAAATATTACAATCTCATATAATGATTTTTTTGCTGATATGAAAACCGCTTTTGAGAAGAAAGATTTTGAAACGGCTAGTAAAAAAGCTGATGCAATGAGTGAGGTTTGGCAAGGTTTGAATATGCTCGCAACAGCCCGGTTAAATCCACAAACAGACTTGACTGAAACCGATATTATAAAAGTTCTGAAGCAGCAGACACTTTATGATCATTATGACCTGGAAATTAATGAAGTCTTGCTGGGTCAGGCAGATAAAATATGGCCCTGGCTTTGTGAAATTAAAGATTTGAGATGGGTTTATGAGGTTAAGCTTATTTCAAAGCAGCTGGAAGAGTATTGTGAAGAATTACGAAATGCTTTCAGGGAAGGTGATGTGAGCCTTGCGGAACATTGCCTTAATGGGATTGAAGCGTATAGCGTTTGGTTTGAGAAATTGCCTTGGCATAGTTACGATGATCCCATGTCAATTGAATTGCTTACAGAGTGTATCAAACGTGATTTGACTATCGCGAATGTTGAGCTAAGGGAACAAAAGATAGGCGATGGTATCCGCTATTGCGACAGGGCTTTGAAAGAGGCTGTTAGAAATGCAGAATCTCTTGACAAAATAGATTTTTTCAGATCGGTAGAGGAATTAGCTAATTTGATTGGGTATGTCAAAATAGTAAGCACCGGTTATTCTTACGGCAGGCGAAACTATGTGGACGATGAGAGAACATGGGACGTAGTTAATGTTGAATTTGCTGGTAATGAAAATTTGGCAGATTATTTTAATGAGCGTGTTGAGGTTTGCTTTTGGCTTTGTGAAAACGGCTTTGTTTTCCCCAGGGGAAAATACGATTTCAGGACAGATAGTTCTTTGCCTGCAAGATTAGTTGAGCGTATCGACAGTATGGTTGAGGCATTTAAGAGTGGTGATGCTGTGAAATATACTTCGAACTATAATGTTGAAGCGATGTATAAGCTGGTAAAAGAGGAGATCAACTATAAGGATCATAAGGACTGGTTTGCGGGTATGAGTGAGCAGGATGCTAAAAACTTTTGCGAAACTTTTTCTTCGAAAGTAAATAGTGTTGAAAAGATGGCTGAAATTATGGCTCAAAGCGTTAAAATTGAGATAGGGGAACTTCAGTTAACGAGGGTTACGCTTGATTATACGGGAAAGCATGCTACAGCATATTGCAGAGTCGAAAATGAAGGTGAAAAAAAATCTGCTCATTATACACCTCAATGGACATATTTTTATGGTGATTGGTGGCAGGTTGATGATTAGAATATAATATAGGATTAAAAAATAATTTGTATTTTTTGAGCACTGCTAATATTATGGCTAATTGCATAGCATTAGCAGTGTTTTTTTTGGTAAAGGGACGAAAAGAATGAAATATTTTGACGGCAGATTTTTTATATTCTTTTTTATTGTCTGCGTTATTTTTTCAGCGACGTTATTTGGCAAAGTGACGATTGTTGTCAGTTCCGGGCCTTTCGAGTCGATTGAGAGGGCGGCGGTATCTGAAAAAGAGATTGATTTTTGGGATGATGATTTTTCTGATGATAATGCCTGCACAGAATGCTTTGGGGCTACGGAGTTGAGGATGTTTTTGCCCGGGTGTGTGGAGATTTCTTCTGATGAGATATTTTTGAGCAATAATGTAAATGAATTGCCTGAGGGTGATTGCATAATAATCGGTTCGAGGCAGTCTAATCGGTTGGTGGAAAAGTTTACGTTGCCGGCGGGGGCTGAACTTGAAAATGAGCAGTCTTTTAGTATCAGAAGTTTTGAGGATTCGGGCAGGGTTATAACTGTAATCCAGGGGTTTGACAGAGCGGGTAGTCTTTACGGGGTTTATGATTATCTTGAGACGCTTGGGATATGGTTTGTTGGTTTGGGTGAGCGGGGGATG
Source organism: uncultured Pirellulales bacterium (assembly GCA_964477135.1). GTDB lineage: Bacteria > Planctomycetota > Phycisphaerae > Sedimentisphaerales > Anaerobacaceae > JAGLTN01. The sequence goes on along the minus strand of CAYZEH010000135.1, from coordinate 2,953 downwards.
GTTTGGCCGACGGAGAAATTGAAAAAGCTCCCTGTTGGTTTGAATATTACGGAGAGTCCTTCGTTTGTTGACAGGGGGTACAAGGCGTGGGAGGACAGGAAATGCGGCGAGGAATTTTTTCTGTGGATGGCGAGGAATCGGGTGAACTTCTGGACGTCTGCGGAACAGCCTGTGCATTTTTTAAAGAAGCTTTGTATGAGGCTTGCGTGGGGTGATGTTGATATTCAGGCGAGATATTTTAAGGCGACTGGGCCTTACCCGTATAATCATAAAAAGTTTAAGGGCGATGAAAATAAGCCTGCGGATCCTTATCAGATGAGCGATGACTATATTGGTGACGCTAATAGTGATGGCTCTCTTAGCTATTTTGAAGCCCATCCGGAGTGGTTCTGTTTGTATAAGGGCAAGCGAAGTAATTATGTGCCTTTGGTGCTGGGGCATAATTTTTGTATGTCGAATAAAGATGCGTTGGATGAGTTTTGCGGCAATGTTATTAAGAGTCTGATCGAGGGTGAATATAAATATGTCGATGTGCTTCGGCTTAGGGTTTATGATCTGTGTAAGTGGTGCGAATGTGAGAACTGTCAAAGCATAGGGACATTTTCGGACAGGAACCTTGATCTGGCGTATCAGTTGATGACGAGGATGAAAAAGGCTCAGCAGCAGGGCAGGTTGAAAAGGAAAGTTACTGTACTTATTGGGGCGTACACTGAGGCAATTGCTCCGCCGACAAAGCCTTTGCCTGTGGATTTTGATTTTGATAATCTGATAATGATGATGTTTCCTATCGAGCGTTGTTATGTGCATGGTTTTGCGGATCCGAAGTGCAGCGAGATTAATTGCCGACTTAAGGAGAGTTTTTTGGGATGGAAGAATAGCCCTTATTTTACGGGGACGATGGGGATCGCGGAATTTTATAATGTCAGCGGGATAAAATCGCTGCCTATGGTTTACATGCGAATTATGCCGAGGGATATTCCCTGGTTTTATCGCAATGGTGTCAGGCACATGGTATATATGCATGTTATGACGAAGCTTTGGGGGACGTGGACGCTTAATCAGCAGCTGTTTGCTAAATTGCTTTGGGATGCTGAGCTTGATGCGGATAAGTTTATTGATGATTATTTTAAGAGGTATTATCCGACGACGTGTGAGAATACGCGGAAATTTTATGAGCATCTTGAAGATGCGATGTGCAATATAAAGACGTTTAAATATTTTGTGCGAAATGCTAAATGGGAGGCTTTTACATTTCAGAAATGGCGTGCGGTAGAAGGATTGCAGAAAGAGCAGAACCGGCTTTGCGATCCTGAGCAGGAAATCTTTGAGTTGGAGCATTTGAAATATAATAAATACAGTCCGCAATTAAACGATGGGCCTGATGTGGTTGAGATAATGGAATCAATGAGACTTGCGAGAAAATATATCGATCAATCGCTTATGTTGTGCAGTGACAAAGTTGAGCAGAGCAGGCTTGTTGAGGATGAAAAGCGTTTTGCTTATGGCGAGGCGATGTATAATTTTATTTACCATCTTATCCGGACGGGGATGTTTCATCATGAGGGTAACAGTGTGATGGCCAGGACGGAATTTGCCAGCGTTAAACTTTATGCTGAGGAGTTGAAGAAAATGATCGATGTGGTTAATTCGGCTTCGGAAGATGTTAACAGCAAAAATGGTTATGAAGCTACGCAGATGACGCCGATATTTGATTTCTTTAACACGAAATATGGGCAGTAATCTTGCGGATTTTGGATAAGGCTGCAAGGAGTTTGTTTTCGGCGGGGGATTTTTTTCTGGCATTGATATTTACAATATTTATGATGAGAGAAACCAAGGGGCTGCGTCTTGAAGAAATCGATCAGGTTTTTTGCAAATAACAATAAATGAAGGAAAGAGCAAACCAGAGTTGGCAGTGGACAATTTTTAATTTACGAAAGACAGCTTGTTTTAGGAGTTAGTTATGAATAGCAGAGAGCTTTTTGGTCGGACGATGTCTCATAAAAAATCTGATACTTTGCCGATCGATATTGGTTCGACGACATTGACGTCGATGTCTAAGGGGTGTGAAAAGGCGCTGTGTGATTTTTTGGGGTTTGAGGACAGTCCGGAAAGAGATGATGATCGGATCGATGAGCGGATATTGGAATGGGCGGGTACGGATTTTCGGGCAGTGGGTAATATTGTTCAATTGCCGAGTGAACACTCAAAGAAGATTTCTGAAACGGAATATGTTGATTGCTGGGGGATTCAGCAGAGGTTTGTTGATGGGCAGTGGCAAATAGTTAATTCGCCGCTTAGAAATGCTACGATCGAGGATGTTAAGGGGTATGCGTGGCCGACGGCGCGGATCGATGATGAGCTAATGGATAAGTGGGTTGCGAAGGCTAAGAGGCTTAAAGAGGACGGCAAATATGTTGTGATAGCAGAGCATCCTTATTTCGGGATACTTGAGCTGGGGATGTGGCTTTGCGGGTATGACGGGTTTATGATTAATATGGCTTTGAATCCGGATGTTGTTAAGACGTTTTTTGAGATTGTAACTAATATTCAACTGAAAGTGGCGGAGCAGTATTATGGGGAGCTTAGGCCTTACATTGATCTGACGACGAGCGGGGACGACTTTGGGACGCAGCGTGCGCCGATGATATCTGCTGAGATGTTTGATGAGCTTATTGGGCCTTTCTTTACGGAGAGGATAAGGCGGACGAAGGAGCTTGGGCAGTGCTATTATTGGCACCATAGTTGTGGATCGGTTTATGATCTGCTTGAGAGTTTGATAGGCTGTGGAGTTGATATATTGAACCCGGTGCAGTTGTCATCGGATAATATGGAGCCGAAGAAGCTTAAGGATGCGTTTGGTGACAGGATCGTTTTCTGGGGCGGGGTTGATGTGCAGCAGTTTCTGCCGAATGCCAGGGCTGAGCAGGTAAAAGAGCATGTTGATTATTTG
>CAYZEH010000134.1:0-7456 GCA_964477135.1 uncultured Pirellulales bacterium | reverse complement strand
GTGCACTTAGAGAGCTTGATTGGGTATTACAGGTTCAGCCTACACATCTTGAATCTATCAGACTCCAGGAGAAGATTTTGAAAGAGTTGTATCCTGATGATGAGAATATCATCGAGCGCGATATTTCAGATAGGGTAGAAGCAGAGGATACTGAAAAGTGGGGAAGATGGTAATTGTATATGTGAATGTTTTTAGAAGAATGGTAGGATTATGAGAATACAGAGAAAAATATTTGTAGTCATCACGTTGCTAATAGCGTTGATGTTAATAATACAGGGCCTTGCCAGTATCAATGCTGGCTTTGGAGAGAGATTTGCAGGTCAGATGCAGCAATTAGGCCCAGTTGTGTCGGCTTGCTACTTTGTTATCGCAGCAGGAATTATCTGGTTTGCTTGGAGCTGGTTCAGGACATTGGTTGGAATTGAGAATTTAACTGAATTAGTTAAAAATGGTTCTTCTCCTTCGATTAACTATAAAGATAATTGTTTAGCAGATTTGAACTTTGCTATCAATAATTTTCTGCAAAACAATCGTCAGGAAATAAATGAAGCTAATGAGTTGTACCGTGACCTTAAGCTTGATGTTCAATTATCGGAGCGTAAAAAGTTAAATACCGAGGCGATTATTTACAGTATTAGAGATGCGGTCGTAGTTGTTGACAGCAATGACCGTGTGTCGATGGCTAATGATGCAGCTGGTAAACTTTTTAGTTTTGATTGTAAGAACATAGAGCTTAGGCCTATAACCGAGCTTGTTGACGTTAATCAAAAAGAATTTATCGATTTTCTTGTAAACGCAAGAAAAAACAAAGCTAAGGCAACCAAACGTGAATTAGACTTTGTGGGCGATGATGCTGTTCGGACCTTTGATTGTATTGTTTCATGTATTCATGACAAGAAAGGCCAGGTTTGCGGTGCCGTTGCGGTTCTTCATGATGTTACCCGCGAAAAAGAGGTTTCGCAGATGAAGAACGATTTTGTAAGTCATGTATCTCATGAGCTTAAGACGCCTTTAGCATCGATACTTGCTTACTCGGAAATGCTCAATGATGGTGAGGCTGATGACGAGCAAACCAAGCAGGAATTTTATTCGGTAATTCAAACTCAGGCTAAGAGGCTTAATCGTCTGATAGAGGATATTCTTAACATTTCGCGTATTGAATCGGGACTTGTTAAGGTGGAAAAGCAAGCAGTTAGTCTTACGATCACGATCCAGGAACAGCTTCAGATGATCCGCGGTTATGCCGAGGAAAAGAATATAAAGGTTGTAAGCCCTGAGCCGATAGTTTTCGACCAGGTGCATGTAGATAAAGATATGATCTCTCAGGTTGTTGTGAATTTGCTTAGTAACGCAGTGAAGTATACCAGGTCAGGCGGAAAGATAACTATTGCCACTCAGGTTAATGATGCTGATCAGACCGTGAGGGTTACTATAACAGATACCGGAGTTGGTATACCGGCAGATGAGGTTAATCATGTATTTGATAAGTTTTACCGGGTTGGAGCAAATAAAAAGCAGGCCAAAGGTACGGGACTGGGGCTTAACCTTGTAAAACAGATAGTAGAAAAAGTTCATGGCGGTAAGGTTTTTGTTCAGAGCGAAAAAGATGTCGGAAGTACTTTTAGTTTTGAATTACCTTTAGCGACAAGAGAAATGGTTGAATTAGTATAAAAATATTGGAGGCATCAGTGATGACTATCAAAAGAGTCTTAGTAGTTGATGATGAAATACATATTGTACATGTAGTTGCAATAAAGTTGCGTAATAATGGGTATGAAGTTTTAACCGCTGAAAATGGTGAGCAGGCTTATGAAATAGCATCAACTGAAAAGCCTGATATCATAGTGACAGATTGTCAGATGCCTGTTATGGACGGTCTGGAGCTTGTTGAAAAATTAAGAAGTGATGAGGAACTTAAAAATGTTCCGGTTATCATGCTTACCGCGAGAAGTTTCGATATAGACGAAGACATTAAACAGCACCTTAATATTTCAGAATGTCTGAGCAAACCTTTCAGTCCTAAGGAACTCTTGAGAAATATTGAGGATGTTTTGTTTAGCACAGCAACAAATATATAAGCTTAAATTCTGGTATATGAGAGATCGTTATGACAGAGACAACGAAGAATAAATTAGGTTCGATTCAGTTATCTGATTTGAAAAAATTTGGTCACAAGGTGAATAAATTCAATGCTGACTTTGCGGTATACGGTATTGATGGGCAGCAGTATTTATTTTGTGAATCTGAAAGTTTTGAGAGTGACTTTTCAGCAATAGAGAATAACTGTGCAGAAATTATAAAAGAATATGAATCCGGCAACGATATTGTAATTTCCGGCGAAAACTTTCTGGCGACTGTTTTACAAATAGGATATGAAAACGTAGCTGTCGCATATATTGATATAACCGGATTATCTTCTGCTAATCGCCCGAACGAACTAACTGACAAAGAATGTCTCGCTGGCATACTTGAACTTTTTGCGGGAAAATTTCAGGTAGATAATGTATCCAGAAGCCAGATGGAAAAGATTGGCAGTGAGTTATCTTATGTATATGAAGAATTGTCGATTTTGCATAAGCTTAGTTCAAATATGAAAGTTACTGAGCATAATTCCAACTTTTTGCAGATGGCATGTGATAGTTTGACTGATCTTGTACACGTTGAGGGAATTGCGGTATTGCTGGAGAAGGTTATTGATGATTCACCTCAGCTTGTTCTCGCAGCGGGATCCGGGCTTATAGATATAGATTCGAATATGGCAGCTATATTACATAGTAGATTGGTAGAAGAAATCAAACAGGGCAAAGAAGCTTTACTTGATAGTGATGTTGAGACCCCATATAAATATATCTGGCTTGATAATGTAAAAAGTATTATGGCGGTGCCTTTGTTCGGCAAAAACAACAGCGAAATGGGTGCTGGGCAGTCTAAGAAAAATGGTTCTTCTATTACAGGTTTTATGGTTGCCGTAAACAGGTTAGATAAGCATGATTTTGACAGTATTGACATGAAACTGTTTAATTCGGTTGCCAACGGCTGTGCGGTGTTTGTTGATAACAGCAGGCTTTTTAAAGATCTTAAAGAACTATTTATAGGTTCATTGAAAGCGCTTGTAAGTAGTATTGATGCCAAAGACAAGTATACCAGGGGGCATTCTGAACGGGTAGCCTTTATATCTAAATGGATAGCTGAAAGGCTTGCTGAAAAACAGCCTATAGATAGTGAGGAAATACACATAATTTATCTGTCAGGTTTGCTGCATGATGTAGGCAAGATGGGCGTTTCAGAATCGGTTCTTTGCAAAGTTGGTCGGCTCACCGAGAGTGAATTTGACCATATTAAGAGGCATCCTACTATTGGAGCAAATATTCTAAGCGGGATAAAGCAGATGCGTAACATTGTCCAAGGTGTGCTTTGTCACCATGAAAGAATTGACGGTAAAGGATATCCGAATGGTTTGAGCGGCGACAAAGTTCCTTTTATCGGTAAGATAATCAGTCTGGCGGATAGTTTTGATGCAATGACTTCAAAAAGAGTTTATCGCGATGCTATGACGATCGAGCAGGCTATAGAGGAAATCGAAAAGGGATTAGGCACTCAGTTTGATGAGGAAATCGGTAGAGTGTTTGTTGATAGTGATATTTATCAGATGTGGGATATTATGCAGAACGCTTTTTCTGACATGAATCAAAATCAGGAATTTTCAGATTATGGAGCAGCTGCTGTTGGGACACTTTTAAAATGAAGCTTAAAACACAAGACTACAATAATGTGACAGTTATTGAATTGCAGGGTGAACTTGACGAAGATTTCGCTGAGTCTTTTTGCAATCGTATTAAGGAAATAATATCAAAGCAAAAAAGCGGTATTGTTCTTGATATGGCAGCAGTGGTTTTTATAGATAGTGTAGGACTTGAGAAGCTTTTGTGGGTTAGGGATTATTGCGATGAAAATAATTGCCAGCTAAGAATTGCCGGTCTTGATGATAACTGTAAGACAATTCTTAAGGTGACTCGTCTTGAGGATTCGTTTGACAGTTATGCAGAGCTTGCTGCTGCGGTAAAGAGTTTTGCCTGAGTCGTTGTTTTAATTTATCTCAGTAGAAACTGAGAGAAAAGTTTTTTTATGGATCAGTTAGCGACAAAAAACAGATTACAGCTTGGTCAGCTTTTGCTGTCTCATGGGATTGTGACAGCTGAACAAATTGAAAACGCATTAGCTGAGCAGAAGAACAAAGGTCATAATAAGCTTCTCGGTGAGTTGCTGGTAGAGATGGGCTATTGCAGCGAAAACCAGATCGCCTCAGCATTGGCGGAGGCTTATGGTGTCCCTTATGCACAGGTGAGCCCGAAAATATGCGACCCTAAAATTGTCGAATTGCTTGACAGAAATTTTCTTGAAGAACATATAATTCTGCCATTATTCAAGGTTTATGATGTTTTGACAGTTGCGGTTTATGAGCCTACTAATGTATTTATAATTGATGAGATAGAACGCTTAAGCGGCTGTAAGGTGCAAATAGTTTGTGCTACGCCTAAAGATATAGAGTCGACATTGCAGTCATATTTGCCTGATGCAAATGTGTTTGTAATCGACGATATAATCGATGATGAGGGACTTGATGACTTTACTCTGGTAGATAACATTCCTCAGGATATAACGAATCTTGAAGAGATAGCGGGGCAATCTCCAGTAGTTAAGCTGGTGAACTATTTGCTGTTTAATGCGGTCAGAGAAAACGCCAGTGATATTCATATTGAACCAGGTAACAAAAGACTGCGGGTAAGGTATAGGGTCGATGGGAGAATGTACGAAAAAAATCGTCCGCCTTTCCAGATGCATTCGGCAATAGTTTCACGTATTAAAATTATGGCGGACCTTGATATTGCTCAGCGAAGACTCCCGCAAGATGGTAGTATTCATGTTCTTGTTGAAGGTAAGCCCATAGACTTGCGTGTTTCGATTATGCCCGGAAGTTTTGGGGAAAAGGTGGTTATAAGGGTTATCAATCCTCAGAAAATAATTTTCAATCTTGAATCTCTGGGGTTTACTTACAAAAATTTACAATTGTATCGTGAGGTAATGAAATCACCTAATGGTATAATACTTGTTACTGGTCCTACTGGCTCTGGTAAAAATACTACGCTTTATGCTACGTTAGCAGAGCTTAATAGTGATGAAGTAAACATATGCACTGTTGAGGATCCGGTGGAATGTAGTATGACAAATATAAACCAGTTCCAGGTGAATACGACTGTAGGTTTTGAGTTTTCTAATGCTCTTCGAGGTATGCTCAGACAGGATCCGGATATAATAATGGTTGGTGAGATTCGTGATGCTGAAACTGCGAATATCTCTATTCAGGCAGCATTGACGGGACATCTTGTTTTCTCTACATTGCATACTAATGATGCACCTGCAGCAGTGACGAGGATGCTCGACCTTGGTGTTGCCTCTTATCTCACAAGCGCTTCTCTGGTTGCGGTGCTTGCACAGAGACTCGTGAGAAAGATATGCCCAAGTTGCAAAAGCGAATATGATCCGCCAAAGAACATAATAAAATCTGTTGACAGTATTGGCGGTGAAATTGAAACATATTATCGTGGTATAGGCTGTAAGAAATGCCGTAACACCGGTTATGCAGGGAGAATTGCAGTTCACGAATTATTTGTGCTGGATGATGATATAGCAACAATGATTAATGAAAATGTAAATCCTAAAGAGATGCGGGTTGAAGCAGAAAAAAAAGGGATGAAGTCTCTTTTAGAAGATGGTTTGGAAAAAGTTAAGGCAGGCATTGTTTCTATTGGAGAAGTGATGCGAATTGCAAATAGTTAAATATTGTACAGGGTTTGAAAAGTGTCACAGTCAACTACACAAAAAATAGAAGTTAATAATTCTTCCCTAAGGCGTGAATCTGATCTGGAGACATACCCGGGAAAACAACATCAGACTGATACGGATTATGTTTCAAGGTCAGTTCATGTCAAAGTCAAAAGCGATGACTTGATAATGTTTGTTACTCAGTTGTCAGTAATGCTTGATAGTGGTGTAATACTTAGTGATGCTTTAGATGCTATAATTGAGCAGCTTGAGGCTTCAGGTTTTAAATCGGTTTTAAAGGATCTTTCCGAAATTGTTAAATCCGGTGATACTTTTTCGCGAGCTCTTGGGGTGTATCCGAAAGTATTTAGTTCAATGTTCATAAGTATGGTTAAGGCATCGGAAGAGTCTGGTAAGATGAGTGAAATGTTGGCTGTTTTAAGCGGCTACCTCGAGTTTGAGGAAGAGACGAAAAAGCAAATAAAGGGAGCAATGACGTATCCTTTTATTATGGCTTTGATGGCAGTGGCAGCTACAGGAACGTTAATGTTTTTTGTTTTACCGCGATTTATGAAAATTTACGAAACCAAAGGTCAGTCTTTGCCCAAGCTTACACAAATGCTCGTCTCTTTCAGCAAATTCCTCGGCAATCCTGAGAAGATGACAATGACTGTTACAATGCTGATATTCTGTGGAGTGGGGCTTTACTGGTGGTTATCAACAAAATCAGGGAAGAAAGCAGTCGATTTTTTGAAAATTCGCATACCGGTAATTGGAACGATGTTTATTGATACTGTGATAACCAGAAGTATGAGGATAATGTCTACCATGCTCAATACCGGTGTTAATGTTCTTGACACAATTGATGTTATGAAGAGTAGTTGCGATAATTATTATTTTCAGCAAATGTGGTCAAATGCCGGAGATAAAATATGTGATGGTTATCAGCTCAGCGAATCTATAAAAATATCAGAACATAGCAATCTGGTAGCTCCGGGAATTATACAGATGCTTAAAGCGGGAGAGGAAAGCGGTAAACTGGGTGAAGTCAGCGACAAAATATCAATCTTTTACGGCAAGAAGCTTGAATGTTCTATAAGAAGCGTTATGTCCCTTATTGAACCGATTATGATAATTGTGCTTGGTTCGATAATAGGTACGATCGCAATTGCTTTGCTGCTGCCTATATTCAAAATATCGTCAGTAATAACTCAATAATTCATTCTTTGAGCTAGTGTCCGCCCGCTTCTTCTACACAATTTTCATCTTTTCTTCACACTTTCGCGGGATTAATTTTTTTAAGTTTTCCCTTTTACTCAGTGAAATCCACGCAATCCACAGCCAACACACTTTTCACACTTTTCATACATTTCACACTTTTTAAACTTTTTCGCACCTTTCACACCAATATTCCCAATCCACCATAAAAAACCGAGTAATAATTCCGATGAGATACGCAGAGCCGCGTAAGCGAATGGGCCTCGCACAGGCTCGTCGGAGTCGGACTTACTACAGCCAAACCCTATAAAACCTCAACCTTTCCCTGTTCAATTTTAAAAATGAAACTTTCCCGCACCCCTCGGTCCCGATGCACATCGGGGTTCATTTTCTCTTATCTTTTCTTCCTGCCCTT
>CAYZEH010000133.1:0-7541 GCA_964477135.1 uncultured Pirellulales bacterium | reverse complement strand
GTGTTTGTGAAAATCCTGATACAGTTATTGCTTTAAAGCTTATGTTCTTTATTTGCCGATGTTTAGGTAACAAAACGAGTTTTTCGGACAATCCTTAGAAATCGTTTAAGACCAGAGAAAATAATGCTTTCGAAGGCTTAAAAGCTGTTTTTTGCAGCTGACGGGGACGGAGTGCAGGTATTGATAGATCGCGTTTTATAGTTTAGCATATTAGTGTTTAGTTTTATTACAGTTATTATTCCGGATATTATATGAGATCACTTATTACAGGCGGGGCTGGTTTTATTGGTTCGCATCTGGCTGAGGCACTTTTAAACAGCGGTCAGGAAGTTGTTGTTGTTGATAATTTGAGCACGGGCAGGCTGGAAAATATTGCTGATTTTCAGGGCAATATCAGCTTTGAATTTTACGAGGCAGATGTTCGCGATGAATCAGTTTTGGATGGATTGGTTGAGAAATGCGATTGTGTTTATCACCTGGCGGCGGCGGTTGGGGTTCAGTTGATTGCTGACAGGCCTGTGCATACGATAAAAACTAATATTGAAGGGACGGAAGTTGCGCTTGAGTTGTGCAATAAGTATAAGAGGAAAATAATAATCGCATCGAGCAGCGAAGTTTACGGCAAGAGCGAGAAAATACCGTTCTGTGAGGAAGACGATCTTGTGCTCGGCAATACGAGTCTGTCGAGATGGTCTTATGCCTGCAGCAAAGCGATCGATGAATTTTTAGGTCTGGCGTATTATCAGCAATTTGGGTTGGAGGTGATAATCGGCAGATTTTTTAATATGATCGGACCAAGACAGACGGGACAATATGGGATGGTTGTTCCGAGGTTTGTGCAGAAAGCTTTGAATAATGAACCTGTCACTATCTATGGCAACGGCAAGCAAAGCAGGTGTTTTTGTTATGTTGGCGATCTTGTGAGAGCTTTGATCTCTTTGATGGAGTGTAAAGAGGCGGCTGGTGAGGTTTACAATATCGGTTCTGATGAAGAGATCACGATCGAAGATTTGGCGGATAAGATTATCGAGATGACAGGCAGCAGCAGTGAGAAAGTTTTTGTGGATTACGAAAAAGCTTATGGCAGGGTTATTGAAGATATGATGCGAAGGAAGCCTGATGTTGAGAAGCTGAAAAAAGCTATCACCTGGAAGCAGGAAAAAAATCTTAGCCAGACGTTGGAAATAATAATAGACAGTTTTAGAAATAAAAGTTGATTGAGTTTTTTACTATAGCAAAAAGGATTTGATCGAATGAAAAAAGCGTTAATAACAGGTATTACGGGGCAGGATGGCTCTTATCTTACTGAGCTTTTGTTAGAGAAAGGTTATGAAGTCTGGGGGCTTATAAGAAGGAGCAGCACTTTTGGAACAGAGCGGATCGATCATTTGTATAAAGACCCGCATCAGGGTACTAAACTTAAACTTGTTTATGGCGATTTGACTGATGGCGGTAATCTTTCGACAATTATAAATGATGTTAAGCCTGATGAGGTTTACAATCTTGGTGCTCAGAGCCATGTAAGAGTGAGTTTTGATATACCTGTTTATACTGTTGATGCTGATGGTTTGGGTACGCTGAGGCTTTTGGAGGCGATACGGTCTTGTGATAAAAAGATCAGGTTTTACCAGGCATCGAGCAGTGAGATGTATGGCAAGGTAGTTGAGACGCCTCAAACGGAAAAGACACCTTTCTATCCGAGAAGTCCTTATGCTTGTGCGAAAGTTTATAGCTTCTGGCAAACAGTTAATTACAGGGAAGCTTACGGTATTTTTGGGTGCAATGGTATTTTGTTTAACCATGAATCACCAAGAAGAGGTGAAACATTTGTAACGAGGAAGATAACACGGGCAGCTGCGCGAATTAAACTTGGTTTGCAGGATAAGCTTTATCTCGGTAATCTTGAAGCTAAGAGAGACTGGGGTTTTGCGGGAGATTATATCAAGGCTATGTGGCTTATGCTTCAGCAGAAAAAACCTGATGATTACATAGTTGCAACAGGTCAGACTCATTCGGTGAGTGAATTTCTTGACGAGGTCTTTGGTCATCTTGACCTGGATTGGAAAGAGTACGTAAAAATTGATGAGCGATATTTCAGACCAACAGAGGTTGATATGCTTTTGGGTGATCCAGCTAAAGCTAAGAAAGTTTTAAATTGGGAGCCTAAGGTGACATTTAAAGCTCTTGCGAAGATGATGGTTGAATCGGATATGAAAATGGCTGAAAATGAAAAACTGCTTAAGGATCACAAGAGATAACCATGGGTGAATTTTTTGAAGATAAAAGAGTCGTAGTTACAGGCGGTGCTGGGTTTTTGGGCGGCTACGTTATCGACAGACTGAAACGTCGCGGCTGTCAGAATATTTTAATTCCCCACATAGAAGATTATGATCTTGTTAAAGAGGCTGACATTATCAGGATGTATGACGATATGAAGCCTGATGTTGTTATTCATCTGGCGGCGGTTGTTGGCGGTATTGGTGCGAACCTTGAGCATCCCGGCGAGTTTTTCTACAAGAATCTGATGATAGGTGTGCAGCTTATTGAGCAGGGCAGATTGTTTGGATTGGAGAAATTTGTAGCTATCGGAACCATCTGTGCGTATCCGAAGTTTACACCAGTTCCATTTAAGGAAGAGGATTTGTGGATAGGATATCCGGAAGAAACTAATGCGCCTTATGGGCTGGCGAAAAAGATGCTTCTGGTTCAGTCTCAGGCTTACAGGCAGGAGTATGGGTTCAATTCGATTTTCCTTTTGCCGGTGAATCTTTATGGGCCTAACGATAATTTTGATCCGAGCAGCAGTCATGTCATACCTGCATTGATAAAGAAGTGCGTAGATGCGATAGATGCCGGCGACGATTATATCCAATGCTGGGGCACAGGCAGCGCTTCGAGAGAATTTATTTATGCAGATGATGCGGCTGAGGGTATTGTTCTTGCTACTGAAAAATATGATGGCCCTGAACCTATTAATATCGGTGCGGGTTTTGAGATAAGCATAAAGGACCTGGTTGAAAAAATTGTAGCCCTTACCGGGTTCAAAGGCGGGATTCGTTGGGATAGTTCCAAGCCTGACGGTCAGCCTCGAAGAATGCTTGATGTTTCCAGGGCTAAGGAGCTTGTCGGCTTTGAAGCAAAAACAGATTTTGATACCGGACTCAGAGCAACTATAAATTGGTATAGAGCCAATCGTTGAGAGTGTTTTTTTAAGTGACGAATTGAATAAATCTGAACAAAACTTAAAATCTGATCTTAAAAGTAAATACTTTTATGTACTTGCTTTGTCAGTTTGTTTTTTTATTGTCAGCTGTTGTCCTTCGTTTTTATGGCAGGATAGCGGTACGATTCAGTATCGTGTTTTTCAAAACGATATTGAAGGCGGGATGGGGCTTGCGCTTTCACATCCGCTTTTTTATATAATTGCGATAGCAGCCAGGTATATTCCGTTCGGGGCATTTGCATTTAAGGTGAATATGATTTCTGCAATTGCAGCGGCGGTGACGGTAGCTAATTTATTTTTGTTTTTACGGATTTGGCTTAAAGACAATTTCGCTGCGATTGTCGGTGTGGTGACATTGGCGGTTTCACATACATTCTGGAGACATGGCAGCATTGCAGAGACTTATACTCTTTATGCAGCATTTTTTTCCGCTGAGCTGGTAATGCTGGCGTTTTATTTTAATGAAAGAAAAATTAAATATCTCTACTGGCTTGTTGTTTTTAACGGGCTAAGTGTTTCGGTTCACATGCTTGGTTCGATAGCATTGGCGTGTTACGGTTTTTTCTTTCTTGTATTGGTTGTGAAAAAACAGCTTAAGGTTCAGCAGTTGGTGTTGATGATAGTGTTGTGGATAGTTGCAGCTGGGCCTTACGAGTATTTGATAGTAAAAAATATCGTTGCGACGGGTGATGTTAAAGCTGTTTTAATGTCAGCGGCTTTTGGGGACAGCTGGGCAAATGATGTTTTGAATACGACGATTACGCCGGCGATTATAAAACAGAACATAATGTTTTTGGGGTTGAATTTCCCTACGCCTAATATTCTGTTTTTCTTTGCGGGTGTTTTCCTGGTTAATAAAACGGCTTGTTATAAGAGTTTCAGGAATATTTTGTTTGGTTTGATGTTATTGTTTTTAATCTTTGCATCTCGATATACGATCGTTGACCGATATGCGTTTTTTATTCCTTTTTATATGATGGTTTCTGTTTTTATAGCGGCTGGTGTGAAAATAGTTACCAATGAGTTTAAAGGCAAACTTTTGTTGGTATTGGTTTTTTTAAGCTGTTTTATACCGGTGCCGGTATATGCTGTTTTGCCTAAGGTTGCTAAGGCTGTCGATTTGAAGATTGGTACTAAACGAGTGTTGCCTTATCGTGATGATTATAAATTTTTTCTTCAGCCCTGGAAAACGGGCTATAGAGGCGCGGAAAGATTTGCCGTTGAGGCTCTTGAGATAGCTCAGAAAGATGCAATTATTTTTGCAGATGGGACGACGGCTTATCCATTGTTATTAGCTCAGGGAGTTTTAAATAAAAGAAAAGACGTAACAATTGTTTCCGGCCATGGCAGCATTGATAATCTGAGAAAATTCGATGAAAGTAGTATTAAAAAGAAGATTTTAGCAAAGTCAGCGTACGTGGTTTCACCTATTGATGGATATTGCCCGGAATTTTTATTGGAAAAGTACGATTTTGTTAAGGCAGAGGTTCTTTTTCAAATTGTAGAAAGAGTTGAAGAAACTGATTTTTGAGGAAATTTTGACAGGTAATTATTTTCAATATGCATGTCTGTAGTGAAAATGTTGTCTAATCTAAAGAGAAAGGCTCTAATTTTGCATATTTGTAAGTAAGTTGGCGTATTATTTTGTCGATATGGCTTCAATAGAGTATTGATTTGAAGATAATTATCGGTCCGTGTAAGAAAAATATTTTCGGTTCGTGCGATTTTATTTTTGTACCTGACGGGGACGAAGTCCAGCTATAGTATGTTTTGATTGTAGATTATAGAAATTTGAATTTACTAAGAGTTTATAAAATTCGATAGATTTTTCAATTGAAAGTAAAAAGATGAAAGTAACTGTGGTAGGTGTAGGATATGTTGGGTTAGTAGCTGCGGCATGCTTAGCAGAAGGCGGCAATCATGTTATATGTGTTGATAATGATGAGAAAAAAATAGCTGACCTTGAAAATGGTATTATTCCGATTTATGAGCCTGGTTTAACCGAGATCGTTAAGCATAATGTTGCAGCTGGAAGGTTAACATTTACTACGGACCTTAAACAAGGTGTTGATGATTCTTTGTTAATTTTTATTGGAGTTGGTACTCCAAGTTCGGATGATGGTTTTGCGGATATTTCCGCAGTCTTGAAAGTTGCTGAAAGTGTTGCGGAACTGATGGATGATTACAGGATTATTGTCACTAAGAGTACTGTTCCGGTTGGGACTCATAAAAAAGTTAGTGATTTGATGGAGGCTAAAACAGAGAAGCCTTTTGATTATGTCAGCAATCCTGAATTTCTTAAAGAAGGCTCAGCGGTTGAAGATTTTATGAAGCCAGACAGGGTTATCATTGGTACGACTAACCCGGCTGTAAGAGAAATAATGAAACAGCTATATGCGCCGTTTATGCGTAAATCGAGCAGAATATTGTTTATGAATCCTGCCAGTGCTGAGCTTAGTAAGTACGCAGCGAATTCTATGCTCGCAACGAGGATTTCATTTATGAATGAGATCAGTTTTTTATGTGAGAAGGTTGGCGCTGATGTTGAAAGCGTCAGAGCTGGAGTTGGCAGTGACAGCAGGATTGGTAATGCGTTTTTGTTCCCAGGCGTTGGCTTTGGTGGTAGTTGTTTCCCAAAAGATGTTCGAGCGCTAATACACATTGGTGAAGCAGCAGGTTGTGAGATGAGTGTTGTCAGTGCTACCCAGGACGCCAATATTCGTCAGCATGATCATTTTGCCAATAAAGTATTGAACTATTTTGGTGATAAAGCCAAAGGAACAACATTAGCGATTTGGGGACTTGCGTTCAAAGCAAAAACAGATGATGTAAGGGAGTCTCCTGCATTATATTGTATAGAGAAGTTTCTTAAAGCTGGCATGAAAGTCAGGGCATATGATCCGGAGGCTATGGATGAGGCGAAGAAGAAACTAGGCGATAGAGTTGAAATGAGCAAACAGAGCTACGAGATTCTTGAAGGTGCTGATGCTTTGGTAATATTTACAGACTGGCAGGAATTCAGGAATCCGGATTTTGATCAGATTACATCTAAGCTGAAAAAAGCTGTAATTTTTGATGGTCGAAATCTTTATGATCCAAATTACATAAAGAAACAAGGTGTTGAATATCATTCTATCGGCAGATAGTCGATTTTAAAGGATAGGATGATTGTCTAAAAAACTTTTGGAGATATTTGTATGGCAGGAAAAGCTGTTAAAAAAAATCAAAAAACAGTTCCGCATGTAGGAATTGTTGGTCTCGGTTATGTTGGATTGCCTCTTGCGAGGGAGTTTTGCTTTGGTGGAGCTAAAGTAACCGGTTTTGATGTGAATACAGTAAATGTAGGTCGGATCAATAAAGGCAGAAGTCCTCTTAAAACTTTACCTAATGAGCAGGTAAAAAAAATGATAGCTACTAAAAAGTTCAAGGCGACCTGTAATATGGTGGGGCTTTCCAAACCTGATGCGATATTGATCTGTGTTCCTACGCCTTTGACAGAAAACCGTGAACCTGATATGACTTATGTTGAGCAAACTTGCTGGACTATCGCAAAATATTTGCGAAAAGGTCAGCTTGTTGTACTGGAAAGTACGACGTATCCGGGTACGACAAGAGAGCTGATGCTTCCTATATTGGAGACTTCTGGTTTGAAGGCAGGTAAAGATTTTTATATGGCTTATTCGCCGGAACGTGAGGATCCCGGTAATAAGCATTTCCGCACAGGTACGATAGCCAAAGTAGTTGGCGGATATGATAAGGCTTCGTTGAAGCTTGCTCTTGAGATTTATAAATATGCAATCGAGACATTGGTGCCTGTTGATTCGTGTGAAGTTGCCGAAGCTGCTAAGATACTTGAGAACACATATCGCTGTGTTAATATTGCGATGGTAAATGAGCTTAAACAGCTTTTTGATAAAATGGGTATTGATGTGTGGGAGGTTATTCGGGCGGCGAGCAGTAAGCCTTTTGGATTCCAGGCTTTTTATCCTGGTCCCGGCCTTGGCGGACATTGCATTCCAATCGACCCGTTTTATCTGACATGGAAAGCGCGTCAGTATGGGATGCCAACGAAATTTATTGAGCTGGCTGGTGAAATAAATACAGATATGCCAAACTATGTTATTCATCGTGTGATGGAAGCTTTGAATGACAATAAGAAAAGCTTGAAAGGCTCGAAGGTACTTGTGCTTGGTTTGGCGTACAAGAAAGATATTGACGATGTTCGTGAATCGCCTTCGCTTGAGCTTATCGAGCTTTTGCGTAATAAAGGTGCTAAGGTCGATTATAACGATCCATACATTCCGCAGACGCATAAGCA
>CAYZEH010000132.1:0-7598 GCA_964477135.1 uncultured Pirellulales bacterium | reverse complement strand
CCTGAAAGGTGTGCATCGTAAGCGACGAGATGAGATGGATCTCGAGCTAACATATTATCGATGAATATCATTTTAAATGCTATAAAAAACAACGCTGGTACTTCCATAGTTCCTATGAAGATGAACCAGTAAATAATTGTGATTAAAGTCCGCGGGAATAATACGAGGTATGCACCAGTGACAGCAGCCACTGCTCCACTTGCCCCGAGAACATTGCCTCCGCCTACCATAATATGTCCTATCCCGCTGAATATCCCACCTGCGAGATAAAAACAGATATATCCTATATTACCCAGTTTGCCGTTAACATTGTTACCGAACAAAAACAAAAAGAACATATTACCGGCAATATGTAATACGCTGGCATGCAAAAATGCGTATGTAATAAACTGCCACAAGTGCAGATGCGATGGTGTCAGCATCAAAGCATCGGCTGCCTGCCTTAAAGGGGTAACAGTGCGTCCCATGCCGGTGTAATGGGGTGCATATGTAAGCAGAAAGACGATAACGTTCAGGATGATCAACGCGTAATTAGCGTAAGGTGTCTGTCTTGGACGGATACTTGTTCGAATCGGTAAAAGCATATTATGTACTCAATAAAATTACAAAAAGTCAATATCAACTAATTAAGATGGTGTATTGTAATAACAGCAGGCTTTATAGACAAGGCTATAAAACAAAAACTTACTCTTGAGCTGACAATATCCGGCTTATTTTAGTTATTGAGGCGATTTTAAACTGTAAATCTTATTTGAAACTTGTCTTATATCAGCAGGGTAGTTATAGTTAACCGCAGTTGCAGCTTGCTGTAAATAATTAAAGGAGTATTACAGTGGAATCAAAACAAAAAACAAAGGGTACGTGGGGTGTTCGTTTTTTCATTTTTGTACTCTCAGTGGCTCTGGGTGTGCTTATGTATTGGCTGTTGAGCTTTATTGAGCAGGATATCGGTCATCTCAAAGGCCCGGACCGCCAGCAGATTCGTGGGAAATATATCGAAGTGTCTCTGGACACGCACAAAAAATCGTTAGATAAGGATATCAATCAACTCAATAGCAATATCCGGACATTAAATGAACAACTTAGAAATCTTAAAAAAAGCACGGATGGTTTACAGAATACCATTAATCAGCTTCTTGCAATTCAGAGTCAGGGTATTGAAAAGGGGGTAAGCTTTCCTCAAAAAAGCCACCAAACACTTAACAAAGCTCAGTCTACATTTCTTGATAATCAAAATCGGGACCAGCTCCTGAATAAACAGATTAGTGAACTGACCTTACAACGCCAAGCTAAGCAGCAGGAGCTAACCGAGTTGAACGACAAAATCAAACTTTTGGAATCTAAATATTTCCAGGAGTACAATCAATTACGGGACAAACACCGATGGAAAGTTGCTGCGATAAAACTGGTATTTCTTTTGCCGGTTTTCCTTGTATTCTCAGTTATTTTTATGAAATATCGCACAAGTTCTTATTGGCCCTTGGTCTGGGCGGCATTTATATCGTCATTCATAAAGATTGCGGTTGTTGCCCATAAGTATTTCCCTCAGCCATATTTTAAATATGTTGCAATTTTTGTAGTTATCGTAATTGTTCTGCGACTGCTGTTTTACATGATAAAAATGGTTATTGCGCCGAAAAAAGATTTACTCATCAAGCAGTATCAGCAATCGTATGATAAATGCCTCTGTCCGGTCTGTAATAAACCAATCCGGACGGGACCGTTGCAATATATTGGTGGCCTCGGTAAAAAAATACTTCTGCAAGTCAACTCAAGTGCTGATATATCAGATCAGCAGCCCTATAGCTGCCCGTCCTGCGGCAGCAAACTCTACCATAAGTGTCAAAGCTGTGGCAATGTTCGCCATACGCTGTTGCCGTACTGCCAACACTGTGGCTCAGAATATAAAAACGTCGCAGAATCAGCTCTGGATACCGATTAAAAGGAACACTCATGGATTCTGCTGTTATTGAAAAACGTGTTAAAAAGTTACAGTCTCTTCTGAAAGAAAAAAATCTCGATTGTCTTATTGTTACAGCCGTTGCAAACGTAACTTATCTTACCGGATTTCTCGGCGACGATAGCTGGGTGGTTGTTTTTAAAAGAGCGGTCTATCTCATCACTGACAGCAGATACACCGAGCAATCACAAAAACAATGTCGATACTGCAAAGTTATCGAACGAAAAAAATCGATGCCGTATGCGATTTTATCACTGCTGAAAAAATACAAATCCGTAAAAACACCAGCTCTGGAAAGCTCAACTTCAATATCAGATTTCAAAGCGTTAAAAAAGAAAATTAAACCAAAAATAAAACCCGTTGACGGCTTAGTAGAATCATGCAGAGAAACTAAAGACTCGATAGAGCTTTCCGCAACGAGAAAAGCAATAACAGTTGCGAAGAAAGCCCTCGCAAAAACACTAAAGCAAATAAAGCCGGGTATCACCGAAGCTCAGCTCGCAGCGATAATCGATTATGAAATTCACAACTGCGCTTCAGTTAACAGTTTCGATACGATAGTTGCTTTCGGCGCTAATGCATCACAGCCTCATCATCAGCCTACAAACCAAAAGCTGAAAAAAAACGATACAATTCTTATTGATTTCGGTGCTAAAGTGCAAGGCTACTGTAGTGACCTTACAAGATGTTACGCAACAGGCAAAGTATCGAAGCTTTACAAAAAAGCCTATGAAGTTTGCTGCTATGCTCAAGAACAAGCTATAAAAGCGGTTAAAGCGGGTGAAAAAATAGTCGACGTCGATAAAGTAGCCAGAGAAATAATCGCCAAGGCAGATTTTCCCGTTTATGGCCATGGCACAGGGCATGGAACAGGACTTGAGATACACGAAAAACCATCCCTGTCGCCTTTAAACAAAGAAGTTCTAAAAGTCGGGCAGATTATAACCATAGAGCCGGGAATTTACATCCCCGGAAAATTAGGCATCAGGATCGAAGATGACGTCTTGGTAACAGAAACCGGCTGCGAAGTATTAAGCAAATCCTGTCCGCATGGCCCTTGCCTTGGTTGATTTTTGCGGAGCAAATTACCTTGACGAAGCATTTTAATACAATATAATCAAATTGTTCACTAGGGGTGGCTGTTAAAGCCTGAGAAAAACCCTTGGAACCTGATCAGGCTGTAGCTTAATGCTTACAAACCTGCGTAGGAAAGTGATTAGTTGACAAAATTTAAGTTGATTATTTTTAAAATCGCTTTTTTACGAAGCGATTTTTTTATTTTGAAAGAAAGTTAGAAAGATGACAACTCAATTAGCACAGGCGAAAGCAGGAATTATTACCGAACAAGTCAAAGCGGTAGCGCAAGCGGAAAATGTCAGCGCAGAACTCATCCGTGATGAGCTTGCTGCCGGTAGGGTAGTAGTGCCTGTAAATAATCTTCGTATAAATCAGAACTTAACGCCCGTAGGTATAGGTCGGGTGCTTTCAGTAAAAGTCAACGCTAACATCGGTGCAAGCAGTGTAAAGTCGTCTGTAGAGCAAGAGGTTAAAAAGATGCAAGTCGCTATCGACGCCGGAGCTGATGCGATAATGGATCTCAGCACAGGTGGCAATCTCGATAAGACCCGCGAAACACTCATCGCCAATTGTCCGCTTCCTTTCGGCACTGTCCCCATATACCAGGTTATCGAAGGCAGGGATGTTGAAGATGTCAGCTACGATAAGATACTCGAAGTTGTCGAAACCCAGGCCAAGCAAGGTGTCGATTTCTTTACTATCCATGCGGGATTGCTTAAAGAACATTTGCCTTTATTAGAAAGCAGGGTTGCCGGTATCGTCAGCAGGGGCGGCGCATTATCCGCAAAATGGATGCTCACTCACAACAAACAAAACCCAATGTACGACCTTTTCGATGAGCTTTGTGATATTATGGTCAAATACGATGTTTGTTTTTCTCTCGGCGACGGTCTCAGACCTGGTTGCATCGCCGACGCTACCGACAAAGCACAGATCGCAGAACTCGAAACACTCGGCGAACTAACCACCCGTGCTCAGGAAAAAGGATGTCAGGTCTTTGTCGAAGGTCCGGGGCATGTACCTTTCGACCAGATACAATACAATATGGAAATTCAGCAAAAACTCTGTAACGGTGCGCCGTTTTATGTTCTGGGCCCGTTAGTAACAGATATCGCTCCTGGCTATGACCACATAACCTCAGCAATCGGAGGAACAGCCGCTGCTTATTATGGCGCTTCATTTTTGTGTTATGTCACTCCGAGAGAACACCTTGGTTTGCCTAACTGCGATGACGTCAGAGCAGGCGTAATAGCATCCAAAATCGCAGCCCATGCAGGCGATGTTGCCAGGGGATTCAAAGGCTCAGCCGACCGTGACAAAAAGCTCAGCATCGCAAGGGCAAATCTCGATTGGAAAACCCACATCGCTGAATCTCTTGACCCGCAAACAGCTGAGAGAATGCATAAAGAATCCTGCAAAGAATCGGGCGTTAAAGAACTTCCTACCGCGGATTATTGCACGATGTGCGGCCAACAGTGGTGCAGCGTCCGGACAAACCGTCAGGTACGTGAGTTCATAAAATCTCAAACCAAGTCGCTTAAAAATTAGTTAAACTGTATCAGATGTACAGCAAGTATGAGATGTGCATGCTGCGGTGTTAACTATCAGGTCTTCATCGAATCAAACTCAATGAAGGCTATAGGCAAAAATACAAACACAGGAAGCCATGCCCATATTTCAGGTCTGATTGTGTTAGTATTGAAAAATGTTTCGGTCGAGAGCATCTTGCACGCAAAAGTCATTATAAAACATGCTGATGTGGCCGCAAAACTTACCATTATCGCCGATTTCATCTCTCGCGGATCGCGACATACCAGAATAGGCAGCGATATCATAAGCATAATAAAATTAATGATCGGGTCCGTTATGCGAAAATGTTTTTGGCTGTAAAGTTGAGGAAGGTCTTTTATTTTCCCAGGCTGTCTCGCCAGAACCCCAAGCTGTTTTGAACTGAGCAGCGATTTATTTTTAGATTTTCTCATTACAGGAATATCTTTAGCTTTCAGATCGCTTGTATAGCTTATAATCGGCTGTGAGTCTTTCTGACCGCCTTTTCTCGTAAATATACCCCTGGTGAGGTCCCATTTACCGGTTTGTGGATTGTAGACAGCTTTGTCGGCATCAACTCTTCCAATAGTATCTAATATCGGCGAATCAGATTTTTTTTTCCTGATAATTATAGTAGGTTTGGTCATTGTCGCTGTCGAGACATCATACCTCTGACAGCAAATTAGTGAACCATTACCGTCGGCAAGAAATTGGATATCAATCACTTCTTCACCGGGAATATCATCCTGACTTCGCACAAGCTTATCACTTAAAGGCGGTATTATCAACTCCTGGTCGATTACCAGAAGCCCAGTCAGTAGAAGAGATAAAATTATAATAGGCATGATAACCCTCTTCAAGCTTACTCCGGAGGCCATTACCGAAACAAGCTCATTGGCCTTCATCATCTTACCCAGAGAAAAAGTCGCTGCTACAACAGTTATCATCCCCGCAAAATCGCGAAAATATAGTGTGCAGTTCAAACCATAATAAATCAGAATATTTTTTATGACAGCCAATGTTCCCGTATTAGCATGTTCGGCAAATTCATCAAGATTTACGAACAGATCAACTACTATTCTCAATCCAATAAGAACGCAGAAGGATATCAAATAACCCGTCAGAAAACTTTTAGCAATGTACCTGTCTAATATTTTCATAAAAATCCTGTTATAGCATTAATTTTTAAGCAGTTTCCGGTAAATAAATGCTCCTGTGGCAACCAGAAATATCAGCCCGCTCCACATTATCATCACACCGAGGTTTATATTACTCACGTCATTTCCATATCCGATGTTTTTCGTTATATTTTTGCCCGTCATTATACACACAATAAGTACCGCCGCTGTCATTGTGCTGATACCAAATGCACTTAGCAGGTGGCCATCTTTTTTAATGATTCCAAAAGCGATGCCGATCATTATCAAAGGCACACATCCGATACCAAAAACAAGTCTCGCATTAGTTTCAGCTGTTATCCCTATCTGGGTTTTGAGTATTTTCCTGAGCAATCTTGCCTGTAGAGAACGAAGTCGCGGAGACGTTTTAGCCAAAGCCTTTGCCGTAGTAGCTGGGCTTATAGCCTTGATAATATCTTCAGTAGTAAATTGCTTATCAACAGCTTCAGGTACAAACAAACCGCGAATAATCTGTCGTGGCGAAAGCCCAATAATACCGTTACTGAGTTTATATTGCGGATTGTTGAGGTCCAGCTTCAAGGTCGGAGCGAGCTCATTGCCTTCTATTCTCAAAAGGGCCTTAGAGCATGTAAGAGTCCTGTAGGTATTGCCGTTGACTGCGTCAAATTCTCTTACTTGAACATTGCCGGAAAGTTCTACGGCATTTTCTTCGGTAACACTGCACAAATCAGCTGTAAAGCTTGCGTTGTTGGGTTCGCCTCGAAGAATATAAGGGTTGTTGGCATCTTTTTCAAATTCATTGCAAATATCCTGTGCCAGTAGTTCCGTGACAAATTGAGAGTATGTTTCCTTGGCAAGTTTTTCAATAGGACGAAACAACATCATATCTTTCTGAATTTTTTTGATCTCATCTAATTTCTTGAATTTTATATCATCATCTATCAAGGACCCAAACTCTCTTGTTATAGGGACCGATCCAAAATAAAAACCACCTTCTTTTTCACTGCCCATTTGGTACACATTATAGGCTTTTATCTGGACTTCATTGAAATTGTCATGCACCAAAAAATGTATTTTTGCTCCGTCAGCGGTAATAATGCTTTTGATGGAATTGCCTTTGCGTTCGACGATTATCACACCCGAAAGTGTATCGGTTTTCGAATCTGCTATGTCGGCGTAAATAAGAAACTTTTCATCAGGCGGCATTTCAAAATAGCCTCTTCTCTGAATATTTCTGAAAAGTATCTGCTTAGCATCTGCCTGGGTAGATTTTACCGCACGTTTGACAAATACCGGCATAACATGAAAACTAAGCACCAGATTTGCAATAGCAACAATAATAGCAAGGAAAAGCCCCGGATATATCAAAGTCGTCAGACTTATTCCACTTGCTTTGCATGCTGTCAGCTCATTATCAGCCGCGAATCGACCATATACCAGCGATGAGGCAAACAATGCTGATAAAGGTAAAATGAAAGTCAGCGTTATAGGCAGAAAGTAACCTATAAGGTGAATAACCTGCTTCGGACCGACACCATATTCCTGTACAGGTCTCAATATCATCCCAATGCTCAGCATTAGAGTCAATGCTACCACTGCAAGCACAAAAACTTTGAACAATTCACGAAATATATATCGTTGTAAGGTAAAAACCATGCTCAACTAATCTCAACTTAACATTTTTAATTTATAATTTATCCGTATGACTACCATTTTCAATTAAAACGCTTCTTTTTGCAACAAAAAACTTAATATACTGATTCCAATTGAATTTTCGCTATCGCGGCTCTCCGTATTCCGTTTATCCACGGGTAAATAACTTAAAAATAACAAGTTACGGATTTATTCACGGACATTTCTTACCCTGAAGGGTA
>CAYZEH010000131.1:2075-7656 GCA_964477135.1 uncultured Pirellulales bacterium | reverse complement strand
AATGGTATGAGGATTTTTTACAATCCAAATGGCTGACAAGTGATATGCAAAAATGTGAAGGGTATGCTAAGGAATTTCTGCAGGATGAAGATGCCGCGGAATATGATTAGCAAAACGAACATTATACCCTTCAGGGTAAGATCCCGATGTATATCGGGATACCCGCGGATAAACGGTAAAACTCAAGTGTGAGTAGTACAGTTAGATATCTCAGAGCCTTTTAAAATAAAGGGTTTGTTAAAAATGTTAAGCAGCAAAGAGAGAGTTCTTAGCGCGTTTGAGGGCAAAGATACGGATCATCTGCCTTTGATGCCTATAACGATGCAGCTGGCTTGTGACCTTGTCGGCAAAAAATACTACGATTACGCTAACGATCATAATGTTTTGGTTGAAGGGCAGTTAGAGGTGGTCGAAGAATTTGAATTCGATTATGTGAGTTGTATATCTGACCCAGGCAGAGAAGCTGCTGATTGCGGGGCTTCTATTATATTTAAGCCTGACAGTCCTCCTGCTATCGATAATCAGAATCCTTTGCTTGCGGACAAGACGAAACTTGCAGGATTGGTTGTTCCGGATGTACTTGGCGGAGGAAGAATGCACGACAGGGTTAAGGCGGCGTCTCTTTTTAAACAAAAACTTGGCGATGATAGGATCATTGAAGGCTGGGTAGAAGGGCCTTGCGCAGAAGGAGCGGATCTTCGGGGTATTAGCGGAACAAAAAATATAATGATGGATTTTTATGAAGATCCTGATTTTGTGCGTGATCTTTTTGAGTTCTGCACGGAGATGGGGCTTTTGTTTGCAAAATATCAAATAGAAGCCGGCGTTGATATTATAGGTGTTGGTGACGCAGTGGCATCGTTGATCGGGCCTGAGTTTTATGAAGAATTTGTTTTCCCTTATGAGAAGAGGCTTATTGACGGTATTCATGAGATGGGGTCGCGGGTAAGGCTTCATATTTGCGGCAACATAACTGATTTACTTGAGTCTATAAAAAAGCTCGGCTGTGAGATAGTTGATGTCGATTATCCTGTTGATATGTTATTTGCCAGAGAAAAGGTCGGCCCTGGTCAGGTATTGGCGGGCAATCTTAATCCGGTTGCGGTTTTGCAGGACTCAACGCCGAAACAGATATACGAAGCTTTGGAAAAATGTCACCATCAGGCAGGCGATCGGTATATAGTTGCTGCAGGTTGTGAAATAACCAGAACTACGCCAAAAGAAAATATCAGGGTACTTACTGATTATGCTAAATCACATTGACAGCTATTGCCAGAGAGCTTCCTGGTTTTCACCTAATTTCTGTGTCCATGTCTGACGGTTCTTTTTAAACTGAACTTTCTTTTCATCTATTTTCAGGATTTTAACCTTGCCTAAGGTGTCTCCCTCATGCACAACTTTGTCACCAACCATTGCGAGCCAGTTTTCTTCAACATACACAGTTGCACTTACTATGCCCTTTGGTTGCTGCTGGGCAGAGGGTGCTTCCGTGAGTACGTCCTTTTTTAGGCTCTGTTCTCTTTCATCTAAATTTGCTAATGCACGCTGTCTATATTCCTGGTGGCGTGATAATTGTGATTGCAGATTGTTCATAACTTTAAGAACTTCGCGAGCCTGGCTTCTTAGTAAAGAAATAGAACTTCCATAATTACTATTGTTTGCTATATATGCGACAAAATCGCGTGCATTTCTATCGAGCAGAAAAACAGGGGCTTTGTATAGAGAATACGAATTGATCATTTTCTCTCTAAGTATATTTATTTTAGGAGCTGCTAAATTTGCTCTTGGCCAAATTCTCGAAGTTAAAAGATAGTCATCTTTGGCGGGCGTATCTTTTATCATGTCATAATACTTAATCCAGAGCATTCTGTAAGAAGTGTCTAATTTTTTTGCTCGGTCCTCAGCATAGTTTAACAGTATTTCGATCTGTTGTTCGTAACGATTTTCTATGAGCTGTTGTTCAGCGGCAATTTGTTCTTCTATATCCTGCAGTTTCCTGATTTGTTCTGGTGTAGCAGTTTGTTCATCTACTGCGATTGCCATATTAATGCAGCATAAAAAGATTGTAAAAATTACAAGTTTGGTAACATTTTGTTTTTTCATCACATTTCTCCTTCTTACTCATAAAAACAACGCTTATATAGCGAAAGCTATAAAATCGCTGATTTAAAATTTAATATTATATTTTTAAACCCTGCCTCCATGCATGATATTTCCGAACACTCATTATACCATAAATGGTCATGTGATTCAAATTCAGGGGGCATTTTTAATATGCTGAGTAAACTTCTGACCACATAAATCCAACAATTTCAGGTTATTTGCAGGTTATTTTGAATTTTGCTTTGAAAGTTTTTTTAGAGTCTATTGACTGGATGCCCTCTTTTTTTGATATATCCTCGGCAAAGCCTTTGTTGTCATCGTGGCCGAACCACGGCTCTATGCAGACGTAACCCGATGGTCCTGGTTTGCTCCAGATGCCGAGGTGCTGGAATTTCGGGAAGTCAACTTTTACATAGTGGTCGGTTTTGTCACTTACTATTTTTATTGAATCTGATTTCAGGTGTTTAAAGATCAGGGCGTCATCGTTGAAGGTTTCTTCAGTCAGTTGTATGGTATTTGTGTTGTCGAGGTAGTTTTTGATTATTCTGCTGAGTGTTTCGTCCTGCAATTTCCAGCAGTTAGCGGTTTCTTTATGTTCGAACTGAAGTCGGTAGTCATTTAATTGGCCTTGGTTTGCGATTGGACAATTAAAAGCAGGGTGGCCTCCGATTGAGAAGTACATTGTTTCGTCGTTTTGGTTTTCTATGATGTATGAGACGCTGAGGGTTTGGCCTTTGAGGGTGTATTTCACTTTGAGGGAGAATTTGTAGGGATATATTTTTATTGTTTCAACGTCGTCGGTCAGCAGCATTGTCACGGAGTCTTTGGATTTTTCTATGGTTTTGAATTGTTTGTTCATCGCAAAGCCGTGTTTGGACATTTTGTATATTTGGCCATTGAGTTTGTATTGGCCTTTGTTTAGTCTTCCTACAAATGGGAACAGCAGTGGTGATTGACCTGACCAGATATCGGCTTTGCCTTGCCAGAGGTATTCTATGTTTGTGGTTTTGCTTTTTATGCTGGTCAGCTCGGCGCCGAGGTTTTTGATCTTTACAGTAAAGTATTTATTTCCTATGGTCTCAATCATAGTTTTTGTTCCTGCAAAACAATGGGTTGACATTATTATTGATATTAATATGACAGTACATGCTTTTGAGACAGATAGTTTGTTCATTTTATTCTCCTGATTGTTGCTGTTTTGAAGGATTGTACGCTTAAGTGCGACAAATTACAATTATTGTTTTTAATACTTTATGTCTTGCGGGGAATTGTTATAATAGAGTGTGAATCGACGGATATATTTATATAAAGAGGAACTGTTATGGCTGATATCGAAAAGGTTGCAAATATACTTGAAACGGCAGTCGAAAAGGAAATAGAAGCATATCGATTCTATTCTACTGTTGCAGAACTTATTTCGGACGAAAAAGGTCGGGATGTTTTTCGTCAGCTTGCAAATGACGAGATAAAGCACAGGAACAGGTTAGAGCTTGAAATAATGAAAATCGGCAAAGTTATCAAACCCCGGGAAGATGTTGATATAGATATTGAAGTTGAATCCGGGTTCAATCTAAGTTATAAAGAGGCACTGATCATGGCGATCCAGAAGGAGGATGCTGCGTTTCAGCTTTATATAGAATATGTAACAGCAACGAGCGATTTGGAACTGCGTGAGGTATTTATGCGACTTGCGGAGGAAGAGGTTAAGCATAAGGTTAAGTTTGAGATGGAATACAACAGGCTTGCGGTGAAGTAAGTCAGAGCATTATCAAGCTTACTGCCATTATAATCATTCCAGAGATTATTCCGGTGATGACGGTGTGGCTGTGGCCATAACGGTGGGCCATGGGGAGCAGTTCATCTACTGAGATATAGATCATTATTCCTGCGACAAATGCCAGCAGTGCAGCTAATAAATTCGGTGAAAGAAAAGGTCTCAGAATCACATAGCCTACCAGTGCGCCGAGCGGTTCTGACATGCCTGAAATTGCAGAGAAGAAGAAAGCTTTGTTTCTGTTTCCGGTGGCGTAAAAGATTGGCATTGAGACGGAGATTCCTTCGGGGATGTTGTGAATCGCTATTGCTATTGCGATGAAGATGCCAAGTTTTGTATCGGTCAGAGTTGCTCCGAAAGTTGCCAGACCTTCAGGGAAATTGTGGATTCCTATTGCTAAAGCGGTCATCATTGATGCGCGGAGCAGTTTTTTATCCAGGAGTGTTTTTTTGTGTGGGCCTTTGAGATTATTGAAGTGGTCGGGATTTTCTGATTCCGGGATGAAAAAATCAATTATTCCGATGAAAAACATACCAATGAAAAAGGCTAATACTGCGAATGGTTGACCTATGACGTCGATAGCTCCTGTGAGCAGTTCCATGAATGAGATGTATATCATAACACCTGCGGAGAAGCCGAGAGAGAAGGTGAGATAGCTTAGGCGTGGTTTTTTGATAAAATAGGCAATTGCTGCACCGATGAGCGTTGCAGAACCAGCGATGGTTGTCAGCAGTAATGCCATTTTAATATTAGCAGAAGCGTTCATATTAAGTTCCATTTACTTGTTTTTAGTTTATTATTTATTTCGGCGATTGGATATGTTTTTCTTGCGGATGAGTATTGATTATGATAGAAAAGCTATGCGAATATTATTATTTACTCGGAGTCGAATTATGACAGATAACGAAAATGTTGATTCAGGGCAGTCGCCTAAAGAGCAGCCTGAGCAGGAAAACCAGGGGCAATTTGAGAAAGTCTTGACAGAAGCAAAAGCCGATGAATCCACAAGTAAAGAAGCCACAATTGATGAGTCTTTGCCGCAGGATGCCATCAATATGGTAACATTGGCGCATCTTTTGGGGCTGATAGGTTTTTGGGTGCCTTTGATTATCTGGTTGCTTAAAAAAGATGAGCATAAGTTTATTAACGAGCAGCTGAAAGAGATCCTTAACTACCAGATGTCATTGATGATCTATTTGCTTGCCGGCTTTTTGCTTTGCATAATTTTTATTGGTGCTGTGATAATTCCGGTTTTGATGTTGATGCATGTAATATTTATTATTATTGCATCGGTGAAGTCCAGTGAGGGCAAGGCTTATCATTATCCGATAGCGATACGGTTTCTTAAGTAATAATTACTTTCAGGAAATAATGTGATATGCGGTTTGCGATTAAGTTAGCGATAAGCATAGCGGTTATAATTTTGTGTGGGCAGATAGGTAAAAAGATGCCTTCGCTGGCAGGGCTCATTGCGGTTATGCCGTTGACGGGGCTTGTTGTTATGCTTTGGGTTTATGGCGATAGCGGGGGTGATGTCATTATTATGCAACGCTATTGCAAAGCTGCGCTGTGGGGGATCGGACCTAGTATGTTGTTTTTTGGGGCAGCATTGTTGTGTTTTCATAAAAGATGGCCTATAAGTCTGGTGCTTGGTGTCAGCTTTGGTATATGGGTGATAGCTGCTGCGGTGCACCAGTGGTTTTT
>CAYZEH010000131.1:0-1975 GCA_964477135.1 uncultured Pirellulales bacterium | reverse complement strand
TTTGAGCTTGTAGAAAAGTTTGAAGCTGGGGTGAGTCTCTTGGGGACGGAGGTTAAATCACTGCGGTTGGGGATGGGGGATTTGAACGGTTCTTATGCCAGGCTTGATAATAGCGGCGAGTGCTGGCTTGTGGGGGCCAGTATTACTCAGTATGATAAGGCAAGTTATGATAATCATGAGCCTTTGCGGAAAAGAAAGCTTTTGCTGCACAGTGCGGAGCTGAAAAAGATTCGGGTTAAGCTTGAGCAAAGAGGTTTTACACTTGTGCCTTTGAAGATTTATTTTAACAGCAGGGGGCTGGCAAAAGTCGAGATTGCGCTGGCAAGGGGTAAAAGGCAATTCGATAAGAGACAGAGTCTGGCAGCAAAACAGCAGAAGCGAGATGTCGATAGAAGTATGAAAAATTACCGTAAATAAAAAGGAATTTGAAATGGCTGAAGAAGAGAAAAAAATTATCGTTGATGACGACTGGAAAGAGGAAGCTAAGAAAGATAAAGAAAAATTAGCTGAAGAAGAAAAAGTTGAAGAAGCAAAACAAGAGAAAGCAAAACAAGAGAAAGGTCATGGACCTTTTCCGAAGGGTGACTTTGCGGCTTTGGTGAGTCTGCTTACAACGCAGGCGTTTTATGCTATGGGTGTTTTGAATGTTGAGGGACAGGATGACAGAGAGCCTGACCTTGGGCTTGCTAAATATAATATCGATATGCTGGAAACTCTTGAAGTCAAGACGAAGGGGAATCTTACAGAGCAGGAAGAAAAGGTTTTGACTGAGACATTGAGCCAGCTTCGGATGGTTTATGTTCAGGTTGCCGGGCAATAACATGGCGAATATCTTAGATAAGATAATTGAAGATAAGAAGCTGGAAGTCCAGGCGGGCAAGAAAGTGACATCGGTTGATGTGTTTAAGAAACGAATCTCTTCGATGGGCAAGTGTCGTAATTTTTATAAAGCTGTGACGAAAAAGAATGCTCGCGGGATAAACGTTATTGCTGAAGTTAAGAAAGCCTCTCCCTCAGCGGGACTTATCCGCCCAGACTTTGATGCGGTTCAGATCGCTTCTGTTTATGAAAGTTGCGGAGCTGATGCGATAAGTGTTTTGACCGATGAGAAATATTTTCAGGGGAAGTTGGAATATCTGACCGCGATTAAGCAGGTGGTTAGTGTGCCTGTATTGCGGAAGGATTTTATTATAGATCCCTGGCAGATATACCAAGCCAGAGCAGCTGGTGCTGATGCAGTATTGTTAATAGCTGAGGCATTGAAGGGTGCGGACTTGATGGATATGATGATACTGGCTTCGCAGCTTACGCTGACGGTGCTGCTTGAGGTGCATGATGTTGAGTCGCTGGTTGGCGTTCGCAGTATGGATGGGTTTCCGGTGGTTGGTTATAGCGTTATCGGGATAAATAACAGGAATCTTACAACGATGGAAGTTGACCTGGGACATTGTTGCAGGATTAGCGGATTTCTTGGTCAAGGACAGACCTTTGTCGCAGAAAGCGGGATCAAAACTCGTGCCGATGTTGAGAAAGTGACAAGTGCCGGTGCCTGTGCTGTGCTTATAGGTGAGGTTTTGTGCAGACCCGGATCGATAGAAGATAAATTTAAAGAGCTTTTTGGTTAATATTTTTTTGAGAGCATAATTATGGATATTGTACTTTGTCTTTTGTTGGGGTTGGTAGCGGGCATGTGCAGCGGTCTTTTGGGGATCGGTGGGGCGGTGATAATGATCCCGGCTTTGGTGTTTATGTTTGGTATGAATCAACATATGGCGCAGGGGACAACTCTGGCGCTGATGGTGCCTCCTATCGGTCTTTTGGCGGCATGGACATATTTTAAGGGCGGTTATATTGACCTTAAGGTGGCGGCGTTCGTGGCATTGGGATTTTTTATAGGCGGGCTGTTGGGAGCGAGATTTGCGGTTAATGTTGACGGGGCAGTGTTAAAAAAAGTTTTCGGCATCTTCCTGCTTAT
>CAYZEH010000130.1:0-7705 GCA_964477135.1 uncultured Pirellulales bacterium | reverse complement strand
GTTTCTTT
This sequence comes from uncultured Pirellulales bacterium, assembly GCA_964477135.1. GTDB lineage: Bacteria > Planctomycetota > Phycisphaerae > Sedimentisphaerales > Anaerobacaceae > JAGLTN01. The sequence continues at coordinate 7,697 of CAYZEH010000130.1, read as the reverse complement.
CCTGCTCTTTACACAATCTAAAAAATCTCGCCAGTGCCCCGGACTCCTATAAAGATTGATCTCATTAGGACTGAATTTCTTCCGAAGCAAACTTTTATCACTAGCATCAATGCCGCCCCTGTCAACCCAGACCCAGCCGTCCTCACCGATCCATTTCGTGCCACTCCTAAGCCCATGTCCGCCGGCCATTATCATTGTAATATCTTTGGGATATTTAGCAGTAAGATGATACTTCAACGCAGCATCCCAAAGCCCCGTTCGAGGCCACTGCCCATACCCTTCGATCTCCAAAGGCCCGCCATACTGCATACCCATGCCCCAATGTGCAATATCAACATGGTGCCCAACCCAGTCCATCAGCTGACCGCCCCCATGATCCATAACCCATCGCCAGGTCTTATGAACTCTTGCCGGGCAATAAGGCGCAGCCGGTGCAGGCCCTAACCAGCGATCCCAATCAAGAGTTGCAGGTGGTGGCCCAGGAGTTTCTTTACCCATCGTCCCTTCACCAAAGTCACCCATCCCACTCGGCAAGCCCACCTCAACTGTATGGATCTTACCAACACAACCATTAAGCACTAATTCACAGGCGAACCGGAAATGGCTTTCTGACCTCTGCCAGCTTCCGGTCTGCCAGATCCTGTCATATCTCTTAACCGCATCGCACATCGCCCTGCCTTCGACAAGACTATGCGATAAAGGCTTTTCGCCATAAATGTCTTTGCCCGCCCTGGCCGCCATGATCACCGGAACACTATGCCAATGGTCAGGCAACGCTATCGACAATGCGTCAATATCATCACGAGCTATTATCTCTTCAAAATTATGATAAGTCGCACAATCTTTGTTGCCATACTTTTTATCAACACGAGATTTAGCCCAGTTCAGATGGCCCTTGTCAATATCGCAAACCGCAACCATCTTAGCATCATCCTCAACAAGAAAATCATGCAGATTACCACTGCCCTGCCAGCCTAAACCAATCGCTCCCATGACGATCTTGTCACTCGGTGCAATATTCCCGTCTTTGCCAAAAACCTTTGAGTCAACAATATAAGGCACACCAACAGCCGCAGCTGCCAGAGACGCTGACCGTTTCAAAAAATCACGACGACTTACACTCTTTTTCGCAGACATAAAACATCCATCCTGAATATATAGTTATTAATTATCAAACGCTGAATCGAACACCATTGTTGAAGGACTAAAGTCACAATCTCTAACAAACGCAAGAGCTTCCTTAGCACCATGCTCACGGTCCATACCGCAGTCTTCCCATTCAACCGACAAAGGCCCATTATAGCCCGCATGGTTCAACGCCCTGATGATCTCTTCAAAATCAACATCGCCATGACCAAGTGATCTAAAATCCCAGCCTCTGCCAGCCTGACCAAAATTCAAATTAGAAGACAAAATACCACTCCTGCCATCAAGCTGCAAAGCTGCATCTTTCATATGAACATGATAGATCCTGTCAGCAAATTCGTTAATGAACATAGCCGGATCAACCATCTGCCATAGCAAATGACTTGGATCAAAATTAAATCCAAAAGCTTTCCTGCCGCCAATAGCTTTAACAGCCCTTGCTGCTGTAATAGTATCAAATGCGATCTCTGTTGGATGAACTTCAAGAGCAAACTTAACGCCGTACTCATCAAAAACATCCAGAATAGGGTTCCACATATCTGCGAAATTCTGGTAACCAGCTTCGATCGCTGCCTCTGTTACAGGCGGATAGCTATACAGACAATGCCATATAGATGAACCCGTAAATCCATTAACAACATCAATGCCAAGATTCTTAGCCGCCTTAGCAGAATTGATCATAGATTCGACAGCCCATTTGCGTTTGCCCTCAGCATCACCTATCAACTCTTCAGGAACAAAACTGTCGCTTCTCTCATCATTCAAATCGCAAACCATCTGACCCGCAAGATGATTGCTTATAGCATAAAGCTTCAGATTATTTTTCTCGAGGATCCCAAGCTGGTTTTTGCAGTAATCTTTATCCTCAGCAGCTTTAAAGACGTCCATATGATCGCCCCAGCAGGCAAGCTCCAGGCCGTCATAGCCCCAATCTGATGCCATCTTAGCAAGTTTCTCCAGCGGCAAATCTGCCCACTGTCCGGTACATAATGTTACAGGTCTACTCATTTTTAACTCCTTTTATACGAAATATTTACATAATCAGTTCTAAACAATTTTATTTTTTAAACTTTGTCCACTTTTGCTTACTCTTGCTGCTGGTAAGAACAGTGTCGATAAACAGCATACCGCGAAGCCCGTCATTAACATTCGGAAAATCCAATGCCAGCGGATCCGGCTTCTGCCTGAGTATCCTCGCACGAACAGTATCAGCAAAATTGCAGTAGTTATTAGCAAATGCTTCAAAGAACGCTTCCGGATGACCGCTCGGCAGCCTTGTCGCTCTGGCAGCTGCAGGACTTTTAGCACCAATATAATCGTTGCCGCGTTTCCAGACTTGCTCAGCCCCATCCATCTCTTTAACATAAAGATAGTTCGGATGTTCCTGATGCCACTCAAGCGTTTTCTCTTCGCCATGAACCCATATCGCCAAATCATTCTCATGGCCGATAGATATTTGGCTCGCATGAAGAACACCCTTAGCACCATTGTTGAACTTCAACAGACAGTTGCCGTCATCATCAAGCTTTCGGCCCTTAACAAACGATGTAAGGTCAGCACACATTTCGGTAACTTTCAAACCGGTGATATACTCTGCCAGATTCTCAGCATGAGTTCCGATATCACCCATACAACCTGCGCCGCCGCTCTGCTTGGGATCAGTTCTCCACGCTGCCTGCTTTTGACCGCTCTTTTCAAGTGCCGTCGCCAGCCAACCCTGCGTGTAGTGCACAACAATTTTACGAATTTTACCAAGATCACCCGCCTTGATCATATCCTTAGCAAGCTTAACCATCGGATAGCCTGTATAATTGTGCATCAGGCCGAATACTTTGCGTGTTTTGCCGACCAGTTTCTTTAATTGCCTTGCCTCTTTAACATCAAAAGTCATAGGTTTTTCACACATCACATGAAAACCAGCCTCAAGAAAAGCCTTGGCAATCGGGAAATGCCAGTTGTTAGGCACAGTTACAGATACAAAATCAACCCTCTCACCTTCTGGCAACTTAAGCTCTTTTTCTATCATCTCCTTATAGTTATTATAAACTCTCTTGGAATCAAGATTAAGCTCTCTGCCCATTTGTTTTGATTTACGGGGATTGATATCAAATGCACCTGCGACAAGCTCAATTCCTCCATCCATTCTTGCTGCTTTGCGGTGTACCTCACCAATGAAAGCCCCTGGGCCTCCGCCTACCATTCCCATTTTCAACTTTCTGTTGAATTTCATAGCGATCCTTTCTACAAAAATAACTTTCCGACAATTTTACCACAGTCTAAAGGCAAAGCCTGTATTTTAAACCTCTAAGCCCTGCAGGTCAACAACACTGCCGAATAAAAGATTGTTAAATTTCACCTTGACTATATCACAGCAAAAAGATACTATCCATTTCAATATTAACCACTGGTAAATTTTTAACAAAATCAGCGAAAAAATAAAAAAAACATCCCATCACGCCAATATCAGCAAATAAATATCAATAATTCCTGTTCCAATCTGTTTATTAACCAACTATTTCTGATCTGTTTTTTTCAAGCTTATCAAAATTCAGATATCTGTCATGTAATAAATAAATCCATTTGTCCTGTGTAAACTGTTGTATCGCCGAAACAACATCTTCCATTACCCAAGCTTCAAATGTTTTGGAATCCGTTAGGCATTTTCTATAATTCTCAATTGCTTGGCTGCAGTGATTATTATCCTTTGGATATAAAAACACAAAGAAACCATCCTCAAAGTCATCAGCCTGTAAAATACTGCCTGCAAGCATATGATCACGCCATATCTGCTCAAGTAGCTTCTGTTGAAGTTGTTCCATTGCATTCTTTTTGAAACATCCCATTTGTGAGGCTATCTCGAAATATCTTTGCCTCATCTCAGCAGGTTTATTTTTGAGGTTTTCATGGTACTTAACTTCTATCCCAATAAAACCCTTCTTACCTGAGTCACTTAAAAATTCCACATATACATCAGATGCAGAGCGGTCACCAGTATATTTCAGATCGCTACGACCAGGAGAATATTCAAATTCAATTTTAGTAACTTTCTTAATCCTATCAGGCAATAGGGCGTTAAAGACTTTTGATGCCAGTTGTAAATCTGCCTTAAGCTCGGCAAATAGATTGAAACATAATGGTTGGCTTGAGAGGAGGTTGTTAAAAATTCGAGGCTTACAATAGAGTTTATTAACATCAGGGTTGTCAATAACTTCATCTCGAACAACTTGCTTTATCGTATCAGATAAATAATTACTTAGAGTTTCTTTTGCCCATGGCATCCTAAGATAATTACCTCTTTTTTTACCTCTGTGTTCACCAATTTTATAATTCTGTTCTTCTCTCCACATTGATTGAAGAATACGAGCCTTCCTCTGAAAATCACAGGAATCAGACTTTTCATAAACTAAATAACGCTCGGCAAGTTCATCTAAATTTGACATATTTTTCCTTTCATCAATGCCTATGGTAATACTTGACTGCTCATTACTTAAAAACAGTTTGAAAAACTTTTTCAGCTTTGGGAAATTCTATTTTAGCTTTGGTCAGGAGTTTTTCGATAATAGTTTGAACTTCTTCATAATCTGTCATATCTGTTACTTTATGAGATTTACTCCAGAAACGGCTATATGAAGCATCCAGATCAAAAGCTTTTTTGGTCAAAGAAAAACCTGCTTCTCTTAATTTTTCAGCACATTTAAGTCTTAGTTCAGCATCATCCATTTTAGACAACTCAAAATGACCGGAAATCTTATTTTTATTCGTATCGAATTTTATCCTAATTGCAATGCTTACAAGCCTTTCTAAATGTTTCAATGCTATTCCATTTTCTGGTATTAAATTTGCCCATGTTCTGGGAAGAAACCACACACGTGTTGGATTTGAATACAGGATTTCATAGTCCCCGTCCTTTGATAATACATCCTCTACCGCCTGTTGACCTGCACCCTTCATACCATATTTAACAATAGTATCTATAGCTTCTCTATGTTTCCTGTAGATAGTTTTACAAAGTTCGACCATGCTATCGTCCTGCATTGTTAATCTCCTTAATGTTTCCATATAGTGTTTGATAAATACCGCTACAGGCTCAGCCAGTTGAGATTGCCTTTGATTAAATATCTTTTCTAAAACAGAAAGTAATTGGACATAACTATAGGCAATATAATCTTCAGCTTCATTGTCGTTGCTTTCATAGCCCGTAAGAGTCAGGAATATTGGCACAATCGAATAGGAAGCAAATTCTTCATTCACCGTTTTTATATACTTTAGCAATTGGCCTTCTGATTCACCGCTATGTATTTTATTCTCAATAAGTATTACAATCTTGTTAATCCTGTCGACAACCAGAAGATCAATATTTTTCCATTCTCTCAGCACTTCCACATCATAGAAATCCATGAGTTCAACTTGGGCTGGGGAAATATGATCGATTGTTTTGTCACTCAAAAGTAATGCATTTGAAAGAACACGCCTGAGAATAATGTCACCAAGTCCATGAGACTCTGAAGGGTCAAGAAGCCAACCCAAAACGTTACTATGTCTAATTTCAGTGTTTTCTATTTTTAATGCACGAAAAACATTGAACGTTGCAAGCTGGTCGATCAACTCTTCCAATTCAGGATTATCAGCAAGAAATATATCTATAAGTTCTTTCTGTTTCTTCGTGTTTTGGGTCATCTAATATCATTCCCTTCTATTTCGTATGACATTTTTAAAACCTTATTGTTTTATTGACCATCCAGCAAACAAACATCAATGCGTAGTAACCGGCACCTCAACCAGAGGATTATCAGATTCCTCAGCCCCAACATCTTCCATCAACGCATCGTCATAAATCTTAATATTCCGAACACATCCTTTAAAATCAAACATATCAGCCTTATCATCATATTGACCGATGATAAGTTTTCTGTCTGAATTAACCGGGCTAAGCTTCACTGGCCCTGTCCATTTGTCATTAACACGAAGACTAACATTCAAACCATCAAAAACCATCTTAACCGAATACCACTTGCCCGCCTGGATACCGCTGATTCCAATATCATCAACAGGGGCTTTAAACCATAAAACATTATTAAGTATCTGAAAAAACCACCCGTCACTTCGCCACCTCCCGTTACAAAGAATCACCGGCATCTTTTCTAAGCTGTAAGCCTTAAACTCAAAACTTATAGTCTTACACCGACCAAGTGACAAATCTTTATCACTGCTAACTTCGACATAACCGCCGCTGACATTGGCACCATCATCACCAAATTCCACCGCACCAACAACCTTTGCCCCGGCAGGCTTATCAGTCAAAGATAATTCAACAATGGGAATATCTTTCGCTGCGACAGGAAACTTAACAGACCTCTGCATAGCAGGCCCGTCATTGCTAAAAGCATTAACACCGACAACCTCATATTTCCAGCTCCCCACCCCTGGCTTATCAAAAAACAAATGCCCCTTCTGCTTATCCGCATTGACAGCTGCGATTAATTCACGTTTCGAATCACTGCCTGTCTTATAAATCCTATAAGACCGGATATCAAAGCTGTCAGTTTTGTCCCATACAATCAAAACCCCCTCACTATTAGGACAAAGCTCAAACGCAACCTCATCTTTGATGTCCCGCTCCTGGATTTTAAAATCTTTCCTTTCAGATTCACCAATAACCTTACCATCGCTAACAGCCTGAACATAATACGTCAATTTCAAATCCTTCGGAATATCCGGACAATAATTAACCGCCGTTTCAACTATCATTTCCCCGTTGCGATAAACCCTGTAATAATCTGCGCCTTTAACATCTGCCCAGCCCAATTCTATCGGCACCGCCTGGCCTTTTTTAACATGCAAATCAATCTTCTGTCGCTGTAAACCAAAGCTGACAGAACAATCCGGCCTTGTATTCACCTCAACCTTCGGCATCACAGTAACACAAACAGGCCCATAAGCCATCTTATCGCCGTTGTCACTGCTGAACGAAAAACCGAATTCAATCCCCGCACCTTTTACTTTATCTGCGGGCACAACAGCCTTCTTCACCCATCCCTGAACATCCGCAAGCTTTACGCTTTGCCATTTTTTCTCACCAACCGCCCGATAGTGCATCCACGTATCACCGCCACCAAAAACTATAGGCCGAAGCTCAATGTCACTACCCTCTGTAACCGACCCGATAAACCTCGGCAAAATAACATCTGCCTCAACATCCCATTTCTCCGCAGGCACATCCTGCTCATCGATCCCCAGAATATTTAATGCCTGCCGATACATCTTCCGCCAGTCATAATACGCCTTAGTATTAATCGTCGCCAAAACACCATATTCACCACGAGTCGAAACTCTCTTGGCATAAGCTCTCATCGCCTTTGCAAGCGTAGAATTTTCAAGCAGCTTTTTAGCTTTACCCGCGAGCTCCTTTTTCTTAGCATTATCTTCACTCTTACCAGTCTCAACCAAAAGCTTCTCCGCATCGACAGCCGTCAACTCAGCCTGGTAATAACTCAATATCCAGTCAAGCCGATTAATAAGCCATTGCAGTCTTTCCCTGCCAGCCCCAGCCT
>CAYZEH010000129.1:0-7725 GCA_964477135.1 uncultured Pirellulales bacterium | reverse complement strand
AGTGTTGTTGCAGTAACATCAAGTGCATCTGCCGCTGTTCCGCCAAAAACCGCATCAGCGCCACTTCGGCCAAACTGATAACCGGTTACATTGCCAAGAACCGTAGCATCGTTACCGTAGCCTGAGCCGTCAGTAACTGTAGCACCAACACTTTCAAAACCATAGTACATCATCATACCGGGCATCGGAGTTACTGTCAGGTTTTGAATGTAAGAGCCACTGGCCTGTGGGAACTTTACTTTGTAAGCACCCGCACTGCCAACACCATTCACACCGGTATTTGCTGTCCAACCCAGATCTACTGCATTTTGTAAGGCTTCGGCAGTTTCATCTGAGAAGTATTTATCAGCAACAACTTCGCCATCCACAACTGCAACGCCATCAGGCTGAGGAGTTGTTGTGCCGCTGGTTGCAACAAAATCAAGCTTATTGCCGTCTACAGTCAACGTCCACAACCCATTAAAGCGATTCAGAGTAAACACATAGTGGTGTACTCCAGACAGGGCAACATCATATTCGTAAGGCCCATAATCTGAATCAACAACAATGCCTGTGCTTGTAAAATCTACAGGCATCATCCAGCTGTCAGTTCCATTCTCATTCAACCTGCGGAAGTTGACAGTTGTGTCATTGCCTCCCGTATCATAATCGAAAGCAATAACGGCAACAGCGACAGGACTAGCCACAATACTGTGATCATAGCCCGCGCTTGACAAATCAATAGTCTCTGCGAACGCACCCACGCTCAACATCAGCGTAAGGCACACAATTACTAATCCAAAATATTTTTGTTTCATGGTCACACCATCCTTTCTGAAATGAATAAAAATCCTTCACACATAATGCGCTCCTCCAAAAACAAAGTCAGCATTACAAATTCACGTTACTCCAGCCACTCGCTCGAATAACAATTCTTAACTCGCAAATATTTTCAAAAAACGTGTGTTTAGAAAACAAGCTCACTCCCAGATTACATCTCCCAAAGAATCTGGAATTGTAGAAAAACACCACCACACCACATAGTTAACTTTTCATTGATTCCTAACATACGCAATAAAAAGCCCTATGTCAAGCCTAAAATGGTCCAAAAATTCTTTTAAGCCGTAAAACAACCTTTTTTACCGGACTTTAATTTGGCAACCTTGAAACTTGCCTATCAAATACCGCTAATTCAAAACCCTAAAGCAGCATTACGGAAATGCGAGTAGCTTTTTCTCAGCCTGTAAAGTCCACAATCCGCTATCGAGTTTTTCGGCTATTTGAGGAAAAACATTCTGTAAATCTTCCAATTTGATGAGTTTTAGATTTTTACAGGCAGGATAAACGATGATTTTACCGGCAATAGAGCGATTTTCCACAGCCCGGATACCCTCAACAGCAGCTCCAAGACCGGCAACCGCTGCTACTGAAACATTTGTGTCCAGCTTTTTAGATTTGACTTTTTCAAGAACAAGCTTCATATCCTCCAGCGTAGAACCGCTTGTTCCAATAAAATATAACTTTTCAGTTATGTAAACATCCAGATCGATATCAGCTATAACATCGACAGGGATACCGGCAAAAATATTTATCCGACCGTTTGCGTTACAGCTTTTAACCGCTTGTGATACTAACTGCCCCACCGGTGCCATCAAAGAAATATAATCAAATTTTTCTTCAGGGTTTGCTTTCGCAGCGTTGTAAGGCCGATAATCCACATTACTTTTTTCTGCCAAAGGCTTAACAATTTTTGTAAGAGCTTTCAACCTTTCATCGCTTACATCACCTGCATAGACAACGATCCCCTCAATCCCCTGACAGACATTGCGGACAACATGCATCAGCCCCATAGGACCGCCGGCGCCGACTACATTGATCTTATCGCCGGGGCGTATCTCATCCATCTCTGGAATATTTCGCATCGCCTCAGCAGGGTCACAGCCAACAGTGCCCGTTATTCTGATGTTGCCGTAATGTACCCTTCCAATAGCCATGGAAACTTCTCTGCCAATCTCACCGCCGCAAAGAACAATATTAAGCAACCCATGATTTGCCACTCTCTGCACAAGCGATTCGATAACAGCTGCATCGCTGCCGAAATATATCACATCATCAAAACTGCTGTCTTGTGCAAGAGAAGAAAGTTCAGATACCTTTTCCACAACTACATCTGTTTCCAATTGCCCCGAATCGCAAACCAATGTTACAGAAGCAGGCTTGCCAAATTCGACCATAAAATCATTAAGCAATTTACTATCAAAACCATCGCCGACAACCAGCATATTACCGCCTGCTTTAACAGTAACCCTCTCAATTGAAGCATAAGCATCTTCTACACATGCCCAGGGCTCAACCAAAGCTACCGCCGAGGCCGGCAAATCTCCGCTAACTTCAATAAACATCGATTGACCATCCGGAGCTGTTATCACCCTTTCATCTACAAGGACATATTCCTGCAACGCCCCTTCAAAATTATAACCGAACGCCCCGTTGGAGCTTTTTGTTTTTATCCATCTGAAATCCGCCTGAACAAGATAACGTCCGCCCTGTTTATGATTGGCAACTTTATCACCTGCCTTAATAACAGTGACTACCGCTTCATGACCCGGAACTGCCGACAATTCGCCTGGGACATAACTGGGTAAGTCCTCCAATATTTCTTTATCGATGCCGGAAATAACTTCACTCTTGCGAGGATGATTCGAAAACTGCTTTAATAATTTAAGGTCAGAAAAACAAAGCCCAACCACTTCTACCTTGCAAAGCATCTGATAATCACCCGGCTCAGATACCGCCTTAGAATCGTTGAAAATAAGCTCATCTGGACCAACTAATTGCACAGCACGCTGCGTTTTCGGTAAACTTGTCATAAATATAACCATTCCTTATTCCGTTTTAACATTTGCTGCACACCGAAAACCTATTGTAGCACACCTGTCAAGTCCCGGATACATCAATATGAATTTTGTATGGCTGTCACAAGGCCTGGGGCCGCCTTTGACATACCAATTCATCCCTGTCATAAATCGAAGTATCCATAACACTATATTTTCTCTGCTCTGCTACCTTATCAATCCAAGCCATTCGGCATAGTCCTGACCCCGGGCTGGACTATAAATAAAATATCGGGTGACATTAAGACCAAGTTGGGCTTTAAGACTTGATTTAATCAGACATCGATTATCCGACGAAAAATCACTAACCGTAAGATCAACACCGCCTGCTAAAGCTGTAATAGAAATTGAACATAACAACAATAACCAAAGTCTGTTTACAGACACAATAACACCTTTCAAATTCTATTAATAACAAAAACAACCTGTGTTTTAACTTATAGCTTGTGAACAAATAAAAAACCACGATATTTCGCACAAATATAAAACCATATTTGCGAAAAAGATGATTTGAGCGCATTAAAAAAAGCCAGATTCTACAGTTCAGAACCTGGCTTCGGAGGAGGGTGATGAAAAGCAAATAATGACATCCCCAACTAAAACCTATTTATACACACCCTACCACTATATCTTAATCGAAAAAAGAGCCCTGATTTCTTTAGAGAAAATCACATATCCATAGTACTTTTTTATTAACAAAATCAAAATTTTAATAGTAAAAAAAACTTAAATTTTCTCAATTCCACAAAAAACCCTGAATTTGCACCAATAACTAAGATGTTATACGCTAAATTCTTTTTTTTTGTTCTAATATTTTAACTGAAAAATTGTTATTTTTTAATATTTAACTTACAATAATGCCATGAATAAAAAAATTACCATCGCTGATCTTGCGGAAGCAAAACAGCAGAATAAAAAAATTGCCGCTGTCAGTTGCTATGACTATATGACCGCATCACTCGCTGCACAGGCAGGAATCGAAATGCTGCTCGTAGGAGATTCAGCTGCTCAGCTCATGTTAGGCCATGATTCCACGCTGCCTGCAACTATGGATTTCATGGTTACGATAACCGCCGCTGTCCGTCGGGCAGCTCCGAAAGCATTTCTCGTCGCTGATATGCCCTTTTTGTCATATAATCTGGGAATATACGAAGCAATAAAAAATGCGGGCAGATTTGCTGCCCAGGCCGGTGCCGATATGATCAAGATCGAAGCTTCCCGCTCTTGCCTCGATGTCATAAATGCAATAAGCAACGCCGGTATGGCAGTAATGGCCCATATAGGCATCAGACCTCAGTCCATCAGCAAAGTCGGCAGATTCAAGGCTGAAGCAACCACAGCCGAAATGGCAGCTGAACTTATAAACTCCTCGAAACAAATGGTCGATGCCGGCGCAAGTGCCCTGCTGATAGAAGGAACCGCCACCGAGGTTGCTGCGATAATCACGGAATTATCCGATATCCCGGTTATCAGTTGCGGCTCAGGCCTCGATTGCGATGGACAAATACTCGTAGCTCCGGATATTCTAGGTCTGACACAAGACAGCTTACCTAAGTTCTCAAAAAAATACAGCAACCTCGCTGAAAAAACCATAAAAGCTTTCACTGACTACGCTAAAGATATCCGAGAAAACAAATTCCCGGACAAAGACCACTGCTACCATATGAAAAAAGGACAATTAGATTCGCTCAAAAAAATGTTAGCCGGCATGAGAAGCTAAGCACAGACCAAAATTCAGCAGAAATGAAACTGATTTTTCATAGCCAATCCTCGTGTTTTGCGGTAACATACCATTATTGGCTTATATAATATATACTGATCTCAATTGAATTTTACCGTTTATCCGCAGGTATCCCGATATACATCGGGATCTTACCCTGAAGGGTATAACAGGCTTTACTACATGACAGAAGAATTACGAACTACAGCAGATAAACCCAAAATCAGGCATCCTAAACCTGTTTTGATAGTGTCTAAAGATAGTGTAACCCGTTACAGAATTTTTCTTCAGCACTTGCTTTTAGGATTGGTAGATAATTCAATCAGCCCTATCATTATATGTCCGCCTCAATGTAACTTAGATTCTGTAGCTTTGCCGGCAGTAGAGATTATCAGGCATCCTTTTTTAAATATTCCTCTCATATTCAATAACAAAAACAACAAGATACTTCACGAGAGCATATTAAAATCAAAACCAAATATCATCCATTGCCTTTGCCCAACCAAAGCACGTTTTGCAGGAAAACTGTCCAAAACTACAAATCTCAGTTATGTGCTTTCATTAAACTCGCTCGAAAAACATCCTAAAACTCCCGCGATATCCTCAAAAAGATGCTCAGCGGTTCTTTTGCCAACTAAAAATATAGCTGAAAATTTCGCAAAGCTCCACCCCAGGCTCTCCAGCAAAATCAGACAAATAAATATAGGGACCTTTGCTCAGCCTCAGGTTGATTGTTTAAAGAAAATAAACCAGACTGTCAGCATAGTAACTGCCATCAACTCAACCCATACTGAAAAAACAGAAAGTTTGCTCTCTGCAATTCGTCACCTGGCAATTGATGGATACGAATTCATGCTGGTAATAATCGCGAGCGGCAAAAGTGAAAAGCCTCTTCGAAAACTCATTCACGAACTCGCCCTTGTCCAGACAGTTACAATAATCCCGCAAACTTTCCCCTGGCAAAACATCCTCTCTGGTAGTGACATCTTCATTCAGCCAATACCGGATAATTCGTTCAACCCTATGCTGCTCGAAGCAATGGCCGCGGGACTCGCTGTCGCCGGGTGTAAAGGCGGAGCCGATGACCTGATCATTGAAAACGAAACCGCCGTAGTATTCGACCCGCAAGACGAACTCAGCATTTATTCATCAATACAAAAACTGCTCAACGAAAGGGACTTCGCCCGCAAGCTCGCCCAAAACAACCTGGAAATGATAAGGAAACACCATTCAGTCTCCTCCATGGTAAATGAAATAATAGATGTTTACGACCAGACCTTAAACCAGGACAAAGCTTAATCTATACTGATCACAATTGAATTTTACCGTTTATCCGCGGGTGTCCCGACTTATCGGGATACTACCCCTAATCCAATAAGCCGTAGTCTTTCAATGCCTTTTTGAGTATCGCTTTTTTACTCTGCTCCATAGGAACCATCGGAAGCCTTAACTCTTCAGAAGACATATCCAGCATCGCCATAGCAGCCTTGATAGGTATCGGATTCGTCGATAGTGACAAAAGATTTTTGCTCAGCTTGTAAAGTTTCTTGTGCCATTTCCTCGCCGAAACAAAGTCACCCTCTAAAATAAGATCCGTCATCGCTTTAACATCAGCCGGAACAATATTAGCAACAACGCTGATAACGCCTTTCCCGCCAACCGACGCAATAGGCAAAGTAAGCGAATCATCTCCGGAGATTATTGTAATGTCACAAAGGTCAGCTATCGAGCTTGCCTGGTCGAGAGAACCGGTTGCCTCTTTTATCCCGACAATATTTTCGAGCTGCCAAAGCCTTGCTATCGTTTCAGGCGCCATACCAGCCCCGCCGCACCTGCCCGGAATATTATACAAAATGATAGGCAGATCCACTTCTTCAGCTATCGCTTTAAAGTGCTGGAAAAAACCTTCCTGCGTTGGCTTATTATAATATGGACACACCTGCAATGTTGCATCTGCGCCTGCTTTTTTGGCACAGGCTGTCAATTCGATCGCCTCAGCAGTACTGTTAGAACCAGCGCCCACGATAACAGGCACCTGACCTGCCGCCGCCTTTACTGACCTTTTAATAATCTCTTTGTGCTCGGTATGGCTAAGAGTCGGACATTCACCCGTAGTGCCTACAGGCACTATCCCGTCAATACCATTTTCGATCTGGAACTCGATAAGCTCTTCAAATGTTTCAAAATCAACTTCACCATCACTAAAAGGCGTAGTCAACGCAACCATCGCACCTGTAAACATAATTTGTCTCCTGTAATATCAGCCTGACAAAATGTCAGCGTTTAATTTTAAATCTTCAATCTCGTTGATACAATATACTAATCTCAATTAAAATTAAGAAAGAATTTTAATATACTCTTTCACCGTCTGCCCAAGCCCCATATACAAAGCCTCAGAAATGAGCGCATGGCCAATAGAAACCTCAAGAACTCCAGGCACCTTTTCACAGAACAAACCGAGATTCTTAAGATTAAGATCGTGACCGGCATTAATACCAAGCCCAGCTTCGCCGGCCGTTCGCCCAGCCAAGGCATACTTTTCTATCATACTATCCAGTTCTTTTCCAGTTGAAAATGCTCGCGCGTAAGGCTCGGTATAAAGCTCAACCCTGTCAGCTCCGATCTCCGCTGCCTGTTTTATCCCGTCAAGGTTGTCATAGTCCATAAACAAACTCACCCTGATACCAAAGCCCTTCAATTCCTTAATAACAGCCCCCAGCCTTTCAGCATTTCCTTTGACATCCCAGCCGTGGTCAGAGGTATTCGCATTCGGGTCATCCGGCACCAAAGTCGCCTGCGCAGGTTTAATATCCGCCATCAGCTCCATATACCTGCCCGTAAAAGGGTTGCCCTCGATATTATATTCAACCGTGAGCATCTTCGCCAACTCATAAGCATCCTCGTAGCGGATATGCCTCTCATCAGACCTGGGATGAACCGTGATCCCTTCCCCGCCGGCGCCTATAACAACTTCCGCTGCCTCGATAACGTTCGGCATATTCAAATCCCGCGCATTCCTCAGCAACGCCACTTTATTTAGATTAACACTAAGCCTGGTCATTTTAAAAACTATCCATATATACTGATCCCAATTGAATTTTACCGTTTATCCGCGGGTAACTAACTTAAAAA
>CAYZEH010000128.1:6642-7753 GCA_964477135.1 uncultured Pirellulales bacterium | reverse complement strand
TAAGTTAGTTACCCGCGGATAAACGGTAAAATTCAATTGCGATCAGTATAAAAATGCATACTGTAATTACAGAGCAATGACAACATTAAACAAAAACCAAAATTGTGAATACGAAAACTATACTTGTGCAATCGAATCTAATTATATTTTTTCTTATTTAGTATCCGGTTAGATACCGAATCCGGGTCTTTGAGTATTTTGGCTCCTCTTGTGATCTTACAAAGACTTATACCCAATTTAGCAGCTACTTCTCTCTGTGGCACTTTCCGGTTGACCATTTTCATCAACTGCCAACGCAAAACAATGGTTTTAATCTCTGATGGGGTAAATATCTCACCAAAAAACTTCTTCATGGTGTCAGGGTCTTTAATGTTGCTAAAAATTTTTACAAGTTCTTTTTCTTTAGACATAATATAGCCCCTTTGCAGTTTCTGTTTAAAGAAACATACTATCTAAAAACAATATAAAAGTAAAGGATTTTATGATTATTTCGACCAATAAGCTTGTAACACTACAAAAAATGTAAAATTTCATAAAAACAACAAGTTTGTAATGGACAGTTGTAACAATAAAAAACTTTGGTATAATCTAATCACAAAGCTATCTTGGCTCTATGATTCGTGGAAATTATCAGCTTATGGATAAATCGAAATCTCAGGTTATTTATAAACGGCTGTTATGTGACTTGGCTGTTTTTGCAGCATTTTGGTTTTATCTCTGGTTCTTTGTTGAAACCAAGCTGATATATCATGGAGCAGGCAGGATATTAGGTTTCCCTGACTTTTACTGCACATGGTCGTATCTTTTCTCTTTTCTATCTCACCCAGCCAGTATGGCTGAATATATCAATGCTTTTGTCTCTCAGCTTTTTTATTATTCCTGGCTCGGGGCATCGGTAATTACAATTGTTTGCTGGTTAAGCAGTATTTTCACTGACTATATACTCTCAAAGTTCAGGCTGGAGAGCTTTGCGTTTATACGTTTTGCTTCGCTTGTAACAGCGGTTATAACTTTTGGTCAGTACCAGTATTATTTCCAGTTCATAGCAGCATTTATGGTGATCCAGGCGTTTATTTGTTTGTATCTGCGAATATATCCATCAAAGCCTGCT
>CAYZEH010000128.1:2132-6542 GCA_964477135.1 uncultured Pirellulales bacterium | reverse complement strand
ACCATAGCTTTGTTAAAATTATCCTTTACAAAAAAAGATACAAAAAAAGAAATAAAAAAGGAACGATTGGCGAATCTGTTTGAAAACGGGTTATTAAAAACCGCTGTTGTCTCTGCCTGCTGGATATTGCTGTTTGGTTTTGCCGCTGTATTTTTTTATGATTCAAACAAAAAGAAACTGATTGAGATAGATTACTATGAAACGCAGAGAAACTTTTCAAAGGTGCTTGAGATTGGCGGGGAATTTGCCGGGCCCAATTATTATATTTGCCATGCTGTTAATCATGCACTAAGCCAGACAAACAGGTTAAGTACCGAAATGTTTGATTTTCCGCAGCATCTTTACAGTTTGTTTTTAACTGCGCCGCCTCATAAAATGGTTCACTGGGCTAAAATTGATGCCTTACTCGATTTGGGTTTTATAAATTTTGCGGAACAGGAGACACGTGAAGCCATTGAGACATTTGGTTCCCGTCCTTTTCTTATTAAAAGATTAATCACGGTTTATCTGGTAAATGGTAACTACGAAGCTGCGAAAACATATCTTAACCAACTTTCAAAAACTATTTTTGAACGAAAATGGGCAACTGATTATTTAGAACGTATTGAGAATGACCCGGAATTGAAAAATGACGCTGAGATACAGTATATGCGTTCAGTTATGCTGGAAAAGGAAGGTGGATTCTTTGGTTTTGATTTCAATGACCTTCTTGCTGACTTGCTCAAAAAGAATCCTGAAAACAAAATGGCTTTTGAATACCAGATGGCTTTGAATTTGCTTACGGGACAATTAGAAAAAATGATGCAGGACTTAAGCCGAGCAGGTCAATATGACTACGATGAGGTGCCGAAATATTGCCAGCAGGCATATTTATTTTATAAAGACACTCTCAAAGGAAAAGCCTCTTTAAGGGGTATAGAGCTTGATCCCGATATTATCCGGGAATATAAAGATTTTGCGGAACATTTAAAGCTGGCGCAAATAGGTGACCAGAGAGCTTCCAGAATTATGTCTGAAAAGTTCAAAGATTCGTACTATTTATATTATTTGTCGTTACCTTCTTTAATGAAACGTTGAAATGGCTGGGAAAGTAAAATATTTTATTATCACTGGTTTGCTGACAGGCATGTTGGTTTTGTTGGTCAGCGGCGGTTTATCTGCGCCAAAGATCGAAAACTGTATTCTCGTTGACCGCCGACCTGTTATAAAGCCGGATTATGCAGGGGTTACAATTGCGCCTAATATTGCACCGATGAATTTTGCTGTTCAGCATAAGGCAAAAGAATATTATGTAAAGATACATTGTGAAAATTCGCATCCGATTGAGATCGTATCAAAATCCGCTGATATAATGATACCGCAAAAAAGCTGGCACCGTCTGCTAAGCTCTAATAAAAACAAATCGCTTTATATTGACATTTATACAAAAGATGAATCAAAACAGTGGAGAAAATTCAAAACGATAGTAAACACTATCGCAGCAGAGCCCATTGATACTTATATTGCCTACCGCAATATCGCCCCTGTTCATGGTACATGGAACAAGATGTCGATCAAACAGCGAGACCTTACTAATTTTAAAACAAGAACCGTTATCACTAATAATTATTTTGTCAGGGGCTGTATAAACTGTCACACTTTCTGCAATAACGGTACCGAAAAAATGATGCTTGCTGTCCGCAGTAAATTTTTCGGCAGTTCAACGCTGCTTATCGATGGTGAAAAAGTACACAACCTCGGCGTAAAATTTACATATTCGACGTGGCATCCGAGCGGCAGGATAATAGCTTTTTCTATTAATAAAGTCGGACAATTTTTTAACTTCTCCGAAGATGAAGTGCGAAACGTTGTCGACCTTAATTCCATGCTGGCATACTATAATCTGAAAACAAGAAAAATAAAAACAATTCCCGCATTCTCAAAGAAAGATATGCTCGAAACGTATCCCGCTTTTTCGGCTGACGGTAAATATCTATATTACAGCAGTGCCCGCAGGTACTGGACAGATGACGAAAAATTGCCTCCTAACAGATATGACAATGTTAAATACAGTTTGATGAGGGTAAGTTATGATATTGAAAAAGACAGCTGGGGTCAGCCTGAAATGGTAGTCTCCGCTAAAGAAACCAAAAAGAGCGCACTGGAGGCCCGCATAAGCCCGGATGGTCGTTGGTTGCTTTTTTGCATGTGCGATTATGGCTGTTTTCCGGTTTACAGACCAAGCAGTGATTTGTACCTTATTGACCTTAGAAAAGCTGAGGAAACAGGAGTGTTCAAACCTGAAAAAATCTCAGCTAACAGCGATAAAAGTGAATCATGGCATAGCTTTTCAAGTAACAGCAAGTGGATAGCCTTCAGCACAAAATCACTGCGGTCAAGGCTTACTGTTACAAAATTTTGTTATCTCGACGATAAAGGTCAAACAAGCAAACCATTTGTTATGCCTCAGAAAGAGCCTGGGTTTTATGATTCTTTCACTATGACATTTTCCGTACCCGAATTTACTACGACGCCGATAAAAGTAACCCGTGAAAAACTCGGTAAGGTAATCAGAAGTGCACGACAAATACCTGTTGATCTGCCGATCACAATGGCAACTCCCGGCAAAGAAACATCGCCATGGAATCAGCGTGAATAATTCTGCTGTCAACAACAACGAAGCCGACGAATCATCACTTGCTGCCTTTATTTGCTTAGTAAAACTTCTGTTTTCTAATAGTTTGACTTAATTTGACTTGATTGAATAAAAAAATTCAATAAAATGGCACAAAAAGCAGGCAATAATAAACTATGTTTAGATTTTAAAGGATTTTGGCTATGAACCGCAGAGAATTTATTAAATCCACTCTGGCAACGGCAGTAATTTCAGCAACAATTAGACCTGATATTGCTAAAGCTAACACTAACAAAAAAATCTCAATAACCAATCCATATTCAAAGGTTGACTGGTGTAAATTCGGCCAGTATAAAGCTAATCTGCACTGCCATACAATAATGAGCGACGGCCATGCCTGCGTTAACGATATGGCTAGGGTTTATAAAGATGCAGGCTTTTCAATACTTGCTATCTCGGACCATGACTGCGTTATCAAAGAGAAGAGACCAAAAGAACTTTTAAAGGCGACGTGTCTGGATAAGAACTACATATCCTTTATCACCTGGCCTTGGTGCGACTTCGGTGCAAAGTCACCAAGGAAACACGGCCTGACTGGAATCGAA
Source organism: uncultured Pirellulales bacterium (assembly GCA_964477135.1). Taxonomy (GTDB): domain Bacteria; phylum Planctomycetota; class Phycisphaerae; order Sedimentisphaerales; family Anaerobacaceae; genus JAGLTN01. Next base: position 3,323 of record CAYZEH010000128.1, on the reverse strand, counting down.
GCTTGTGAGCTTACTACCAAGCACCACATGAACAGCTATTTCAATGGCTATAGTTTAGGGTCGAACGTCAAAAACAACTATGGCTACACCGAAGACCAACAGCTTGACGAAGTGCAAAGGAGAGGCGGGCTGTCTATCGTAAACCATCCGGGAATACAAGCTTCATGGAATCAGGTAAAGTCACTTCAGTGGTATATCGATTTATTCAAAGACCATCGGTCCAACTGTCTGGTTGGTATAGAAGTAACAAACCGTGTTAACAACGAATGGGACAGCTTTGATATTAGCCTGTGGGATCAGCTGCTTGGGGAATTTATGCCTGCAAGACCTATATGGGGCTTTGGCAATGATGACGCACACTCACATAATCATTCAAAATTCACCTTTAATGTGTTTTACTTTGATATCTGCAGTGGAGCTAATGTAAGACAAGCTATGCTCGATGGTCAATTTACCTTCTGCGATTCTTCCAGATACATTGACTATACCAAAGAGAAAATCGAAGATGGAATGTTCCCTTATATCAACAGCATTAAGGTAGATGAAAAAGCTCAGACAATTACAATTGACGCTAAAGATTACGACCAGCTCCGATGGATAACAGCTCCGAAATCTTCAAAGCAAATCGGCGACTTCGTAACCAGCAAACAGCCCTGGGAAATGGGACAGGTTATAGGCGATGCAAAAACTATCAGCTACAACTGCCCTGCTGTTAAAAAATATTTAAGAGCTGAGCTGATCCGCAAAGATGGCCAAGAATTTTATCGAACATTCGTCAATCCATTTAGTGTTGAAAAAATATGATATCGCTATAGTAAGCGAGCTAAAAAGAATTCACCTTGAGGTTATGCCCTTAAGGGTAGTAAATGTTCGCGAGTAAGGCTTGCTATGGTTATGGTGGCCTTGTGAGACTGCCCGATAGTTTGCCGGCTGTTAATCTTTAAAACAGACTTCAAATTCTTTGTGAACAGCTTCCATCGCGGATTTCAAAGGCCCATTCAGATGCGTTCCGGATGCCATTGTGTGTCCTCCGCCGCCAAATTTCTGTGCGATATCACGCACATTAACCTCACCGCCACTTCTGAGAGAACACTTCACACGTCCATCTGGCTGCTCAACAAACAACGCTACAGCTTCTACAGAGCTTATTTTCTGACATTGGTCTATAAAGGTCTCAGTATCCTTATAATC
>CAYZEH010000128.1:0-2032 GCA_964477135.1 uncultured Pirellulales bacterium | reverse complement strand
GTTACGATCGCGACAAACAATGCCCTTGCGATCTCAATATCTATTTCATATTTACAGTAACGCAGTAAATCAAAAACTATCTGCCCCGCTGCCGCTGCTGAGGTATCTTTAATTTCAACATCTCCCAGACCGTCATTTGTAACGTGATGATCCATCACTAACACGGGCTTATTGTTTGCTTTAAGATATTCGCTGAAGCCTGGCAACTGACTATTGCTGTTGGTATCAACGATAATAATCAAATCGGGGTCTATAAATTTGCCTTGTTTTAGTTCTTCCAAAGAAACATCTTCACCCAAAATCGCCGGCGGGCTGTCAAACAAAACCATATACCAGTCAGGGATTCCCGAAAGAAATACAGGCTTGATATTTTTCCCCGCTTTAGTCAATGCCCTGACCAATGCCACCACTGCCCCGCAGGCATCGCCGTCAGGCCTGGTATGCGTAGTGATTAATATGTTCTTAGATTTACTTACTAACTCAACCGCCTTGTCGAATTCCTGATTCATAGCCATAAACAGTACACCCTTAAAATCTATTGAACAATACAAAAGAATTATAAGCGAATTATACGCTAAAACCAAGAGGATTAAAAAATGATTGTCCTTTTGCCGCTTTTCAGATATTTGCCAAAATATGGGCCAAATCAAACGTATGCACTTACAGTTACATTGGGGAAAATGGAAATGAAGTAGTAAATTTTAAGTTCTGTTATTTATTTCATTCATTGTGAAGATAATTGAGTTTTGGATTGAAGAAATCATATAGGCTTTTTGCTAAATGGATTACATCTTCTCTCTGTGGTTCTTCAATTATTCGATCCTACATAAACCTCAAGTGCACAATTTTCACCATTTTTCTTGGTGGAGGCAGAAACCTAAGCCATCCGCTAAGTCTCCAACGGTTAGGGTATCTATCAGTGTGATACCATTCTTCTAAAAACTGAATCCCATCGTCCCATTTTTCAAGAGATTTGCCTGTTCTAATTCCCCATTTGAATATTGTATAAGCTCCTTTGACATCTGGAGCTCCATGTGATATCCAAGCAATCCATGGAGAAATTGCTTCGAATAGAAGTTCTGAGTTTGGGAAATTGGTTTTAAGAGTTCTGATAATACTTTTCACCTGCTCTTCGGTAAAATAGGGAAATAAGCCCGCCGCGAGAAACAAAGTCTTTTTGTTTTTCGGTATTTCATCAACCCAGGAAAAATCTAACACTGACTTAGCGATAAATTTGGACCGTTCTGTTTCCTGAAAGAAATTTTTTCTTATCTCAATAGCCTCTGGAAGATCAAGGTCGTACCACAAGACCCGTCCATTATCGACTCTGGGAAAACGTGTATCCAGTCCGCAGCCTAAATTAACGACTACTGAATCAGGATTTTCTTTAAGAAACTTCTCCGTCACCTCATCAAAAATTTCCATCCTGACGCAGACTGATATCTGCATACTCCAGGGCACCTCTAATTTTGAGAAATCATAGTCAATCGCCTCCATTATTTCGACTGACTTCGGGTCATTTATCACACCATCCTCTCTTTGGGTTTCCATGTATCTTGCACGCAATACGTACAAAAGCGTTCCTGGGACACCAACTAATTTATTGACTGAGATTCTATTCTCCATATTCTTCTTAATCCAGGATTTCCCATATAACACTTCATAATCCGCTCAGCTAAGCTACTGAGTCTCTTTTCTAACGGAATACCAAATCTCTTTCAAAAATTCAAGTTTTTTTAGCCACAATAATCGAAAAAATACGAATTTGGGGCTGATTTCCAGCTTTTTGACGCATCTCAACCATTAAATTCAGTTGACTTGATGCCTTGGTCGGATTTGGTTGGTTCGGCTATTCAACATGGCCAAAATACCCTGATAATATATATGGAATCTGATTAAACCTGTCTGATAAAGAAAAATTATGTAACAAGCTGAAGATATTAATACTGATTCTTATTTAAAATATCCATGGCTTGGTATACGTAGTGATTAATATGTTCTTAGAGTTACTTACTAACTCAACCGCCCTGTC
>CAYZEH010000127.1:0-7781 GCA_964477135.1 uncultured Pirellulales bacterium | reverse complement strand
ATTACAAAAATGACATTTTACCACTTATCCCGCTAACCAATTGCCAATCTTTTCAGCTAATAGCAACAAACTATTTAACTATACCCTCAGGGTAATAAATTTCTGCGAATAAATCCGTAACTTGTTATTTTTAAGTTATCTACCCGCGGATAAACGGAACACGAAGAGCCGTGATAGCGAAAATTCAATTGGGATCAGTATAAATTTCTTTATTGTCAAAAAAAACGTGAAAATTCGCAATTTTTATGGTAGAAAGCAGTTTCCGGAAATTAGGTGTATATTGGTTTTTTTTGCAGGAACAAAATATGGTCAGAATAACAGCAGCAGCCTTGGCTTTAATAGTATTGGTAAGTTGTAGTTTCAACAGCCTTTTGGCAGATGATTACCAAAATAAGGCATCAGGCAAAACTGTATTAGCTGAAGATGTTAATGGCCCAACTGTGGAATTAAGCTATGGTAAAGGCGAAGAAAAAATAAACTCTACCCCCAATTTTATGTACTTTGTCCCATTGATCTCACCTACCCTGGTCGATAGTCAGACAAGCAAAAATAATGGCCAATTATCAAAAGTCATTTCGCGCAAAGTTAAAATCCGCGGCAATAACTTTAATATTGAATGTGAATTCCAGATGTGGGGCAGGGGAACATATCAAAACACCTTCGATAGCCTACAGATGATAAAAAGAAACACGGGCAAACTAAAAGGCCAAAAGCCATTAAAAAACGTACTTAATTATATCAAATTCGATGGCCAGGGTTATGGAATAATCTCCGCGGAAGGTCAAATCATCGACTCAAAGCCTGTCGTAACAAAAGTCGTCGTAGATTTTAGCTCACGAAAAGACAAAAGCCCAGTAACTATTGGCTTGTATAGTGTCAACCCTGTCAACAGCGAATACAAATACGAAAATAACTTCGGTAAAATAGTGGCAAGGATTGATACGCTGTCTTTCGAACGAACTGAAGAAACCCCTAAGCTGGGTATAAAGGTGGAATCAATAACAGATGACGATAACGGTAATGGTTTCTGGGGATCATTCAAAGGCATGATAGCCAATTTCTTCATTGAACCAATTTCAATCAACCCCAAAGGCAACGATACTATGCTGGATTTTGGTCTGGCACTTTATCAGGGACAAAAAATATATACATTCCCAATTGCGGAGAACTTAAAAAAAGCGACTAAGCTTTACTCAGCAAAAAAATAAGAAAACCGTTTTTGTTTTTCTAAAACACAGTTTTAAGCTTCAACTTCCTTGCTGTTTATGCCTTTAATATCTTCAAGTATCATATAAAGAGAAGGAACAATAAACAGAGTAATAACCGTGGCAAACAACACACCGAAAGCCAGACTGATAGCCATCGGAATCAAAAATCTTGCCTGCAAACTCCGCTCAAGCAGCATAGGTGCCAAGCCGAAAAATGTCGTCAACGTCGTCAGCATAATAGGTCTGAATCGCCTCGTCGCGCTATCACGGATAACCTGATGCAAATCGATCCCACTTTTACGTTCACGGTTAATAAGATCAATAATGATCAGCGAATCGTTAACTACAACACCTGCAAGAGCAACTATACCAAACATAGAGAGTATGCTGAGATTATACCCCATAAGCAAATGTCCCAAAGTCGCCCCGACAATCCCGAATGGTATAGCCGACATAACGATCAAAGGCTGACTGTAGCTCCTGAACTGCACCGCAAGCAGTGCATAGATAGCCATCAAAGCTATGACAAAGTTCGTCTTCAATGAACCAAGTGAATCGGTTCGTTCTCTTTCCCTGCCCGAATACCGCCACTGCAAACCGGGAAATTCCGCTATCAACAAAGGTATAATTTGAAATTGCAAATCCTGGTTTATCTCCGACGCATTGGCAACTGCCTCATCGACATCAGCAGTGACATTTACAACCCGCCTGCGGTCTACACGGTTTATCGCTGCATACCCCCTGCCATAGTCTACCTCTGCGACTGTATTAAAAGGTATCTCTGTACCATCTGTCAGTCTGATCCTCATATTTTCAACATCTGCAAGACTCCTTCTTTCTTCCTTGGGATACCGCACCATTACACGAATATCATCTCTGCCCCTTTGAACACGCTGAGTCTCATCGCCGTAAAATCCTTGTCGAACCTGTCTGGCAAGGTCAGCTAACGTAAGCCCAAGATTTCTACCTGCATCTTTAAGCGAAAGTTTTATTTCAGCTTTACCCTCTTCAAAACTATCTGCAATTTCGCTTACCCCACTATATTTTCTTAGTATTTCTTTAAGCTTTTCAGATGCTTCAAGAAGCGTATCAAATTTCTGATGTGTCAATTCAATATTAATCGCATCACCGGCACTGAAAATTTCCGAGAAAAAGGTAAGCGATGAAACACCCGCAACTTCGCCAACACGCTGCCTCCATTTATTCTTCAAAGCTACACTCGAAATATTCCGTTCCTCGCCGCCAAGCAATTCGACATTAACCTCCGCAAGATGCGCACTTGCCGATGCAGTACTTTCCATACTTCCGGGACCATGTCCGCCGCCTGATGGCTGAGCACCGACTGTCGTTGCAATATGTTTCATAACAGACTCACCGTCTGCGTTATCATGGTCATATTCAGCAACAATTTCCAAAGCCACATCTTCTACTCGCTCAATAATTTCTATAGTCTTTTCTACAGGCGTCCCCTGGGGCATCGTCAAAAATGCTGTCATATTATCAGCTTCAACTGCATCAAAAAAAGTAAACTTCACATATCCGCCTGCTACAATACCGACACAGATCAACAACACTGCGATTCCCATAGATATTGTCAAATATCGCCACTTAACCGCCATCTCAACTATAATCGCAAATTTACCATTAATAAAATTATCAAGCTTTGCGCCTACCCAGAGTCTGAACTTTTCTAATAAACAAAAAATGAAATTATCCTTAAGCCTTACCTCCGCAGACAAATGTGCTGGTAATATCAACAAAGATTCAACAAGAGAAATAGTCAAAACACTCACCATAACGATAGGCATAACACGCAATATTTTGCCCATCATCCCGCTCGTATACGCAAGTGGGATAAATGCAAATACCGTGGTCAAAACAGAAAGGACAACTGGTATCGCCATCTCTTTAACACCTTTAATAGCTGCTTGATGATGCTCCATCCCCTGCTGCATATATGCAAAAATATTCTCACCTACGACAATTGCATCATCAACCACAAGCCCCAATGCCATTATCAAAGCATACAGCGACATCATATTGATAGAAACACCGAACATAGGCATGATCCAGAATGCACCTAAAAAAGATATCGGTATACCGATAGTAACCCAAAAAGCCAGTCGAAGATTTAAAAATATAGTCAGGCAGATAAAAACAAGAACAAGCCCGACACAACCATTCTTAGTTAAAAGACTTATCCTGTCCTTCAGGATTATTGACCTGTCTTCCCATAAAGCTATGGACACTCCCTTAGGCAGGGCCGCTTTCTTTTGAGCAATATATTCTTTAACCGTACCAGCCACACCAAGAGCACTCTGCTCGCCAACTCGGGAAACCTTTATCAATGCCGCCCTTTTACCATCAAATTTGGTATAAAGATCAGTATCTTCAAAATCATCTTTTACAACAGCAATGTCACTAAGCCTGATCTTGGTGCCATCGGGTTTCGACATCACGATTATTTTTTCAAATTCAGCTCCGACATACCTCTGCCCTTTCGTCCTTACAAGTATTTCCCCGCCTTTTGTCTTTACTGACCCAGCCGGTGTATCAAGCGATGAACGCCTAACAACACTGGCAACCTGGTCAAAACTCAAACCATATTTACGAAGATTCTTCTCCGAAACCTCAATAGATATCTCATAAGACCTAACGCCGGAAATGCTCACCTGGCTTATATTATCCTTAGCGGTAAGATCGTCACGAACCTCATCGGCAAGATACCTTAAAGTCTTCTCGCTTACATCGCCATAAACCACAACTGTAATAACCTGGTGCTTTCTTGTCACCTCCGAAATTATAGGCTCCTCCGTCTCCACCGGAAACGTTATAATCGTATCCACCTGTGACTTAACATCATCAAGCACCTTCTGAACATCAGCATACTCTTCAACCTCAATTATCGTAGAACCAGCCCCCTCAAATGCGGTAGAGTTCAAACGTTTAATCCCCTCTATCCCTCCGACAGCCTCTTCAACTCTGAGACTAACACCTTTTTCTACATCTTCCGGAGATGCCCCTCTGTAAGGAACACTAACACTTATCATATCTGTCTGCGTCTCAGGAAATATCTCCATCTTGATAGTTATTAAAGATATCGCCCCTGCCACAATAACAAAAAACATCAGCAGATTCGCTGCAACGTGATTAGTCGCAAACCAACCAAGCAAACCTTTTTTTTCTTTCTTCAAATCATCCAATTTATATCAATCCCAATTAAATTTTTCGCTTTATCCGCGGACATTTCTTATCCTAAAGAGTATAAAAAACGACCGTCACTTCTGTTCATCAGCTTCAAGGCGAACACTCATCCCGTCAACCACAACATCCAATGCACTGGTTACAATAACGCTGCCGTCCTCAAGGGACCCTGTCACATAAGCAAATTCATCATCCATACGAACAACATCAATATCCTTAATATAAAGCCTGTCATCATTAATCACCCAAATCTGATTTCTGTTGTGCACCGCCACCCGCGGAACAGCTATTGCATCTTTCAAAACCCTGCCCTTTATAGAAACATCAACAAACATACCAGGCATAAGTGCGGGCTTGTTTTCAGTATTCTTAAATGGCTCAGACACTTCCACAACAACTGAAACAAACCTCGATTTTACATCAATCTGTCCCGTTGTCCGCGTAATATAGCCTTTCCAGCTATGAATCGCACCGGCAAAATCAGCTTTTACCTGCGCCTCAGTTAAAGGCTTGTCTGCATTATCACCGTCGCCAATCGCCGGCACATCGAACCACATAAGCTCTCTATCCTCTAAAGGCAGCTCGATTTCAACGGCATCAATACCATATGCACTGCCGAGCGTTTTGCCAACAGTGACAAACTGACCTAAGTCAACAGTTTCTCTTTCAACCACTACATCTACAGGCAAACTGATCTTCGTCCTGTCAAGACTCAATTTCGCAGTAGCAAGCGTAGCTTCAGCCGATTGTAATTTGGCTTTGGCTTGTCTTATCTGAGGCTTACGAAGAACCAAAGCAGACGTTGGTTTAGTATCGCCGTGAATCTGCTTCCACTCCTTCAAAGCTACTGCCCCTTCTGATTCCTCAGTTTCAAGCTTAACAACCGCCTCTGCAACCCCTGCCTGTGCCTGCTGAACCAAAAGATCATAATCCTTAGGCTCGATCTGTAATATTTGGGTCCCCGCTGCTATAAACCCGCCCGAAACAAAATCAGGATTGATAGAAATAATTTTCCCTGCAACCTGCGGAACGATCTCTACCTGCGTCTTGGCGATAACAGTGCCGTTACCCTCGATTATCATTTCAACATCATGGCTCCGCAACTTCATAGTCTTAACCAAAGGCAAAACAACCTCAGGTCTAATCTGCTTAGGAGCTTTACGCATTTTAACCAGAACAATCAAAACAATAATACCCAATGCGATTATTGCCAGCGAAAATAAACTCTGTTTGGTTTTTAATCGTAATCTTTTTAATGAACTCATATTTAACATCTGTTACTTACCCTCAACTTTTAAAATTTCTTCATTTGACCAGTTACCACCCAACGCCAGCAGCAGATCAACTCTCGCCAGCCATAATTGGCCTTTCAAGATTGCCAGCCCGTTCTCAGCATTGCTTCGCCTTCTCTCGGTTTCCAGCAACAGCAATATCTTATCCACACCTCTCTCGTAACGCTCTCTCGCCAGATCCTCTGCCATTTTTGCCTGCTCGAATCTATACTGAGTCCGTTTCAACTGCTCACGATATTTAACCTCACTAACAAGCGAATCTTCAACTTCCCTCATAGCTTCCAAAATTGTCGACGCATAATCGTTTAATAATTCTTCAAAACGCGCCTTAGCCGAATCAACTCGCGCACGAAGCTGACCGCCTTTAAATATTGGTTGTACCGCACTGAATACTGTAGAATATACCCATGCCGGATCGGTATAAATATTGTCGCTGCTGCCGCTGCTCCATCCAAGACCCGCCGTCAAAGTTAAATCCGGATAAAGCTCTGCAACCCTGATCCCTATATTCTCATTAGCTGCCCTTAGAGTATGCTCACCTGCCTGAATATCAGGCCTGCGATCAAGCAGTTTCGCAGGCAACCCAACATCTACAGGCTCAAAGTCAGGAATCTCCGCCAACGTATCAGGCAGTTTTTCCGATGAGCCCGCAGCAGCACCAAGCAGAACATCAAGACTATGATAAGCCTTGGCCAATTGCAATTCAAGCAAAGGTTCACGAGATTGAGAAGAAGCAAGATTCTCCCTGGCAAGATAAACATCCACCGGACCAATCAGCCCATTTGTATACCTGCGATCGACTATCTGCAAAGTATTACCATAACTTTTGCTGTTTGCCCTGGCTATCTTAAGCCGTTTTACAAGCGTAGCAATAGTAACCCTCGACTTGATTACAGTAGCGATCACCGAATTAACCAGAGCCTGTCGATTATACTCCTGACTCAAAAGCTTCTCCCAGCTTTGCTGTTCACCTCGTTTCAGCTTGCCAAAAATATCCAGCACATAACTTATAGTAAACGTATGCTCATACGTCCTCGACTTAGTTATACCAGTATCAGGAATTCCTGCACCCGGAGCACCGGTATCGGACCTTCTCATTGTCCTGCTGAAAGATGTCGTTATTTCAGGCAGCTTTCTACCCGTCGACTCAGCCAAATCCGCCTGCGCCGCAAGTACCCTTGCCGCCGCCGACTTAAGGTTATAATTATTCGCCAATGCCCTGCGAACAAGTCTCGACGTCGCCTCATCGCCAAAGCTGACCCACCAGTCATCAATATCACCTGCCTGATTCGCGTCACTATCAGGATCGAGATTATAATAACCACTCGAAAGCGTAGCAGCAGTTTCAGGCCTTTCATAATCAGGCCCAACCTTACAGCCGCTAAACGACAATGCCGTTAAAACAACCAAACCAATGCTGATTAATTTCCCAAAGCCCACTTATTCGCCCCCTTCTGCAAAGTGACGTATGCCGGCCACCGTAAATCCAACTACATGCTCAATACCTTTTGATATCTCAGCAGCTTTTTCCTCAGTAAAATCAGCTGAATTCTTACCATGATGAAGAAGATGCAATAGCTGAGCGATAAAAGACTGCACGCACATCATCGCCCTGTCAGAACCGAGCCCAGGACAGACCTCCATAAAAGCCTTCTGCAAAGCCGTTGTAACCGGAGCGATCACCTCACGATGAAAGGTCTCAAATCCGAGCTTTGGATTTATTATTTCACGCATCATCAGATTCATAAAATACATACCCTTCTTATCCTGTTCAAAGGGTTCAAAAAATGCCTCTGCAAAAACTCGCAGCAAATTTCCCAGCGCCGGTGAAGGCTTCTCCATAAACTCGTTTATCGTGTGCACCCTTCTTTCACGCATATAAGCCATTCTGCGATGAAAGACCTGAACATAAAGATTATCTTTCCCCCCAAAATGGTAATTCACCGCCGCAATATTACAACCGGCATCTTTAATTATCTGACGAACTGTGGTGGACTCAAAGCCATTTTGGGAAAACAATTTCTCCGCTGAATCCAAAAGCCTCTCTTTAGCCCGCCTGCTGTCATTATTACCACCC
>CAYZEH010000126.1:0-7790 GCA_964477135.1 uncultured Pirellulales bacterium | reverse complement strand
GATATTTTTGGATTATATCGACATACCGATATATCGTGTCGATGCTGTAGACATGGCATAAATTGCCATAACTTTAGTTATATAAGATGTTTATTGCTTTTGATGGAACTTTTGTGGCAAATAAAAAAACAGCTGAGTTTTTGGGTTGCTCAGCTGTTTTTCGTTTATTTATTATGGCTGGGGGTTTTAGAATTGAAACGCTCCAGCTTTTGTTGATTGGGTTTTGTATCCTATGAAGTACAGGAATCTTTCATCGTTAAATACGGGGATAGCAAGAGTTTTCGCTTTTTCCTGAGCATCCTGATAGCCTTGCAGTTTTTTAACGGACTTTTCATATTTTTCCATTGCCAACGGGTCAACTTCAAGCATTTCGAATGTTGGCTTTCTAAGGGCAAACGGTTCGCTTCCGAGGATGAGGAAGTCGGTATCGACAGTAATTCCGTCAGATATTTTTGCGCCCCATTTTTCCACCATAGCTTTGATCTTTTCATCGCCGTCATAGTCAGCTTTTCCATCGCCATTAAGATCGAATGTGCCATAGACAGCAAATGTATTTGACTGATCTTTGTCCCAGATGACATTACCAGCCAAGTCGTCCTGGACGATAGGTCTTTTGATATTTGAGGTGATAATCCTCGCGGATGAGATATTTTTTCCAACCTTGAAGACTTCGATCTCAGCTTTGCCTTTTCCGTCTTTCGGGATAGGCAGGTTTTTGTCATAGACTGCGAAAGTCAGTCCCCTGTATACATGGTCAGAGGCACCGATATCAATGTGAACAGTTTTTGTCATGTCATCAATAAGGATTATGCGAGCATCGGTTGTGAATGCTGCAACGTCTGAATCCGGATCCGGTACTATGTCAGCCAGTTTTTTGTGGGTTTTCTGCAGCCTTGTTTGAGCAACGTTCAGTTCCGCTTGTGTTTTTAGCAGTTCCTGATTGATACCTTCACGCTCGTTTCGTGCTTGTTCCCATTGATCCATTAAAGTCTTAACCTGCTGTTCAGCAGTTTGCTGTGTGAGTTCTTTGAGGTCCTGATAGTCCTGCTTCACAGAAGCTACTTGCTGCTGGTAAGCTTCCTTTTCTGCGATGAGCATTTGTTCTTTTTCCTGAGTTTCAGCAATTGCATCATCGAATCTGTTCTGAAGGTCAGCAAGTGCCGTATCAGAAGCAGCGTTGTCTTCATTGAGTGTATCAATTTTGATTTTAAGCTTATCAACCAGCGTCAGAAGCCCGAATTTATTGGGGTCTTCATTTTCCATAGTCATATAAGCCGGTTGCAACTTAGTTAGAACTTCGTTGAACTTTTGTTTTGAATTTGTGACTTTTACTTCAGCTGAGGTCTCTTCAGCAACTCCGCCGGAAATCATAACAACCAGCTGATCGAAGTATTCGACCATTTTGTCGAGGTAGCTTTCTTTGGTAGTTTTTGTACCTACGATTGCCCCGATCCTGTTTACCTGTCTGTTTGAAGCGATTTCGTCAAGTTTATTTTCCGCTGCAACTGCCAGTGTCCTCTGTTCTTCTGCTTTAACGTAATAAATTACAGCAATAGTTGTTGAGACTAAAAAAAGCCCGACAAAGGTTATCAGTGTATACATCATAGCGTTACTTTGGGGTCTTTTGCCTGCTGGCATCTTTTCAACTCCTTAGTCAAAAAACAATTAAAATTTCAAGCTGTTCAGATATCGCATTATCGTCCTAAATTGCCTTTTAGTCAACAAAAAAAAGGAATATAGGTAAGTTTTGGGCGTATATTTCACCTTATTTTATTGTATATCGGCAGAATATGGGCTTTTAGATGAACTCAAAGTGTCAAAGTTTTGCCAGGATTTCAGATATCTGACTAAGTTGTTCTATTGCGTATTCAGCTTTTGCAATCGGCGTATCAGCAGTGTTTTTATGGATTTTTGCAGATCTGGTCATTTTAATAGAGTGCATTTTCAATTTGTTTGGCGCAATAAAGTCTTTTTTTTCATTATCAGCGATATAAACAGCGTTTTTGGGGCTGATATTTAAGCTTTCTAATATTTTTTCAAAAGCCAGCGTGTCAGGTTTCCAATGCTGCCTGCCAAGTTGCTCTGTGTATATAATAGCCTGAAAATAGTTTTCTATTCCTAAAGCCTGAACTTTTAATTGCTGAGCAGGCAAGAAGCCGTCAGTTATCAGACCAAGCGGGTATTTACCGGTCAGAAGCTCGAGGATTTGTCGGCTGTCATCGGGTAAAACAATATCAGGTATGTGGCTGCGGTAAACATTTACCAAAGTAATGATAAAGTCCTTGTCGTAATCGATGGAAAGCTCATTCAGGGTGTTATTAAATACTTTTGTGCGGTCTGAGGTGTTGAATTGCTCCCAGAGAACATTAAAAAAATGCTCCGGCGATGCTCTTAATATATTATCCGCTAAGTACTTAGCTACAGCTTGGAATCCGCTTCTGCAGTACTCTATTTCGTCGTAAAGAGTGTCGTCCAAATCGAAAATGACGGTTTTTATCATAATTTTTCCAGTTTTACTTAGCGAAAAAGAGTCTTCAATTTATCTTTTTAAAGCAACTATCACCTTATTTTTAATGTGATAAACGATAGTATTAGATTATATTACGTATCTTTGGGTTATTTGTCGATACTTTAATGAACCTGAGAGTTTTTTTGAACATATTATTTTGATCCCTGCAAAATATAGAAAGAATGGAAAATGAAAATATTACAGTTAATGCGACCCACGCATTGGGTAAAAAATATATTTGTTTTTGCGGCTTTGGTGTTTGGCAAAAAGCTTTTCGGACCAGTAGATGAAGTTTTGCTTTCGATTGGCAGTGCTGTAGGCGGATTTTTATGTTTTTGTATGGCATCTTCAGCTGCATATATATTTAATGACATCATAGATCGCGAGAACGACAAGTCTCATCCCGAAAAGTGCAAAAGACCTATAGCAGCAGGACAGGTTAGTATTGGACAGGGGGCATTTCTGGCGGGGTTGTGCGTTTTAGCAGCATTATTTTGCAGTTATCTGCTCTCGATGAGCCTGACGGTAGTTATTGCAGCTTACCTCATTCTTTCTACCATTTATACGCTTTTGCTTAAGGATGTGATGATCCTTGATTGTATCATTATATCTGTAGGATTTTGTATGCGGGCTGTGGCGGGGGCGATCGTGGTTGGGGTTTATATATCGCCCTGGCTTATCGTATGCAGTTTTACGCTTTGCCTTTTCCTGGCTTTCGGCAAGAGAAGAAGTGAAATGGTAATGCTTGGTGGTGATGGGCATGAATATCGAAAGACTCTTGCAGGCTATAGTATGGAACTTCTCGATCATATGCTTGATGTGACAAGCGGCCTTGCGATAATGTGTTTTTTGCTTTATTCGATGGACTCCAGGACAGAAAAGCTTTTTGGTACAACGAATCTTGTTTACACTTCGCCTTTGGTGATGTATTGTGTGTTCCGGTTTAGTGCATTGATCCAACGGGGCAAATATAGCGGTCCTGTAAAGATAATTGTATCTGACAGACTTTTCCAAATTGGGTTTGTATTCTGGGCTGTCGCGTGTACTGCAATTATATATGCTGATAAACTTGGGCTGGACCTGTCGGGGGTCTGGGCGTATTAAGTGTATTGTACTATTCACAGTTGAGTTTTGCTATCGAGGCTCTCTGTGTCCCGTTTATCCGTGGGTATCCCGGTAAATTGGGGTTACCCTGAAGAGTATAGTTTTGGTTTTTATTTATTAGCAGGTAGGTATGGCTGAGCAAAGATTACAGAAAGTTTTAGCAGCTGCCGGTATTGCGTCGAGACGCAGGTGCGAAGAGTTGATAGTTGATGGTGTGGTGCGTGTGAATCGTCAGGTGGTTGATGAGCTGCCGGCGTTTGTTGATGCGGACAAGGATATTATTACTGTTAACGGCAAAAGGATTCATTCGGCTGTTAAGGAATATTATCTGCTGAACAAACCCAAAGGTGTTATCTGCACTAATTCCGATCCGCAGGGCAGAAAAAAGGCTATTGATATTGTTTACAGCAAGAGCAGGATATTTTGCGTTGGCAGACTTGATATGGATACCGGCGGTTTGATAATTTTGACCAATGACAGTGAGCTGACAAATAAGCTGACACATCCGCGGTATGAGTTGGCGAAGACCTATGTCGCGCATGTCAAAGGTGAGATCACAGGTGAGGAAGTTGAGAAGCTTAAAAAAGGTATCTGGCTGGCTGAGGGTAAGACAAATAAAGCAGCAGTTAAGGTACTGAAAAGAAATTACAAGGAATCATTAGTTCAGATAACGATCAGACAGGGTATAAATCGTCAAATAAGAAGGATGCTTGCAAAAGTCGGTTTAAATGTTAAAAGTCTTAAAAGATTAAAGATCGGGAAATTGACCGACAGGGGAATAGGGGTAGGTCAATACCGGAAACTGACAGCCTCGGAAATCAAATATTTGCAAAAGGTAAGCTCCGATAAGTCAAAATAGAAACTCAGGTGTCTCAAGCTGAATCTTTTTCGATCAGATGCAGGCGGAGAAGCCTGACTTTTTCCTCAGGGGGGAGAACTTTTACATTTGTTTGCCATGTCCAATTCCGGCTGAAGCATTACAGTTTGGATAATAAGTCAGGAAAATTAACTGGCGATATGACACCAAATGAAGTATTTTATGAATGGAAAAAAATAACAGGATAACAAAACAGGATGTTGTAGGTATAATGGATGCTGAGGAAAAGTGGTTTTTAAACCAGGCATATTGCGAATTATGTTTTGTATGCCGCTTGGCCTTTGTATTTTCAGGAATGTTTTTGAACCCATTTGAAAGGTAAATTATGGGCTTTAAAGGGATTATTTTAGCCGGCGGAAGCGGAACCAGGCTATATCCTGTGACTCAGGCAGTAAGTAAACAGCTTTTACCCTTATACGATAAACCGATGGTTTATTACCCTTTGACAACGCTGATGCTTGCGGGAATCCGGGAGATACTGCTTATATCGACGCCCAGAGACTTGCCTCAATATAAAGATCTACTCGGCGATGGAAGTCAATGGGGGCTTGATATTCAATACGTGGAGCAGCCTAAGCCTGAGGGGCTTGCACAAGCATTTATTCTTGGTAAGGATTTTCTCAATGGCAGCAAAGCCTGCCTGATCCTCGGTGACAATATATTCTATGGACACGGCTTAGTTGAATTGCTCAGGAAAGCTATCAAACAGGAAGCTGGAGCGACTATTTTTGGCTATCGCGTCAAGGACCCGGAAAGATACGGCGTTGTTGAATTTGACGAATCGGGTAAAGCAATCTCGATAGAAGAAAAGCCCCACAAGCCTAAGTCAAATTATGCGGCAGTAGGACTTTATTTTTATGACTCGCAGGTAACCGATATCGCAGAGAGCATTAAGCCTTCCGCAAGGGGTGAGCTTGAAATTACAGCGGTTAACAATGCTTATATGAGTAAGGGACAATTGATGGTTGAGATTATGGGCAGAGGTATCGCATGGCTTGATACCGGTACACCCGAATCAATGCTGCAGGCTGGGAATTTCGTCCAGACTGTTCAGGAACGACAAGGATTGATGATTGCCTGCCCTGAGGAGATCGCTTTTCGCAAGGGATTTATAGATGAAAAACAGATAGTTAAGCTGGCGGGGCTTCTAAACAAAAACTCATATGGCCAATATTTGCTGTCATTGGTTAATGGTTAGTTTGAGAAATTAAAAATCAAAGATTAAAATGTAAAATTGCGGGTTCGGTCTACGGCTGATACTGGTTTTTATATTTGTTCAGTATGTTTATGTCGTGCATGTTTATCAGGCTGTCATTGTTTATATCGCCTATGGTGTATTTTTCAGGGCTCAGTTCATTTTGCAACCAATTTTTTACCAGCAGCATCGAGTCTTCCAGTGTGACTTGACCATTGCAGTTGAGGTCATAGAACAGAATGTTGTTGGTGTCTATTTGTTCGGCAGTGTCCCAGGCAACGGCGAATGGTTGGTTGATGTTTTCAGCATGTTGGGAGTTTGGGCTGAAAGATATTGTTAGCTGGTAGTTTGTATAATTCGGATCCAGTCGGCTGTAGAGGTGTTCGAGATTGTCAGTGTTGCTGTCGCAGTAGTCGAGCAGGTAATTGTTTTGGGCGTTGTTCGGGTCGATGGCCCAGAGTTGGATTCTAAGGTCGGTGTCGTATTGTGATAGTCTGGCGAAAGGGTATTGGTTTTCGTAGTAGCGGTTCCATGACAGAGTTGCGGTTATGAAATCATCAGCGGGGTTTGTGATGGTGAAGTAATATGACTTTTCGCTGATGTTTATGTCGAGGAAATTCAGATCCCAGCCTATGGAGTTTACATCGCCCGGCAGGAAAGGGCCTGCGGTTAATGTCTGGTATGCTCTTTGGGCGTTTAGCATTCCTGCGCCCTGGGTGTAATCGAGAGGGGTTGTGTGGTCGTCGTCTTTTGTGAGTTGGCCTTTGTGCCAGAAGGGCAGTTTCGTTGCTGAGTTCAGCAGGATGGCTTTTATAACGCAGTTGCCGGCTTCGGTGGATAGTGCCAAATCGTAGTCGGGGTTTTGTTTTGCCTGTTGGATCAATAGTGCAGCTGTGCCTGCGACGGCGGGGGTTGCGTAGCTTGAGAAGTCGCCGGCGGGGCTGTATAAATCGGGGGTGTTTGCGTCTGCTGTCAGAAAATTGCCGGGGGCGACGATGTCCGGTTTGCATGTGTTTTGCTGCGTTGGTCCTGTGCTGGAATGCTGGCTGTGGGGCAGGGTGAAATTGTCGAGTTTTAATTGCCAGTCGTCAGAGACTATTGAATCGATGACGCCTACGCCTATTACGTTTGATGAGGCACCGGGGTATAGCAGTGGGTCGGAGAATTTTGAACCGTTGCCTATTCCAGCTACGATCGTTTGGCCGAAGTTCGATGCCAATGATTCGATGCCCGTTGTCCACCAATCCTGGAACTGCTCGCCGCAGCTTACGGAAATTACGTCGGCATCGGGGGGGGTGTTTGTGTAAACGTATTCGGTGAGGAAGTGCCAGAATTCGTATATCTGTGCGCCGGCTTTTGGGGCTATACCTTGGTATTGGGATATTGCCAGGTTCGGGTCGGAAACGTTTGGGTCCTGGCCGAAGAGTATTGAGCAGATGGCTGTCGAATGGGATGAGACTTTTGCCGGTAAATTGTTGGCATCGTGAAAGTTCAGGTTCGCGTTTTTAAAGCAATTGTGATCTGCGAAGGGTCGGTAATCGTTGAGGGGCAGGCCTTGATCGTAGGTCATGCTTCGACAGATAACCGCGATCTTAACGTTGTTGCCATCGAGGTCGGGGGATTGGTCCTTGAGAGCGGTTATTTTTATTGTGTCGAAAGCTGAAGCCTGGGTGAGGTGGGCGATAATTAATAGTATGACAACAGAAGTACAAACCGACAGCCCGTGCAAAGCTTTTTTGCGTAAGGCCTTTCTGCCTGCTCTTGCTTTATTGCCAGCTATAAAATTTTGGAAAGTGTTTACCACCCCATAATCCTCTTGTTTTTTCGGACTATTTCTTAGCCTTTATTTTTGCCCAACAGTTATAGGACTATTATACCATATTATGTAAGCGTGTTCAAGGTGGCGATTGTTGACGAAATTGGTGGAAATAAACCCTGTGATTTTTGTGGGATTTGGGTGGGTGATCGGTGGTTTATTGTGCGGATTTGCGGGGATTTTTTACGCATTTGCGTAAAATGAGCGATGAAAATTTGATGGGGCAGGCTTTTTACAAGTCATTTTGGCAGTTTTTTTGGTGTTTTTGGGTGGATTCGGCGAAATCGGT
>CAYZEH010000125.1:0-7827 GCA_964477135.1 uncultured Pirellulales bacterium | reverse complement strand
GCGTCAATATCTATATTAATTTTCACGCTGGGCTTAACTGCTATACATCGTAAGGAGGCAAATAATGTGTTAATTTCAGCGGCTGATGGGCATTGAACGATAATTTGCATACGATGGGAACGCTGGACCCTGCTTATCGGGGCAGGCAGCGGGCCTCTGATTTTCATATTCAGGTTGTTTTTGGCGACAAGATAATCGATGTTTTGCCTCATATTATTGCAGGCAGAGGTGAGTCTTTCAAAATTGGCGTCACGCAGGCCTATCACTGCCAAACGCCAGTATGGGGGCAGGTTGCAGGCTTTTCGGTGTTTTAGTTCTTCTTCGACGAAGCCTTTAAAATCATTTTTCATCGCAAATCGGATAACGGGCTGATCGGGCAAAAATGTCTGGGTGTAGACGGTGCCCTTCTTTTCGCTTCGCCCGGTTCGGCCGGCGACCTGGCTTATGAGCTGGAAGGTTCTTTCGTTTACGCGGAAATCCGGTATATACAGGCAGGTATCAGCGCTGATTATTCCTACGACAGTGACATCTGGGAAGTGCAAACCTTTTGCGAGTATCTTGGTGCCTGCGAGGATGTCTATTTTATGTTCGCTGAAATCTTTTAACAGCTGGTAATAGTTTCCGTTTGCCATGGAGTCACTATCGATTCGAGCGATTTTAGCAGTTGGGAATTTTGCTTTTAATTCTTCTTCGAGCCTTTGTGAGCCGAGCCCTATCATTGTCATATTTTTGCCGCAAAGCGGACAGACCTTCGGCACCAGGGTTTTTGAGCCGCAATAGTGACATATCGCATAGCCGCTGTGCATATGTTTGCCGATGACTGTTTGCATTTTACCAGCGGAGCGGGCTTTGTGAAAAGTTAAAGTGACATCACAATTGCGACATTTAACTGTATCTTTGCATGATGGACAGAAAATAAAATTGCTATACCCCCTTCTGTTTAAAAGCAGAATGGCTTGCTCTTTCTTTCGAAGCGCCTGCGTCAATTTTGCTGCCAACGGTTCGGAAATAAGGCTTACACCATTTTTGGTAAAGAAGCCTTCTTTCATATCGACCAGTTTCATTTCCGGCATGGGCAGATCCATAACCCGCTTAGGCAGTGACATGCGGGTAAACTGGTCCCTGGTCTTGCAATTTATAAGCGTCTCAAGCGAAGGGGTTGCTGAACCTAAAATACAATGCCCCCCTGCCAGATGTGCTCTTTTGATGGCAACGTCTCTGCCGTTATATCTCGGTGCGGTGTCCTGTTTATAGCTGGTCTCGTGTTCTTCATCAACTACGATAAGGCCTAAGTTATCCAATGGGGCGAAAATCGCAGAGCGTGCGCCGATAACGACATCTGCAAGGCCCGCTTTGATTTTTTGCCACTGGTCATTTCTTTGCGGGCCGGTCAGGCCGGAATGCATAACCGCTAATCTTTCAAAGCGGTCCTTGAAACGCTGAACCGTCTGGGCGGTAAGGGCTATTTCGGGCAGCAGGACTATTGCGGATTTACCAAGTTCGATTGCTTTTTGAATTGCACGGATATAGACTTCCGTTTTGCCGCTATCGGTAACACCATGCAGCAAAGTCACACCAAAGTCAGCTGATTTAATCTGTCGGTGAATATGGTCAAGTGCATTTTGCTGATCTGGATTCAGGACGATTTGTTTAAATTCCAAAGTCAAAGCCGGCGGAATTGCGGGCAGTGATTTTAGCACTGTTTTTTTTACGACTTTTAAAATCCGTTTCAGGACAAGGCTTTTTATTGAGGCTGTGCCGCAACCGGCACCTTCGGCAACGCTGTTCTGCTCGATAGCTGAGTTATGACTAAAAGCATTTCGCTGGTTTAGAAACTCTATAATCTGCTTTTGCTTTTGACCTCTGATCTTTTCTATCAGGGACTTCTCTTCGACATCAATATAAACAAATTTCTGTTTTTTTACTCCGGCACCTTTTTTAACCGCTGCAGGGACAATTGCTGAAAGCACCTGACCGAGCGGGCAGACATAATAGCTGCTTATCCACTTTGCCAACTCCAGGAGGTTTTCATCTATTAATGGCTTGGTATCGATTACCGCCAGAACCTTTTTTAATCTGCGTTTTTTGCCGTTACCTGTAAAAGAATCCTCTTTTTTTACATCACTGATAACGCAGAAAGCATTCTGGGGTTTATTACCTCTGCCAAAAGGCACCTGCACCCGCTGGCCTGGCAATATTGGCCAAAATTCATCGCTGACAGCGTAATCGAACTCATTATCGACAGCCGAATCAAAGGCAACACGGATAATATGATTACAAGGGCCCTGCTGAGTAACATCATCTTCATCAGCCATATCGAACAGGTTTTCGGTTTTGTATTTTGCCATTAACAACGATGATTGTGACAATTTACAGCTTGGATGTCAAGGTGTGCAAGTTTTTTTCCGGCTTTGATAACTCCTTATTCGTGCAAATGCTGCCAGCGTTTTCTGAAAGTAGATAGTAAACACCGAAAGAGCCGTGAAACAAAGAACGTTCACCTGTTAGAAGCATCGCTTCTAACAGGTTCAACGACACACACGGAATCCAATGTAGTAGAGCGTGCCGTACGGGTTGCTGTTGTACCTGAGCGAGGCAGTACAGAGGCCGCTGCTGCCGTCCCAGCTGCCGCCACGGAGAACGCGAGAGCTTCCAGAGATGCTGCTGCTTGTCCATTCCCAGAGATTGCCTGCCATATCGCACATACCATAACCGTATATCCCGAAGGTGCCTACGGCTGTCGTTCCATGAGGGTGAGTAGAACCATAGTAATTAGCCATATTATTATTTATAGTAGTTCCGCAGCCGTAAGTATAGCTGCCGTTATAGTCCGCTACCGCCTGCCACTGCCACTCTGTAGGAAGACTCCAGCCATAGTAGCTTGCAAAGGCGGTTGCACCATACCAGCTGACATAAGTAACAGGATGATTCTCAAAACCACTGTCAACTATAAATGAGCTGCCTGTCCAGTTAATCCGTGCCGCTCCGCCATTTGTGGCACCGTCGTATGTATAGCCAGAACCCGTGAGGTCATAATAAACCTCACCTACAAAATCTGCGCCACTATTAGAGCCACTGGCCCCGGTGACATAGTTGCCACTGACTGTTATGTCGCCGGAAGTCTTGGCCGCATTGAGAAACTCGCAATACTGAGCATTAGTCGTTTCGTACTTACTCATTTCACCAGTAAAGCCTTCGTGACCGGGTACGCCTGGATCATTGATAGATACCCATGTTATATCAGGAATATTGGGGTCATTAGGGTTATTAGGGTCACTTACAAGCCAGGATTTTGCCATTATTGCAAAATCCTTGTAATCCACGATCCCGTCACCGTTGATGTCTGCGCGCTCACACCATGCATTGTTCGGCTCCGGGATAACTACCATAACATTATCAGCGGTGCCCGCAAAATAGCTGTCTTCACCAACCATGCCTATCTCCGCAGAGTCAATATTAAAAGCAGCAACGCCATACGATTTTACATTTGATCCATTAATAAAGAAGTTGAGATTTCCATCCTCGTAGCTAATCCCCAACGTCTCTACTTCACCAAATGAAGATGCTTCCTTGATCTCCCAGAAAATAGGTGTATGATCGTGTTCGTATGAGATTTCAATCTGAGAATTGCTTCCATCTGCAAATATTCTTATTCTGGACTCATAGCCGTCATCATTTCCCAAAACAACAGATACTTCCGCCCAGCCGGTTCCACTGAAAGAACTAAAAGCCAAATCAGCCTGTATACCTGTAATATTTTCATTTGTGATTTCAAGCTCGCTTTCCGACCAGCCGCTGTTATTCTGACAGGCAAAAGATACACTGTTGTTTACTATCACAGGTGCAACACAGCCGCCCTCGAATTCAACTATCCATTTGGAAGTATCTATTACAGAAGAATTGAAATCATCGTATAATTCCCAGCTTGCCCCAAAAGCAAAACTACATGTCAATACCATCAAAACCGCTACACAAAAAATTACTCTCTTCATAACAACCTCTCCTAATAAAATTACTTTAAAAAATACATAAGAACGGGAGAAAGCAATGGCTCACTTTCCCCCTCCGCTCAAAACCCCGAAATTATACCATAGTACCTAACTTAACGCAACCAAAATACCCCTTAATTCAGGGGTGTTTTGGCAATCGGTTGCTTTGATTGTGTCAAGGTGTGCAATATTTCTTGTGGTATAAATGTTTTAGGCTTATAATATATTGTTTGGCATTTGGGTATGTATCAGCAGGAAATGCCGCATAGAGCAATAAGTTGTATATTATGACTGAATTTAAACTTACAAGTAAATTTAAACCTTCCGGGGATCAGCCACAGGCGATTGAAAAGCTGATCCAGGGGTTGGCTGAGAACAAAAAGCACCAGACATTGATGGGTGTTACCGGCAGCGGTAAAACTTTCACGATGGCTAATGTAATTGCAGACCATAACAGACCTGTACTGGTAATATCGCATAATAAAACCTTGGCGGCACAGCTCTATGAAGAGTTTAAAGAACTTTTTCCGGAAAATGCTGTTGAATATTTCGTCAGCTATTATGATTACTATCAGCCTGAAGCGTATATTCCGCAGAGGGATATTTATATAGAAAAAGATGCGTCTAAAAACGAGGATCTTGATCGTCTGAGGCTTTCAACAACAACGAGCCTATCGACAAGGAACGATTGTATTATCGTATCTTCGGTTTCGTGTATTTTCGGTCTGGGCAGCCCAGAAGATTATAAAGCTTCTGTTGTCGCAGTTCGCCTTGGTGACGAAATTGAAAGAAACGAGCTTTTGGGCAGGTTTGCGGATCTGCAATACAGCAGGAATGATTTTGAGTTCGAACGGGGTAAATTCAGGGTTCGAGGCGATGTTGTCGAGCTGTTTCCATCTTATGAATCTTTCGCTATCAGGTTTGAATTTTTCGGCGATGAGATCGAAAACATAAGCTATATCAACCCTGTCTCCGGAGAGATACTTGCCCGTGAAAAACAGGTTTTCGTATACCCTGCTCAGCATTACATTATGCCGGCTGAGAGAATTGAACCAGCGACGATAACTATTAAGCAGGAGCTCGACCAGAGGCTTTTAGAGTTAAGACAGGAAGGAAAATTGTTAGAAGCACAAAGACTTGAAGCGCGAACGATGTACGATATCGAGATGATGACTGAGATCGGTTATTGCAGCGGAATCGAAAACTACGCCAGACATCTTAGCGGGTTAAAACCCGGTGAACGGCCTTACACGTTGATAGATTATTTCCCTGACGATTTTCTGCTTATTATAGATGAATCTCATGTCTCGCTGCCTCAGATAAAAGCGATGTGGGCGGGCGACCGCAGCAGAAAGCAGGTTCTTGTTGACCATGGATTCAGACTGCCCAGCGCGATGGACAACAGACCACTTCGGTTCGATGAATTTGAAGGAATATGGAAAAATGTGGTATTTGTCTCAGCTACACCCGGGCCTTTAGAGATGGAAAAATGTAACAACGAGGTTGTGGAACAGATAATCCGTCCTACCGGACTGGTCGATCCGGAAATTCAGCTGCACCCGGCAAAGGATCAGGTCAAACATCTTTTAGGTGAAATTGAAAAACGAGTCCAGGCGAAAGAGAGGATACTGGTAACAACGTTGACTAAAAGAATGGCGGAAGACCTGTCGAATTATATCGCCAATGTGGGATTTCGGTGCAAATATCTGCACAGCGAGATAGATACGCTGGAAAGAATTGAGATACTTCGCGACTTGCGTAGTGGCCAGTTCGATGTTCTTGTTGGTATTAATCTGCTTCGTGAAGGCCTTGACCTGCCGGAGGTCTCAGCAGTTGCGATACTTGACGCAGACAAGGAAGGGTTCCTCAGAAGTGAGACTGCGCTGATACAGACAATCGGTCGAACCGCCAGGAATATTAATGCTACGGTATTTATGTACGGCGACAGGGTAACCAAATCGATGCAAAAAGCTATTGACGAAACCGATAGACGTCGTAAAATTCAGTCAGAATATAATAAAGAGAACAATATTACACCTAAAACGATATATAAAGAGATTCGAAGGGGCCTTACTGAGCAGATCAAAGCCCGGCAAACAGCTATTAAAGCTGTCCATAGCAGTGAATCTGAGTTTGAGAAAATTGAAACTATCAGCCAGATAGAAAAAGAAATGCTTAAAGCCGCTGAGCAAATGGAATTTGAAAAAGCTGCATTTTTGCGGGACAAATTAAAAGAATTAAAAGAAATGCCTCAGCTTAAGATTACTAACAAGGGCAAAATTACAAGGAAAAAGAAAAAAAAATGAAAAAACTGGACATTGCAAAAATAAGGCATTTAATAAAATTGGCAATTGAAGAAGACCTTGGCGGAGGTGACGTTACAAGTGAGCTTTTCTTTGATGAAAAGACCACGTCAAAAGCCAAAATAGTTTCGCGGGAAGAAATTGTAGTTTGCGGAATGGCGATAGCGGAAGAAATTCTCAGCCATTACAGTAAAGACCTTAAAATAAAAATCCATGTCGAAGACAGCCAGCGGGCACACGTCGGAACAAATCTGGCAACGATCGAAGGACCTATGCGGGCAATGCTAAGCGCTGAAAGAGTTTTGCTGAACTTTTTGCAGAGGTTAAGCGGCATCGCGACAACAACAAAGAAATATGTATGGGCGGTTGAAGGCACCAAAGCAAAAATATATGACACAAGAAAAACAACTCCAGGTTGGCGGCTTTTGGAGAAATATGCGGTCAGGTGCGGCGGCGGATATAACCACAGAATCGGTCTTTATGACGGCATTTTAATCAAAGATAATCACATCGCTCAGCTTGGCAGGAACTTCTATCCAAAGCTAAAGAAAATTGTCGAAAAAGCAAGGAAAGTTAAGGGTGTTAAATTTGTAGCCGTTGAGGTTGATCATGTTGACGACCAGCTGAACCATGTTATCAAAATTGGCGGAATTGATATAATTCTGTTGGATAATATGGGGCAATGGCAGCTTAAACATGCCGTAGAGATTAGAAATAAGATAAAAGGCAAGGGCAAAAAGCCATTACTTGAGGCTTCAGGGAACATCAATCTGAATTCGGTTTCCGCGATAGCACATTGCGGCATAGACAGGATAGCGATTGGAGCGATCACACATTCGGCAACAGCTGTTGATATCGGGTTGGACAGGTAGAATAGTTATGAATTTTAATGACAAGCTCGATCCTGATAAGATAAAAGAAAATCTGCATTGTAAAAAAATCGGAACTGATATTATTGTATTTTCAAGTACTTCGAGCACAAATGACATTGCCTGGAAATATGCCTTGAATGAAAATAATGACGGGCTGGTGATTTTTGCTGAAAAACAATCCGCAGGCAGAGGCAGAAACGGCAACAGATGGTTGGATGAGCCCGGACAGAGTCTGCTTTTTTCTGTTTTATTGGCTGACAGTGATTTTGACGCGGAGATTTTGTCTCTGACTTGTGCAGTTGCAATTGCAGAAGTCCTCGACAAAGTTGGAAAACATCAGGTAAAAATAAAATGGCCTAATGACATAATGGTAAACGGCAAAAAACTTGCCGGCATACTTATAGAATCCAAAAAAATCGAAGGCAGAAACAGCTTTGTTATTGGCATAGGGGTAAATTGCCATCAGCAGAAAAATGGATTTGACAAACAGATAGAAGATATTGCTACCAGTCTTGATATTGCCGGCGGGAATGTTTGTGACCGGATATCAGTTGCAAAAAGGATTCTGGTCGGCCTGGAGTATTGGCTTGGTAAAATTGAAAAAAATAAAAAGATGATTACTCAGCAGTGGTGCAGCAGAAGTGTTCAGCTTAATCAGCGAAT
>CAYZEH010000124.1:0-7850 GCA_964477135.1 uncultured Pirellulales bacterium | reverse complement strand
CACAGGTAATCGCCTCCATCTACTCCATTCCCAGCGCATAAAAAGAGACAGGTCTAAGACCTGCCTCTTTTAAATACTAACTACTTACTTAATGGCTTTAAATACGTCTTATTTACGACGACGAATGAAAAGACCACCAAGACCGAGCAATGCAATTGTCATTGGCTCTGGTACTACTTCCATTGTAGCTGAACCTATTTGAGTAACAGCTGAAAAATCACCAAACTGGAAATACATAGTACCAGCACCGCTGATATCAATCATTGTACCTACTGTAACATCTGGAACCTTATAGTCAAAGCTGTAGATGGTAGCACCAGCCAGAACTTCAACTGGTGGAAATTGCATAGGTGTTGCTCCACTAATACCTGTAATCAGCACGTTACCAGCATTAACTGCTGTACCTACTGTTGGGAACTGATTAAGGAGAGGATTTAAAAACAGATTTGATGCCAAGCCAGCCTGGCTGCTCAAAATCTGCGGAAGCGTAACGCTGGTAACACCAGCAGTTCCAGTTACTGTAACAGTTACAACATCACCTACTTCAACTGTTGCGGGAGCCTGAAAAGCTACTGTACCCGCACAAGCCACAGCACTAATCAATGCCACGATCATAAAACATACTAATTTCTTCATCATTTTTCTCCTTCTAAAAAAAAATATTAAACTTATAGCT
Organism: uncultured Pirellulales bacterium; assembly: GCA_964477135.1. Lineage (GTDB taxonomy): Bacteria > Planctomycetota > Phycisphaerae > Sedimentisphaerales > Anaerobacaceae > JAGLTN01. Next base: position 7,174 of record CAYZEH010000124.1, on the reverse strand, counting down.
AACTATTTTTACAACAAATTACGGACAAGGTATACTGTAAGGAGGACCCGCCTGGCCCAGCATTCCATAAAGCATACTCATATCGATAAGACTGATTACATTGTCACCATTAAGGTCAGCAGCAGGATTACCCGGTGGTACAGGTATACTGTAAGGAGGACCCGCCTGGCCCAGCATTCCATAAAGCATACTCATGTCGATAAGACTGATTACTTTATCGCCATTAAGGTCTGCAAGACAAAAAATATCACAAGGAACAATGTTAGGATCAAATACTACTGGTTCTTCTGGGTCTTCCATAACGATTCCGCCACGGATACCGTTTTCAGTAATTGTTACAACAGCTGCTGTATCGCTAACTGTGAATGTGAAGAGTACACCACTTGTATCTGGTGCAGGGTCGCTATCAGCATAAAGTGAACCCATTTCGATTGTAACGCCAGCGGTCCCGATTCCGCCAAGGGTATCAGGATAACTATTGCCACAAACAGCTGAACCAGGATCATTAATGTCGTTGTCAATGATAACGATCGAACCCGGGTAGATATCATAAGCAGTGTTCATGCTTGTATCTACTGCGTCAATCGTACCAGCGTCAACTTCGATATCCAGAGCAAATGCTCTTGGAAGGTTACCGTCAGTTTCATAGCTGACTTCGTAAACACCGCTGTCGCAGTCTGCATTAATTGTAACAGTTGCCGCCATAGCTGGCAATGAAACAAGAAGCACTGCCAATACTAATACTAATTTTTTCATTTTCTTTTCCTTTCATTTTGTCTTTTCTTTTGGCAGGACACCGTGTCCCGCACATTTTGACTTAATACATATACTGCCTTAATTATATCAATCAGGAATCGCCAAAAATAAATCACCCTGACCAACTCGCCCGGCCAGACAGCCTGCCAGACTTTTTCTTTTCATGTAGCCCTGTCATCTCCTTTCTCGCACTACGTGCGAAAAGCGTACAAAGAGTCATTCCTTTGCACCAGATTATTACTTGGTGAAGGTACAGTAGTAAATTACCACATCTGAAAAGATTAATCAAGGAAAAAATTCCAAAAAAACGCCCAAAAACGCAAAAAAAACAATTTTACAGCTGATTACAGAATCTTCCGGCTAAATCCCCTATATTAGCACCCTCAGTGACATTGAAGCATCGATATTATTGACCCTTTTCGAAGTTGTTTTGATAAATTTCACTTATTTTTTAAAAAAATTTTAAAATTACTCGTTTTTTTTTGATTTGAAGTGGTTCAAATAAAAAAAATTTTAAGCAATTTCAGTACTGAACTATAGCATTTTGGCGATTCTATGCTATCTTTCGAATATGTACGAATTTCTTAAGGGCCGACTTATCTTCACGAGATTTTTAATGCTGACAGCCGCTTTATTGCTGATAGCAGTGGGGATTTGCACACTTTACGCGATAGGCAATCCCGCCCAGTCAAGCCCAACCGGTCAAAATGAGGAGATGTCGCAATTCTGGCAAAAACAGCTTATGTTCGCCGCTATAGGTCTGGTCGGCTTTGTAATCGTCAATTTCATCAACTACCGCATCTTAGGACGACTAAGCTACTGGATATACTGCTTTATAATAATGCTCTTGATTGTCGTGCTGATGGGCAAATATGTAAATCTGCCTTTTGTGCCCATGATCAACGGCACATACCGATGGATAAGGATTGGGCCTTTGCCCGCGCTGCAACCCTCGGAGCTGTTCAAACTGGCGTATATTCTCGCTTTTGCGTGGTACCTGCGTTTCCGCGGCAACTATGACAATTTCACATCTCTTATAGGACCTTTCGCTTTAACAATGCTTCCTGTAGGGCTTATACTGCTCGAACCTGACCTTGGAACTGTAATGCTGACTATGCCGGTGCTTTTTGTAATGCTGTTCATGGCTGGGGCAAAAGTAAAGCATCTGCTGGTAATAATACTCTTGGCAGTAATAATCAGCCCGGTTTTGTGGGGCCAGATCAAACCATACCAGCGACTGCGGATCAGCTCTGTATTGCTTCAGAGCAAATGGCTCCGCGACAAAGCAGCTGCAAACCCGAAATTCTCAAATATCCTCATAGGCAGGGACCAATTCAGCGAGAGGCAATGGACAAGAGATGCCGGTTTCCATCTTATCCGCTCAAAATACGCGATAGCTTCAGGAGGTCTGACCGGCTATGGTTATCGAAAGGGCCCATTCGTAAAATACAACTTTTTCCTGCCCGAAAGGCACACCGACTTCATATTTGCCGTCATCGCTCACCAATGGGGATTTTTAGGCTCGATCGCCCTTTTAGGCATATACGCAATATTAATAGGCTGCGGCGTAAAGATTGCAGCCAATAACACCGACCCGTTCGCCAGGCTGGTCGCTATAGGAATAGTAACAACGTTTTCCATAGAAGTGCTCATAAATATCAGCATGACCTTAGGGCTGATGCCGATTACCGGCCTGACGCTTCCATTTGTAAGCTATGGCGGTTCAAGCCTGCTCACTCATATTGTAGCTGTCGGGCTGCTAAATAACATCGGGAGAAGCAGACCGTTTTCCGTAGCACCGAAATCATTTGAATAAACCGCAAAATAAGAGTATAAAGATTCGCTATGATAAAGGGATTTAGACAAATAGCACTGCTGACGATTTTAAGCAGGATTTTCGGGCTTATTCGCGATATGGCCTACTCGTATTTCTTCGGCGTATCAGGTCTGATGGACTGCTGGAGTATCGCTTTCAAAATACCAAACCTGGCAAGGCGAATCTTCGGAGAAGGGGCTGCATCGTCCTCATTCATACCGGTATATTCAAGCCAATTAGAAAAAGACCCTGCAAATGCACGAAAAATCGCCTGCACAGTCGTAACTGTTATCTCGGTCATTCTTACCGCTATTGTCGTTCTGGGAGAGATTGTAATTGCGATATGGTATTTCTTCTTTGCTGACTACGAAAGTACAAATCTGATACTTCAACTAATCGCTATAATGCTGCCTTATACGATATTTATCTGCGTAGTGGCGATTTTAGCGGGTATTTTGAACTCCCATCGCCATTTTGCCGCCCCCGCTGCTGCTCCTATTTTGTTAAATATAATAATAATAACAGCCCTGATTTTGAGCGGCATCTGGGTAAAGGAAGGCTCAACTCAACGGGTTTTCATTACCGCGATAGGTGTAATAATAGCAGGAATCGCCCAGCTGGCATTACAGATACCTGCTCTGCGGGCCAATGGAATACACCTTCGCCCTGCCTGGCAGATTCACAATGAACATTTCAAAAAGATATTATTTCTGATGGCCCCGATGATAATAGGTCTAACCGCAACCCAGCTTAATACTCTTGCTGACGACCTGATAGCTAAGTTCCTTTCAGGTTCCGCGGAAAAAGGTCAGTTTCTCGTTTGGTTTGGTCATTATATCAAATATCCGATCTGGGAAGGTTCAGTATCGAAACTTTACTACTCCCAAAGGCTGTACCAGTTCCCTTTAGGTGTTTTCGGAATCTCGCTGGCAACAGCTATATTTCCTGTTATGAGTACCCTGGCAGGTAGAAAAGATTACACAGGCATGCTGAAATCCCTCTCTACAGGTATAAAAGGAGCTGTCTTTGTTGCCTTGCCGGCTACCGCAGGGCTGATACTTGTCGGTCGTCCTCTTGTGGCTGTCATTTTCCAGCAAGGCCAATTCACAGCTGATGCAACGCAAGACACCTCTTATGCCCTGCTGTTTTACGCGATAGGTCTTACAGGATTCTTTTCTCAGCAATTACTCATCAGAGCGTTTTACTCCCTTGGCAATGCTAAAATACCTTCGATTTCCGCATGTATTGCTGTCGCTGTAAATATTGTGCTTAATCTCACATTGGTCTGGTCTATGGGCATTGCGGGCCTGGCACTTTCGACTGCGATATGCTCATACCTGCAGGTAGCAATTCTTATACTGATGCTCCGCAAAAGATTCGAACATCCTGTTTTGACTGGTATAATGCCTGTATTACTAAAAACGACAGCTGCAACGGTGATTATGTTCATAACCGGTTGGTTGGCTTTGAGACTCATGGAAGATATGCCTTTCAATAAGAAATTTGACCTGTTAAGACTAATTTCAACGGTAGTAATTTGTACTGGAACATACATAATCCTTGCCAAAATAATGAAAAACAAGATGCTCTCACTGATAATTCACCGAAAAGCCTCAGCCGAATAAATAAACTCTTACAAATAAAGCAATTAGGGTAAATATCCACGCATCGGTTCAATTACAATTTCTGCGAAACTTTTTATCTGGTTATTTCAAGACATTAGCTTCACAAAATATTTTCCTATAACCACTTATATACTTAAAGCAATTGAGCGAATTGCCCGAAATAGCTTATGAATAGTGTTTTTTTCGGATTAAACATGGAGAGTTCGATGCGCAAGTATATTTTGATATTATCATTTGCAGTGTTTTCATGCATAGTTTTGACACCCTTTAGGATCGCTTTAAGTGAAGTTGATGATGTTACCACGGTTTTGGACGACAAATCTGCTGTCACAACTGAGAATTTAGCAAACACTCTTGGTAAACAGGCAAATACAGATCGGTTGTTTTCACCTTCAGTGGGAAAAGCATTTTACAACTTAGCTTATGATTTAGCTAATGTCCCCGACGCTGACAAAAAACAATTGCAGCAGGCAATGGTACTATTAAAATCAAACTCCCAGCTGGACGAATGGACTCGAAGCATTACCCCAAAAATGATTACAACAGCATCAAAACAGATCGATATTGACAACTCTGAGTTGGTCCATATCCTGTTGAAAAACTATTTGTCTGAATCATGCGATCTTGAAATAACAAGACAAGCTGTCAGCTATCTTCTAAGTCAGGAAAATACACGCCAGCAACGCGAGCAACTCCTCCAGACGCTTTTAGGAAGTTTGGCAAATAGAAACAAAACTTTTGATTCCCAGATTTATACTCAACTGGCAATGCTAAACGCTGAGAAAAGCGACGCTAATACCGCGATGTCGCTTTTCATAGAAGCCTATAATCTCGATAAATACAACAGTATTGCGTTCAATGAAATCTACAGGTTGTCCCCGGATGTCATTCTGCCGTCTGTCCATCTTGAAAACATGAGACTGGCAATATCACAGGACCCTTACAGCCTCGAAAACGCTCTCACTTTTGCTCAATACGCTGAACAACTTCAGCTTTATTATGTTGCCACGGGCGCATACAAATATTGCGCAGATTTGTTCGAGTATCTTTATGAGAACGAACCATTGCCCGAATCCATATATCTGCCATGGATAATGAGTACCTTTAACACTGAACACGACCGGTACAAATGTCTGGATATCGTTAGAAAACTGCGGGCGAAAAACCAGTTTGATATGCTCGCAGAAGTCATTGCGGCAAAAGTATTAACAAAACTACAACAGGATGACTCGGAAAAAACCCTCAGGGATACTGAAACCAGACTGCTGGCTGACTGGCGAAACCCTTCCGTCAATGTACCGGCTGAGCAAATGGCATGGTTTTACACCTTTGCTCTCAAAGACACCGATAAAGCTCTCGATTACGCCAATAAAGCATATTCGCAAGATGTAAATTCAATAGCAGCTTCATCGATCCTGGCTTATCTGCTTGCGGAAAACGACCAGGCTGAACTGGCTGAGTCTATCATAAAGAATAGCGAAAAAAACCAGATAGCAGAAATAACGCAAGCTAAAATATTCCTGAAGCAGGATAAAAAAGAAGAAGCGATTGCGCTGCTTAAAGAATCTATCGAAAAAAATCCCAACACGTTGGAATCATCTCTGGCAAAAGAGATTCTCGTTGCAAACGGCAGTGAATATGTCACTCCAATTGATACAGAAGCACTTCTGGCAGTAGTGCAGGTAAGTTTCGAAAACACGGTTATACCGGAATTTTCAACACCTGACGAAAGAATTTCTCTCCAGCTCTCGTTAAAGGGAACTAAATTTGCCTACGACCAGAATTTCGGTGGTCAGATTATCGTCACCAACAAATCCAGGGAAGCTTTCAAAATCAATGACAACTGCATGATAAAAGGAAATATCAGAATCGATGCAAAGATAACCGGCGACCTTGAGAAAACCATACCTGATTTAATAAGCCTCAAAACAATACCTTCTGAAATCGTTCAACCCGACAGAAGCCTTGTAATTAATGTAAACCTGGTCAGTGGTGAACTTAAAAAGATTTTGACGGTACATCCACAGGCATCTTTAGACATAACATTCACTGCTTATATTGACCCTGTTGAAGACGAAAATGGATTGATAGCAAACAGATTAACCAGCATTAAACCGGCAGAAAGTACAGTAAAAAGACCAGCTGTAGAATTAAACCCTAAATTCCTGCAAAATCGTTTTAACTCACTGGCAAAAGGCAAGCAAGGTCAGAAAATAAAAATATGCAAGCTCTTCACCTCTCTGCTGATGGAACAGCAGGCAATGGCTAACCGTCTGCCAATGTACAAATACATGTACGGCGAATGGATGCCTAAAATGCTGAAATCCGCCATCATCCACAATCTAAGCAGTGACGATTGGGTAGTAAGAACTAATTCGTTAGCAGCTATTTATGACCTGAAGCTCGACTACCAGTTGATGGATGCTGTTTCAGAAAATCTAAACGAAACACACTGGCCTGCAAGAATGATAGCTCTTATGATTCTCAAAAATGCTTCCGGCGAAAAATTTAATCGGGTTCTTGACTGGACAGCAAAACATGACCAGAATCCTACAGTAAGAGAAATGGCAATAGCATTAGGTGCAACGCCGCCACAAAAACCCAAAGTTCAGCAAGATATCGCCGAAGAACCTATGCCGATAACGCCGGAAGAACCTATGCCAATAACGTCAGAACCAACCGAAATAACGGAAGAGCCGACTGAAGAAAACGAAAAATAGGCCTTTTCGCAAATTTAAACAAAAAAAACCTGCTCCGAAATATTCAGCCGATCACAATATTTTTTAAGGCAACCGCCAAAAGTCAAAATGCCGGTACAAAACTGGTCATAACACCCGGATATTAACGGAACGACTAACTTTTGACGCTGGCGTCTGTTTTATTATTTTTTTGTTATATACTAATCCCAATTGCATTTCCTCGTTTATCCGCGGGTAAATAACTTAAAGATAAGAAGTTATGGATTTATTCGCGGAAA
>CAYZEH010000123.1:0-7882 GCA_964477135.1 uncultured Pirellulales bacterium | reverse complement strand
TATTCTTTTTTTGAGGTTTTTCCCGGGCCTCAATTGCTGTAGAATCCCGCGAAATATGGCCAACTATGTGATCTCCTAAATGTTGCTTAACACAACTTTCATGCACAATCTGGGCTATGCCGTTTTTGGCAAATTCTGCAAAGGCCCGCGAAAAAGATGACTCGTGAGGAATTTGCCTTGCTCTTTCCCACCCGCATATTCTTCGTAGCGCAGGCGTGGTTTTCAACCTGTCGATTAATTCCCGTGTAGTAGCCATGTTGTAAACCGCTTTTGCTACAAATGACCTCGCTAAAGGCTTGCGATTCTTGGGAGATTGTCCATGCCAATACTCCGGAATATGAATAAAATCTTCAATCCGTATTAATTCCAGGGTCGCCACCAGTTGCTTTAACTTTTCAGTAAGAGGTTCCTGAATTTCCTTTTCTATAAAAGGGAAAAGAAATCCTTGGATATTAAACCAAATCTGTGATACTTTTTTCATGAAGCTGTCTCCTTGTTTCAACTAATTATTTCGCAAAATTAATTAGTTATAATATATCATAGCGACAGCTTCTTTACCATAATTATTCCTCTACTGATCAAAATAATTCAAATTTATTTTGTTTCTGCAAGAGGCTCCATGCTTTTCCCTTTTAACGAATTGAGCAAAACGCATAAAATCATAGACGTCCCGTTGATTCCTCCCTGGGGCGCATTTAACCGGGGTTAATCCTGTCAAATAAGATCTAAAGAAATGAGAAACTTATAATATTAGGGGCGTCCTTGAAGTCCCAAAGAAATGAGAAACTTATAATATTAGGGGCGTCCCGGAAGTCCGTGATAGCACAAAAATACATGAAAATAAAGTTAAATCAACATTTTAAACTATTTTTGGAGAATTTTATAGCTGGTTTTTAACTGTTTTATTAGGCACAACTTAGGCCAAAATTGTCAATTTGGAGGATTTTGGCTAGGTTGTGCAAAGGTCTTGAGGAGATAGCCAACGTACTTAGGGCGTGTTGTTAAATCGAACATGTGAAATAGGTTTCAGTTATTTGTATCGGTCACAAAAATGGATGGAATTGGAATGATGGATGGAGAAAATGCGCATGGCGCTTAAAATTGCCTACATTTCTATCGGGGATCCCAGGTCTGTTCGATATTGGTCTTCCATCCCTTTCTCGACCGTTCGCGAGTTACGGCGCCTGGGTCATAAAGTAACATGTGTCGGCCCTCTTTCGACTTGGCCAAAGATAATATTTGCACCCAAGAAGGCTTTCTACTGCCTCATGGGTTCTTCCTACCAGCCTCTACGTGAACCGCTGATGGGGAAAATGTTTGCATACCAGATCCGACGGCAGCTTCATCAAAAGAGTTACGATCTTGCTATTGCAGATAGTACTATTCCAATCGCTGCCCTTGATACTGATCTACCGCTTGTCTATTGGACGGATGCCGTTGTCGATCAGATGATTGGGTACTACAGCAGCAATATTTGGAACCTTGCGGATAGCCACGGCCAAACCTCGGTGTTACAGGAGCAAAAAGCTCTAGACCTTTGTACACGCGCCTTTTATGCATCATCATGGAGCGCCGAGTATGTTATAAAGAACTATAATGTTGACGAGGGAAAAGTCAACGTGCGTCCCTTCGGGCCGAATCTGCCTGTTCCGCAAGTACTCACAACGTCGCTCGACGAGCGACCACCGTTAAGCCGGGCATGCTGTCGCCTCCTCTTTGTTGGTATCGATTGGCAGAGGAAAGGTGGGGAGATCGCACTGCAGGCGGTAGCTGAACTGAGGCGGCAAGACGTGCATGCGACGATGACCGTCGTCGGCGTGTCTATGTTTGCCATTCCTGAGCAAGATGGTGTCAATTGCGTAGGTTTTGTAGATTATTCAACTTTAAGTGGTATTGAGGTGATGCAAGAACTCTTCCGTTCACATCACTTTCTTATTCTGCCAACCAAAGCCGAGGCGCTCGGGATTGTTTTTGTGGAGGCGGCGGGTTTTGGTCTTCCTTCACTTGCTACGCGTACAGGTGGTGTTCCGTCCGTTGTCGTCGATGGGAAAACAGGTGTGCTTTTTGATCCAGAAGAAAAAGGTACAAAATATGCGGAGAAAATCATCATGTTTATTGAAAGGCCGGATGATTGGCGTGAGTTGTGCGCCTCTGCACGCCAAATATTCGACGAACAGTTTAGTTGGCAGGTCATCGGCCGCGAATTCGAAGCGATTTTGTAGATAAAATAATAAAAGAAAACGCAATGAGCATGGTCTTAGTTGGCCACTTCAGCACACTAGATCAACTCAAAGCAGAGACCTGAGACCTTTGAAAAATTGGCTGGATTACCGATTTTAAGGTTTTGTCAATTTTTTTTAGATGCGGAGGTGGAAATTAGAGTAATTTTATTTTTAAATAAGCACAACGGCCGATGATCAACCTGCATTTCAGCCTTTTAAGAGGCTCATTTTGAGATGATCGCCATAGTTTTTGATCACTGGCCCACCCATGGCCCGCCTGTCCTGTAGCTCCGGAAGATGGTACTGGGGTGTCCCAAAAATCCAAAAGTAAACGCATAAAATCATAGACGTCCCCATTATTCACAGTGGTTTCGGTCACACGGCTTTGGTGGAAAATATGTAAGGACGCATAAAGAGTTGCTGGATCTTCTGCCGAACTGGGTATCAGCGAGGGGCCTTGTAGCCGTAACCTTTAAGAGTTCATGATGAAAAAAAGACAGGTTCTCATAAATGCAGCTATGTCAGTGTGCCAGATAGTACTAATTGGCATTGCAATTTTTCTTTTGTATAAGTTCCTTTTAGTTACAATTGGCGCAAAACAATTAGGAATCTGGTCGATAGTTCTGGCAACTTCATCAGTAAGTCAAATCGCAAATTTTGGTCTTTCAGGTAGTGTTGTAAAATTTGTTGCAAAATATACTGCCCTCAGAGAGAATCAAAATGCTTCAAATGTAATTCAAACAGCGGTTATCTCATTAAGCGGTTTCGTAGGTATTCTTCTGCTGATAACATATCCGGCGTTCACAAAAATCCTAAGTTTTGTAGTGCCAAGCGATTCGCTACCATTGGCGCTCGATATTTTGCCCTATGCTCTATTTTCTATCTGGTTGATGATGATCGTTTCCGTATTTCAGTCTGCTTTAGACGGTTTTCAGCGAATTGATCTTCGTAGCATCATATTAACATGCAGCTCAATCTTGAATCTAATTTTTTGCGTTATATTAGCTCCGTCTTATGGATTAATGGGTGTGGCTTACGCAAGAGTGGCGCAGATGTCAGTAACTCTGATAACTTCGTGGTTAGTTTTAAAACGATATATTAAACTTCCCATTCTTCCGTGTAAGTGGAATAAGCAATTGTTTAGAGAAATCTTGAGTTATGGACTAAATTTTCAAACAATATCAATAGCGATAATGTTATACGATCCCGTTACGAAAGGCCTGCTGAGTAAATTTGGGAGCCTGTCTATGGTCGGTTACTATGAGATGGCTAGCAGAATGGTTCAGCAGTTTCGAGCTCTTGTAGTTTCTGCAAATCAGGTGCTTTTCCCGGCGATTGCAGATTTGATGGAGAAGGCTCCTGAAAAGATAGCATCAGTATACCGGACTTCATATCAGTTGTTATTTTATATCTCTGTTCCGATATACTCCTTAATTATAGTTAGCTTGCCGCTTATTTCTCAATTGTGGATAGGTTACTATGAAAGGATCTTCGTGATTTTTGGGAATTTACTTGCGGTTGGATGGTTCTTAAATACACTAAATGCGCCTGCTTATTTCGCAAATTTGGGAACCGGAGAACTTCGCTGGAACGTAGTTTGCCATATCGCTATAGCAGTGTTAAACGTCATCTTTGGGCTATTATTGGGTGTATATTTTGGAGGAATAGGAGTGGTTATAGCATGGGTTGTTTCCTTAGCTTTGGGGAGCAGTCTGGTTTATTTATCTTATCACATAAAGCACAAAGTCCCCTTAATTGATTTACTACCGAGAGACAGCAGACTATTAATCACTGTGTCATTAATAGGCGCAGTATTTATTGCTGCTATCCAGGCTAAAGCTGGCTATATGATAACGATTCCAGCCATATTTACAGTGACCATTCTTATAATCCTTTGGTTCCATCCTATGCGTATTCGCTTGATAGGGTGGGTTTCAGATGAATTGCTATCTCGAAGACCAGGAACATGAAAAATATGATTTGCTGTATTTTCAACTAATTCAGATGTATTCAGGCTGGCCTACGCCGGTTATGACCAAAATAAAATTACAGTAGGTTGTGTAAAAACACCTGAACAAAATTAAAAAGGTAATTGATACTGGGAAATAGGCGCGATAAAACTCGTGAGCATAAAAAAATAATGCAAAACTCTATAAATTACGGACATACTGAACAAATAATCTCTCCACAAAGATATCGATCTCCCTTTGACATTCCAGGAGCAATAAGAGATCGGTTTGTCGACATGCTAGTTATTTCCATTCCAATTATGAGATTCGTAGAATTCAAAATAGTTGGAAGACTCTTTTTGACCGAAATAATCTTAATCTGTCTTTTACCCATACTTTTATTTAATAACCGCACTCTTCTAACTACACCGCTGCCGAAAATGATGATACTTTTGCTGTCAGTATGGCTGGTTGGGCAAATTGCAACTGACCTAATTAGGCATACCCCATTTGCAGATTTTATGCGAGGCTGGGCCAAAATTGGTATTACACTAATCAATTTTTCTGCGCTTTACATCCTTACATTCGGCAAGCGAAGACGTATAGTTTTATTTGCTATTGGGTTAGCGTTGGGTGGTATTCTCTGTTATTATTTCAATCCAAATATTTATGCAGAGGATTATCCTTGGAAATTTGGTGTTGGAGAATCATTGACATGGCTTCTTATTATCCTGGCCTGCGGTGTTAAGGTGAGGTGGTTTTTCTTGCGTATTAGCATAATCAGCTTTGCTATTGCAGTGAATCTTTACTTGGGTTTTCGTTCTTATGCTGGGATCTGCTTTCTAACTGCTACATATGTTTTCTTTCAGAGGTTGTGGGTATTAAAAGACGCCAAGAAGATTAATCTTTCTTTAAAGAATCTGGTAGTGATCGGTTTAGCTTTTTTTTTTACAAGTTTTATTTTTCTGAAAACATATGGATATATGGCTCAACAAGGAATGTTAGGCGAAAAGGCAAGGCAAATTTACGAACAACAGGCGCATGGCGCGTTAGGGCTTTTAATTGGTGGACGAAGCGAGATACTTGTCTCTATCCATGCGATTATTGATTCACCAATTATTGGACATGGCTCATGGGCTAAAGATTACAGGTATGCTGACACATTGGTATATTTAAAGCGTGTGTTGGGTTATTATCCTGGCCAATCTAATGAGTTGGGATTAATTCCCACCCATTCTCATCTTTTTGGGGCATGGGTTGAAGCAGGCATTCTTGGAGCTGTCTTTTGGATATGGGTGCTTTCTCTGCCAATTCGAGGAATGGCTATGTTGATTCGCATAAAAGAAGTTTTAACTCCGTTATTTGTTTTTTTTGGATTTCTTTTGATTTGGCATGTATTATTCTCACCTTTTGGGGCTGAGCTACGTTTTATCATTCCCTATTGCATCGTTGTGATGATGCGTTTATTACCGCCGCGAGGTAAGAGAACACAACAGTTAAAATGGTGATGTTTTAATGAGAATATCTATTGTTACTATCTCATATAATCAGGCTGAATTTCTCGAAAGAGCAATAAGATCGGTGGTTGAGCAGGACTATGAGGATATTGAGTACATCGTTGTTGACCCTGGTTCTACCGATGGCAGCCGCGAAATTATAGAAAAATACCGGGACCGAATCGACAAAATCATTTTCGAGCCGGATAAAGGCCCCGCAGACGGCCTCAACAAGGGCTTTTCCCATGCAACAGGAGACGTTTTTGGCTACCTCAATTCTGATGACGAGTACTTGCCTGGATCATTTAGTAAAATTGTCAAGCAATTTAGTGAAAACCCAACTGCCGATGTGATATATGGACATACAATAATCATAGATAAAGGCGGGGAGGTATTGCGCCGCTCCTTTAGTGACACTTTTAACATCAAAGCTTTCGGCTATGGTGCATGTCAGATTATGCAGGCTTCAGCCTTTTTCCGAAAAAACATATGGAAAAAAACAAAAGGTTTCAATGTTAAGAATTATTCTAATTGGGACGGCGAATTATGGCACGATATGTTCGATAAGGATGGAGTTTTTATTTTGATGAATGATTTTTTAAGTTGCTACAGGGTGCATCCAAAAAGCATTACAGGTTCAAAGATTTTAGATGAAAAAATACGGCAATATCACCGCATCAGATTCCGGAGAATTTTTAATCGTGACTGGAAGAAATCTGATGACATTTTTTGTTTATATTGGCGTATCAGGAGATTCTTGCTCAGTCCTGCCAGCTTTTTTGAACGTGTTCGTTTTGGTCCGGTTTACGGGAGGTGTAAGAAAACCTCATGAGATCATTCGGATATTTGATAATTCAACTTTTTTGCTTTATGTTGCCTTTCTCTTTCCGCCGCATCCTACTAAACGTCTTGCTCGGTTTTAAAATCCATCCCACTGCTAAGATAGGTTTTTCTTTTCTGTTCGCCCGTAAAGTAACAATCGGTAAACATGCTGTAATTGGGTCACTGACGCTAATGAGAAGACTGGAAGAGCTGCGGATTGGCGAATATGCAATAGTCGGCCATATGAACTGGGTAAGTGGAGGCCAGGAGGCCGGGTCGGCTTTTTTTTCACAGCGTAAAGACCGTTATCCCTCTCTGATTTTGGAAAAGCATGCCGCAATTTCGGGGCACCACCGAATAGATGCTACCGAATCGGTGCGAATCGGTGCTTATTCTACAGTAGCTGGAAATCACACAAAGATTCTGACCCACAGTATAGACATTAACGAATGTCGGCAGGATTGCATGCCAGTTGAAGTAGGTTCTTATTGCTTTATTGGAACAAGTTGCATTTTACTTCCAGGCAGCCGTATCCCTGATTATTCTGTGATAGGCGCTGGTGCTGTTGTTACAGCTAATAGTCTAAAGGAGAAATATATGTTCTACGGAGGTGTCCCCGCACGTCCGATCAGAAAACTATCTTCGGACACTGCATATTTTCTAAGAACAAAAGGATTTGTCGATTAACACGAAGAAAGCAAATACTATAAAAATGGAGCAGTTCAATGAGATTGTTAGTGAGTAAGGGGGTTTTTGAGTTTTAATAACGAACAACTTTGGACCTTGAACTCTGCGGCACAAGGGCTGATTCTTCCTTCACTGGCCGAAGGGTTTGCTTGTTTCATTATCGAGGAATAGGCATGCAAGTGCCCGGTCTTCACCTCATACCGGAAGCCAGTGACTGAAATTGGCGAGGCCGGCGCCGTGTATTTTGATCCATTGGACAAAGCTTGGGCAGCGCAAACCATTTGAGAGGTTTGAAAAACTGGTTGGATTACCGATTTTATGAATTTTGTAAAATTTTCAGAAAAGGCAAGGTGACAATTCCATCAATTCTACTTAAAAATTGACCAATGGCCGATCATAAGGCTTCATATTAACCCAGCAGGCGACTTGTTTTGAGGTGATTTGCCCAGTTTTTTGTTCACCGGGCGCACTCATGTCCTGTTAAATTCCGCAGGAGTATTTATCTGGGATCACCACCCTATACGGTGCCAATCTTCAGGATTTTTAACCCTCTTGAGATATTATAGGCCGCCTGGCGATACCAGCAATCGAAATTACTTTTCCAGGTTTCGGTAAATCTGGCTCGTTTTGCACCGTAATGCAAGTGACTGAGACCTAAATTGAGCGATTTTCAGCATCTATGAGAGATAATTTTCTCATAAACGCC
>CAYZEH010000122.1:2462-7885 GCA_964477135.1 uncultured Pirellulales bacterium | reverse complement strand
ATTTTAAGTCTGGTTGTGTTGTCGGCGGTTGTGTTTTTTGCCGGTTGCGTGGATGAGCAGCAAAGTGTTGGTGGTGATGAGCTGGGGGTGCTTTTTAAGGCTGACTTTGAAAACTACAGTCTTGACGACTGGCAGCAGAGCGACTCGAAAGCGTGGAAGATCGAATCTTCTTATCAGGCTAAGGTTTTGTCGTTATATCAGCCAAGCAATTATAAGCCTGCGGTAAGGTCGCCTTCAAATTATTGTCTGCATAAGAAAGATGTTGACGGCAGTTTTGTTATGAAGGTGCGGATGCTTTCGACGGTTAGGGATTATGCTCATCGGGACTTGTGTTTGTTCTTCGGGTATCAGGGGCCTACGAAATTTTATTATGTGCATATTGCTAATACAGCGGATCCACATGCGAATTCTATTTTTATTGTTAATGATAAGGCGAGAGTTGCTATCGCTAAGACTACCAATAAAGGCAATAAGTGGGATCATAACTGGCATGATGTTAAGATCGTGCGGGATGCGGGGGCTGGGCTGATAGAAGTTTATTATGATGATCTGCCTGAGCCTATAATGACCGCTGAGGATAAGACTTTTAGCTGGGGTAAGGTCGGCGTTGGGTCGTTTGATGACAGGGGACATTTTGATGATATTATTGTCTGGGGTAAAGGCAAATAAAACTCGGCTGATATTTTGTGCGGTTTAATACCCTTCAGGGTAAAATTTTCGCGGATAAACGGAAAAATTCAACTGGGATTAGTACAACAAGTGTAATCAGGTGTTGGTAAAATGGAGAATATTAACTTTATTTTCGGGCGGTTGTGTGATAAGGTAGCCCGATATGACGGATAGAGTGTGAGAAAGGTTTGTTGGAACTATACCCTTAAGGGTAAGAAATTTTCGCGAGGAAAGTTATAAAGTGTTGTTTCAACGTTATTTACCCGCGGATAAACTGGAAAATTCAATTGGGATCAGTATATTATAAAGACTATGGCAAGGATGGAAAAAACCGGATATCGGGTCAAAGCAGGCTTTAGATACGAAGTTCTGGATTCAAGGAAGCTTATGAGTTTTGCGGGCAGGAAATTTCATTTTATCGGCGCAGGCGGGATAGGTATGAGCGGGTTGGCGCAGCTTATGATGAAAAATAATGCGGTTGTTACCGGTTCCGACCAGTGCGGCAGCAGTGTTACCGATAAGCTTTGCGGGTTGGGGGCTGATATTAAGATCGGTCATAAGGCTGAGAATTTCGGCGATGATGCTGAGTCGGTTGTGATATCAGCTGCGATCGCTGAGGATAATCCGGAGTTGACGGCGGCCAGGCAGCGAGGCTGTGAGGTTTTAAAATATGCTCAGATGCTTGGCAGGCTGATGGATTGTTATGACGGCGTGGCTGTCGCGGGGACTCATGGTAAGAGTACTACTTCGGGTTGGCTTAGCTATAGTTTGAGAAATGCAGGTGTTGATGTCAGTTACTTAGTCGGTGCCCAGATCGGTCAACTTGAGGGTTCCTGCGGAGTTGGTGAGGACAGGGTTTTTGTGGCGGAGGCATGTGAATATGACAGGAGTTTTTTGAATCTGCGACCAAAGGTTTCGTGTCTGCTCAATATTGAGGCTGACCATCTGGATTATTACCGTGATGAAGATGAGATCGTTGACGCATTTGTGCAGTTTGCGCTTAACACCAAAGCCGATGGGGTAGTTATTGCCAACGGACAGGACGCTAATGTCGCCAAGGTGCTGAGCAAATTGGGTGGTTTTGTTCGGTGTGAGACGTTTGGTCTTGAAAAATATTGTAATTTTTGTGCTCAGAATATTGAGCTTGTTGACGGGTATTATTCGTTCGATGTTTATTATAACGGCAGCAATCTCGGCAGGGTGAAAATCTCTTTGGCTGGCGAACACAATATAATGAACGCTTTGGCGGTGATAGCAGTTGCTTATAATCTGGGCGTAGATATTACTAAGATATTTGGGGTATTACCGGACTTTACCGGCATTGACAGGCGATTAATGTTTAAAGATGATGTTGACGGGGTGGTGGTTCTTGATGATTATGCGCATCATCCGACGGAGATAAGGGCGTCTTTGAAGGCTATTCGCCAGAGGTATGAGCCTGAGCGGATTTTTTGCGTTTTTCAGCCTCACCAGTACAGCAGGACAAGATTTTTACTTGATGATTTCGCAGAAAGCTTTAAGCTCTGTGATGTTGCTATTGTGCCTGAGATATATTTTGTGCGGGATACTCTTGAGAGTAAACATCAGGTCAATAGTCAGCTTTTGGTAGACAAATTGCAGTCTAATGGTTCCGATGCGGTCTTCATCGACAGCTTTGCGGGGATCTGTGATTATTTGAAAAATAACGTAGTTGCCGGCGATCTGGTTGTTACTATGGGTGCCGGTGATGTTTGGAAGGTAGCGGATGAGTATATTCAGTGGCTTAGAAGAGATAATTAGAACCGATCGCATCCTGGCGAAAGAGAGCTGGTATGGTCTGGGCGGACCTGCGGATTATTTTATCAGACCTGTAAGCGTTGAACAGCTTCGGGATGTTGTACGCAGATGTAATGACAATGGCATTGCCATCAGGGTTCTGGGATTTGGTTCTAATCTTTTGATAAGCGACGACGGTGTCAGAGGTGCGGTTATTAAGCTGGATTCGGATGCTTTTAGGGAAGTTACATTTGCCGGCGAAGAGATTACCGCTGGTGCCGGTGTTCAGATGAGCAAACTTGTTCTCGATTGCGTTGATAAAGGATTTAGTGGTTTGGAGGCTTTGACGGGGATACCGGGTTCTGTCGGCGGGGCGGTAAGGATGAATGCCGGGGGCAAGTTCGGCGATATCAGTTCGGCTGTGGAGTCTGTTACACTAATGGACAAAAAAGGTGAGGTCTTTGAAAAGAGCAAACCTGAGCTTAGTTTTGATTATAGAAATTGTAATATTACCGCGAGCTTTATTTTAAGTGCGAAGATGAAGCTGAATGAGGCAGACTCCGATCAGATATTGCGGACGGTTAAAGAGATGTGGATATATAAGAAGAACAATCAGCCTTTGAATACGAAAAATTCGGGTTGCATATTTAAGAATCCGAGAGATACCTCGGCAGGAGCTTTGATAGACCGGGCGGGGCTTAAAGGCCTGCAGATCGGCGGGGCGGTAGTCAGTGACAAGCATGCTAATTTTATTGTCGCGCAAAAGGGCTGCAGCAGTCGGGACGTCTTGAGATTGATAGAGGCGATCCAGCAGCGTGTCAAGGAAAGCTTTGGTGTTGATCTGGAACTTGAATTGGAAGTCTGGGGTTGATGAGCGGCGAGGTGTTTTCTTTGGATTCCGGAGCTACGATTATAAACAATTCTTTGAAGGTGGCAGTTCTTGCGGGCGGGGTGGGCTCTGAGCGGCAGGTCAGCATCGAAAGCGGCAAAAATGTTGCCCGCGCGATAAAAGATGCGGGCCTGAATGTGGTCACTTCTGATATCACGCCTGATGATATGAGTGTTCTGGCTGATAAGAGTATTGATGTGTTTTTTCTTGCGCTTCATGGTCAGTTTGGCGAAGATGGACAGATCCAGAGGGTTCTTGAGGATAAGTCGCTGGTTTATACCGGTTGTGGACCCGGGGCTTCTGCGGTTGCGTTCGATAAGGTTGCCAGCAAAAAGGCCTTTGCCGATGCAGGAGTTGCGACGCCGAAGATGATTGAGTGCGAAAGAGGCAGCGATTTTGATAAATTTGAAGAAGAGCTGGCGTCTTTGTCGAATAGATATGTAATAAAGCCGCCCACGCAGGGTAGTAGTGTTGGAGTGGTTGTTGCTGAAGGAATAGATGAGGCGGTCGCTTTGAGCAAAGAATGTTTGAGTCAGTTCGGCGAATGTATGGTTGAGGAGTTTATCAGCGGCAGGGAAGTTACGGTTGGTGTTTTGTGTGATCAGATTTTGCCTGTGATTGAGATTCGGGTGAAAACCGGTTTTTATGATTATAATGCTAAGTATCTCGACGATGATACGCAGTTTCTATTCGATACGATAAAAGATGTGGAGATGGTCAGGAAATTGCAGACCGATGCTAAAGTTTGTTTCGATGCTTTGGGTTGTCGGGATATTTCCAGAGTTGATTTTATTGTCAGAGGCGAAAATCGTTATTGCCTTGAAGTGAATACGATTCCGGGTTTTACCGGTCATTCACTTTTGCCTATGGCGGCGAAGAAAGTTGGGATATCAATGAGTCAGCTTTGTTTGATGGTAATAGAAAAAGCATTGAAAAGGCGTGGAAATTAATTACGGGTAAACTGTGGCTAAAAAGAAAAAGAAAAATCAGAAAACTTTTTTCATATTTAATTCTTCCATGAAAAAGAAGAGGAAGAAAAAAACTCAACCTACGAACTGGATGACAGTTTTGAAGATATTGCTGGTTGTCTGTATTTTTGCCGGTGGGGCTGTCGGGTTGGTTTTTCTTGATAAATATGTTAAAAAAGTTGAGCCTGTATCCGAAAGGCCCGCGATATTGAAATTGACCGATGTGCCTCAGTGGGTCAATGAAGCGCTTAAGGATAAGATTTATGCTGCTGCCAGCGGGTTTGGTCAGCAGAGTTTGACGCTTTCTGATGATGCTGCGATGAATGTTCAGCGAAATATTGATGAGCATGTTCCGTGGCTTAGTGGGGTTACTGTCAGGACAACTAATAACCGGTTGCTGATTGAGGCACAATGGCGAAAACCTGTTGCCTTGATCGGGGATGGGAAAAATAAATTTTACGTCGATGAGAACCTGGTGATGCTGGATTATGTCGATGTTGCCGGTTTGCCTATCATTAAGGTTGCAGGGCTTAGCGGCGGTAATAAGGTGCCTGTTTACGGACAGGTGTGGATGAAAGAAGACTTGCAGGCGGCAGTTGCGGTTTTGACGATGTTCAATATGATGGACAGCAGGGTGGCGAAAGATAATCCGCTACTTTTCGAGATAAGCCGAATTGACATGAGCAATTTTAACGGCAGGAAGAAAAAACGATCTCCACATATCGTTTTGTATGCTACCGATGGGACTGAGGTTATCTGGGGAGCTGAGATAGGGACATGGCATAGATATATGGAGTCGCCTGATGAGGAAAAACTCGCCAAGCTTTACGGCTACTATAAAGAATACGGTTCGTTGCTGCATGGCGTAAAGTTTATTAATCTGCGTGAGCCTACCGACAGGATATCCAAGCCTATTGATAAGTACAATCCTTAAGAAATCTACCGCTTTAGTTGCTTGATTTGTTCAGGGCTGATGCGAGGTTCTGGTATTGGTATTCCATGTTGAATTCTTCGCAGATGGCTTTTAGCTTTTTGAGAGCTGATTCACTCAGGTCGCTTTGGAAGTTCCGATCGCCTTTGCAGCAGAAAATCCTGCAGGCTGCGAAACGATATTTATAAACGGTGCATTTTCCATCTATATT
>CAYZEH010000122.1:0-2362 GCA_964477135.1 uncultured Pirellulales bacterium | reverse complement strand
TACGCTTTGTGTATTTTTTGCGGAACTTATCCTCTGGCATTTTCAGGAAATCAGCGATGAATTTTATTTCCTGCTTTGTTGCCCAGATAAACCCTTCCCCCGGGCCGCTGCAGCAATTACAACACTGCGAGCAGTCAAAATGCAGACCGGCGATATACCATTTATTTTTCAAGTTTTCTAACACGTTATTTTTTTCTCTGCTATTAAATATTTTATTGCGGCAAAAATAAGCTAATAATCATTATTACAAGACCAAAACTCATTATTGCAGTAAGTATTGACAGCATTATTATTGTTCTTTTATTTAAAGATTTGCCTTTGACTTTTTTATATCTTTTCGCAAGAGTCCATAAAAGAGCAATTACTAACGGGTTATTTATAATTATGAAAATTTCTTCTTTTTCACTTCCGGGTTCGAAGCTTCCTAAACCTCCGAAAGCTGTCGCAATTATTAAAAAAGCTAAGTACCAAATAGCGATAGGCCAAAAGTATATTCTGAAGCCATCGCTATTTACTATTTTTTTAAACCACTTGTTATTTATAGGTTTTACCACTTAAGTACTCCGCCGGTGTCTGCTGATGTTGCCATTGATGCGTACTTTGCGAGGTAGCCTGTAGTTATTTTTGGTTTTCGCGGTTTCCAGTTTTTCTTTCTTTCAGCAAACTGCTCATCGGAGATTTTGACGTTTATTTTATTTTTTGGAATATCTATTTCGACGATGTCACCTGCTTCGACGAAAGCTATAGGGCCTGCGACAGCGGCTTCGGGGCTGACGTGTCCTATAGAAGCTCCGTGTGTTCCGCCTGAGAATCTTCCGTCGGTTATCAGTGCGACCGATTCGCCGAGACCTGCGCCCATGATGTAGCTTGTCGGGCTAAGCATTTCCTGCATACCGGGGCCTCCTTTGGGGCCTTCATAGCGGATTATTACGACATCACCGGCTTTTACTTTGCCAGCGAGGATGCCGTCGCAAGATTCTTCCTGACTTTCAAAGATGACCGCTGGGCCTGTGTGTCTCAGCATAGATTTTGCAACACCAGCGGTTTTTACAACACAGCCGGCAGGAGCGAGATTGCCTTTTAGTATTGACAGCCCACCTGTCTTTGAATATGCATTATCGAGGGTGTGGATGACTTCGGTATTTTTAATGTTTGCGTTGGCAACATTTTCGCCGAGGGTTTTTCCTGTAACGGTGATGCAGTCGCTATTCATCAGACCTGGGGTCTTTGAAATTTCTTTGATGATAGCGCTGATGCCTCCGGCATCGTCGACATCTTCCATGTGCCAGTGGCTTGATGGTGAGACTTTGCAGATATTCGGACATTTTGCTGAGATACTGTTTATCCTGTCGAGGTCATATTTGATGCCGGCTTCATTTGCAATTGCCAATGTGTGCAGAACGGTGTTCGTTGAACCGCCCATAGCCATATCGAGGACGAAAGCGTTATCGACAGATTTTTCAGTGATTATGTCTAAAGGCTTAATGTCTTTTTCTATCAAGGTCATTATCTGAGCGCCTGCTTTTTTGAAGAGGTTCTGTCTTTTCGGGTCTATCGCGAGGATGGTTCCGTTGCCCGGCAGTGCCATTCCGATCGCTTCGCAGAGGCAGTTCATCGAATTTGCGGTGAACATTCCGGAGCAGCTTCCATGGGAAGGGCAACCTGTGTGTTCGAGTTCTTTGAGTTGGTCTTCGGTTATATCGCCGGAGTTAAATTTTGCTACACCTTCGAATACGCTGATAAGGTCCACGACTTTTCCGTCTTTTGTTTTACCTGCTTTCATAGGCCCGCCTGAGACGAATATTGTTGGGATATTGAGCCTGACAGAGGCCATCAGCATTCCGGGTATAATTTTATCGCAGTTCGGTATGCAGACAAGACCATCGAAGCAGTGAGCTTTGCCCATGGTTTCGACAGCATCGGCGATAATTTCTCTTGAAGGCAGTGAGTATTTCATGCCGGTATGACCCATAGCGATGCCGTCACAAATGGCAATGGTGTTGAATTCGAAGGGTGTTCCGCCGGCTTGTCTGACGGCTTGTTTGACGAGTTGAGCAACTTCGTTTAGTTTGACATGGCCCGGGACGATGTCGGTGTAGCTGTTGACAATGCCGATAAATGGTTTTTTAATGTCTTCATCACTGATTCCACATGCGTGAAGCAGACTTCTGTGAGGCGCTCTCTGGAACCCTTTTTTTACGGTATCACTTCTCATTATTGTTCTCCTGACTGTATATTTTCTATAATATAGGACTAAATAAAACAGGGGACGATTTTAAACGATAATCGTGTATAAATAAAGAAAAATCAATTGTCTTTAATGGCATAAGAGTTATAATTGCCAACTGTAATGTTATGTACA
>CAYZEH010000121.1:0-8000 GCA_964477135.1 uncultured Pirellulales bacterium | reverse complement strand
ACGGCTACGAGTTCGAATGCTGAAATAATGCCCATAGACTGGATATGGGGGCAGATAACAGCGTTAAATGTTCTGGAAGCGTTGACTTTTATAGCATTTGGTGCTGTTTGCCTGCTTTACGGCTGGCGGGTTTTCAAGGTGCTTGTGGTTATCAGCTTTGCACTTTTGGGGCTTTTGGCAGGGATGCTCCTGTCGGATATTATTCTTGGAGCAGGTAATAACCCTGTTTTAGGGGTACTTTTGGGTCTGGTATTGGCAATAGTGTCGGTGCCGATGATGCGCTGGTCGGTTTGCGTACTCGGGGCGGTGGCGGGTGGTATAATAACAGCTTCGCTGTGGTATGCTTTTGAGTTGCCGGAAGAATTTATCTGGGCGGGCGGGCTTGTTGGTGTGGTTGCAGGCGGGATGATCTCATTTATCGTCTTTAGAATAGCGGTAATGCTGTTTTCCTGTCTTGGCGGGAGCGCTCTTGCTGTGATGGGTTTTATCGCATTTATGTATATGTATCCTTTGACGACTGGCCAGGTGCAGGACCTTGTGCTTACTCAGAAGTGGTTTTTACCGGTGGCGGTGTTGATACCAGCGGCTATGGGGGTATTCTTCCAGAATAAATTTATTAAAGGTTCGAAGGACTGGACGGTATAGAAGCTCAAAAAGACATTTAAAAATAGTTTCAGCCAAGAGCTGAATCCCTATCAAACATATCTCACCTTTTATTTTGAGCTTGCAGGAGAGCTTTTATTATCTTAAAATCCCTTATTCTTCAGGTTAGAAGGGTTTTTGAATAAGAGAAACCTCGGAATACGAAAGGAATACATCCGGCTGTGTTTGATTCACTGACAGGAAAATTTAATTCGGTCTTCAAGTCGCTTTCAGGCAGAGGGCGTATTACCGAAGCTAATGTATCTGACGCGATGCGTGAGGTTCGGAAAGCTCTTTTAGAGGCAGACGTCAATTATAATGTGGTAAAGCAGTTCTGCAAAGATGTCAGAGAAGCTGCTATCGGCGCTGAAGTGCTTAAAAGCCTTCACCCCAGTCAGGTATTTGTAAAGGTAGTAAATGACAAACTAACCGAGCTTATGGGGCCGGTAGACAGCAATATGTACTTCGTTTCTCCCGGACCTACGATCGTTCTGCTGGCGGGTTTGCAGGGTTGCGGTAAAACAACTACGACTGCTAAACTTGGTAAATATCTTGTATCCAAGGGCAAAAAACCACTGCTGGTCGCTGATGACCTGCAAAGGCCCGCAGCTATTGATCAGTTAGTTATCCTTGGTCAGCAGCTTGATATCGATGTCTATAGCGAAGACAGCAAGGATGCAGTTAAGGTCGCTAAAAATGGAGTTAAGTTTGCCAGGAAGAACGGCCATGATGTAGTTTTGCTGGATACCGCGGGCAGGCTTCATATTGATCAGGAAATGATGACGGAGATTTCAAATGTTGCCAAAGCGGTAAAGCCTCATCAGATATACCTGGTCTGCGATGCGATGATCGGTCAGGATGCGGTCAACTCTGCGAAGGAGTTTAACGAAACGCTTGAGCTTGACGGCATTATACTTACAAAACTTGACGGTGACGCCAGAGGTGGTGCGGCTTTGAGTGTTAAAGCTGTTACGGGCAAGCCTATTAAATTTGTCGGTGTCGGTGAAAAACTTGATAAGCTTGAAGAGTTTCATCCTGACAGAATGGCAAGTCGAATTTTAGGGATGGGTGATGTTGTCAGCCTGGTTGAAAAAGCACAGGAACATTTTGACGTTGAACAAGCTGAGAAGATGCAGAAGAAGATGGCCAAGGGCAGCTTTGGTTTTGACGATTTTCTAAAGCAGATGCAGGCAGTTAAAAAAATGGGCGGCATGAAAGATATGTTGAAAATGCTTCCCGGTATGGATAGTGGGCTTGGCGATCTTGATTTTGATGATAAATCAATTGGTCAGATAGAAGCGATAGTCTATTCGATGACGATTGCTGAACGTAAGAACCCGGATATTATAGATATTTCGCGCAGGAGGAGGATCGCAGCTGGTGCCGGTAAGAAGCCCGAAGATGTTTCGAGTCTGGTTAAAACATTTAAGCGCAGCAGAGATATGCTTAAGTCGCTTAGCGGCGGCAAAATGGGAATGCTTAAAGGCCTGCTTGGAGGCGGTCTTAATATGGGTGACCTCGGCGCGATGATGAATGCGGGTAGAAAAATAAAGCAGCGTTCAAAGCGTAAGAAGCCTTTAAGAAGAAAAAAGAGGAAAAGATGAAACATTTAACTATCGATCAGTATCTGAAAAAAGTTGGCAAATTTGTCAATAGTGACTATGGACAGATGGTTCGGAGTCAGTTTTGTGATAACCAGGGTGACAGTGAGCTGGCGATGCTGGTTTCGCCGAGCAAAGAAGAATTTGATCAGTTTAAAACCGCTGTTGCTATTATGACTGAAGATGAAAAGCACAATGCCGCTGAGCTGACCGACGAACAAGTTGCTAAAATCTCTGAAGATGCACACGTAGATCCCGCGAATCTCGCGATTTTTTTTAATGGTTATGCACTTCACCGCAGAGCCGGCCATCAATAATAATCAAACTCTTGATTTTTAATATTACTAAGTTGGATAAGGGGTTAGGCGATGTCAAAACGTACTTTAGGTTTATCGTTATTAATATTGGTAACGCTGCTGTCTGGTTTTTGTATTTGGGCTGAAATTGCCGGCGAAACTGTAAATACCGGAATTGACTTTAAAATTATTCCATTACCCCAAAGCTTTAAGTCTATGGTTGGTGTGTTTAATCTAAGCAGTAAAACCACTATCAGACTCGGCGACAGCAAAAATAAAGATAACCTCTTTGCAGCTCAGCAATTAATTGATGAGATAAAAAAAGACCTTGGTTATGAGGTTGGTATTTGTAAAGGCATCTCATTTGGGAATGCAGATATTGTTATTGGTGTTTTGAGGCGGGATGGCTGTATTGACGCTGCTGTTAAAAAATATAAAATCAATGTTCCCGCAAAGCTCGGCAATGAAGGATACATTTTAAACATCGCTCCAAAGCAGATAATTATCGCTGGTTATGACAGTGCGGGTGTTTTTTATGGCGTGCAGAGTTTAAAGCAGATAATCCGTTCTTTAGGCTCAAATGTCACAGAGCCTGTAATGCTGACATGTTGCAGGATAAGTGATTGGCCCGAATTGAAGTACCGAGGCTGGCAGGATGATATCAGCAGGGGGCCTATACCTACGATGGATTATTTCAAAAAACAGATCCGTCTGATGGCAGAATTTAAATTGAACTGGTTTACGCTTTATACTGAGCATGTGTTTAAATTGAAAAGTCATCCGATACTGGCGCCTGATGACGGCATTACTGCTGAGCAGGTGAAAGAGCTTATTGATTATGCAAAGAAATATCATATTGAAATTATAGGCAATTTTCAGTCTTTTGGTCATGGTGATAAAATTTTAGCACATCCCGAGTATCGCTATTTGCGGGAGACGCCTGGGATATTTACACCTGCTAAGGAAGAGACTTATAAATTCTTTGAAGACGTTTACAGCGAGGTTGCGACGGCTTACGAGAGTGAGTATTTTAATATTAACTGTGATGAGACTTTTGGTCTCGGAGCTGGGCCCAGCAAGTCTTTGGTAGAGAAATTTGGTTTAGCGGAAATTTATGCTCGCCATATTAATCGGCTTTACGAGATATTGAAGAAATACGATAAGAAGGTGATGATGTGGGGTGACATTGCTAAAGAGCATCCGGAAATCGTTCCCAAGCTGCCTGAGGATATGATAGTTCTTACATGGGGATATGGGGCACATGAATCTTTCGATTCTTATATTGAGCCTTTCCAAAAACTTGAACTTGATTTTGTGGTTTGTCCGGGAGTTAGTTGCTGGAACAGGCTTTGGCCTGACATGACAATCGCATTTGAGAATATTTCAAATTTTGTCCGTGATGGTGCGAAGTATGATACGCTTGGAGTGATGAATACGACGTGGGATGATGATGGTGAGAACTTTTTCAGCTATAACTGGTTTCCATTGGCTTGGGGTGCTGATGTGAGTTGGAATCCGGTGAAAATTGCCAGCAAGGGTGAGAGTGACAAGAGGTTAAGAAAGCAGAGGATCGAAAAATTCAGTAAGAATTTTGATGAGGTCTTTTATGGATTGCCAGGCAATGGTATGGCGGATTTGTACTGGGAGCTTAACCAGCTTCGCAGCCATGAGTATTGTCAGTACAGGCATCCATTTGACGGTAAGCTTTTCTGGGTTGATACTATGGATGTTCCACAGGTTGGCGAGTATAGGCCTGATCCGACTAAAAAGGAAAAAGCATCGGCGCTGATAAATGCTTGTGACGAGATTATCGAAAAACTGCAAAAAGCTAAAAAGTCAGTGAGGTTCAATGCGGATAGTTTTGACTTTATGATATTTGCAACCCGGAGAATAAGGTTCCTGGGGCTTAGTCAACAGGCTTGTGCGGCAATGGATAAAGAGATTGCCGGTAAGGTTCACCGGAGCAGTCCTGTTTTTGAGAACAAAATTAATATGCTGGTAGCGGAAGCTAAATATCTCAGGGATGAATACACCAGGCTTTGGAACCTGGAAAACAGACCCTGGTGGTTAAAAAGAAATCTTAGGAAATATGACAGGCTTATAAAGAGACTTGAATCCAAAAAGACAGCTGTCTGGGTAACTGCCGGCGATAAATTTTTCGTTAAATCTACGGTAGTTGATATTAAAACAGCTTCACGTCTTGGACGGATTCGTTACACTACCGACTCGAGTGAGCCTGTTTTGGAATCTGATGTATATAAAGAACCCTTTGAGCTTACGGAATCGGCAGTAGTAAAAGCAGTCCTTTTCGATGAAAAAGGGGAAATACTTTCAAAATCTCAACTCAAAATACGAAAACTTGTACCAAGAACCGCGGAAGATACAGGCAAAGTTGAACCGGGTTTGAAATACAGTTATTACGAAGTTGAGAAAATGTGGTCGTTGCCGGATTATAAGGGGCAAAAGCCTGTAAAAACCGGAATTATTGAAAAATTTAAGCTCGGTATGCAGCAAAAGGAAAATGATTTTGGTGTGGTATTCCATGGGTATCTGGATATTCAAAAAGCTGGGTTGTATACATTTGAGCTGGACAGCGATGACGGAAGTAAGTTCTTTATAGGCAACGAGTTAATGGCTTACAGGTACGGCTGGCCTTTAGAGATCAAGGTTGGTAATATGTACTTTGAAAAGGGCAAGTATCCCATAAAAGTAGATTATGCAGAAGCGGGCGGGTTAGAGCACATAAGGCTTTATTACACTGGTCCTGGGATAAAAAGACAGGAAATTCCGGCTTCGGTACTATTTCATAGTGTACAAAAAAAATAAAAATGCTATAATGTCGGGCTTTGACAGTTTTATTAAACGTGTTTTGCCTTTTTGCGTTGTGCGATGAGGCGAAAATTTATTATAAATAAAGACGAAAGGTTTTAAAATGGCAGTAAAAATCAGAATGACAAGGATGGGAAGGCGGCACAGACCCTTCTTCAGGATCAACGCAATTGAATCTCGTAATTCTCGTGATGGAAGGATTTTGGAAAAGCTCGGCCAGTACGATCCGATCCTGAAAGACAAAGAGAAACAAATTATATTGAATGTTGAAAGAATTCAGTATTGGTTGGATAAGGGCGCTGTTCCTTCAGACACAGTTTCAGAGATGCTTGTCAAAGCTGGTATTAAACATAAATATGCTGAGCAAAAAGCAGTTCGTATGACCAAAGCAAGAGAGCTTGCTCGCAAAAAAGGCGTACCATTTAACGAAGCAGAAAGAGTAGCTATCAAAAAGGTAGCGGAAGACGCAGAGGCTAAGGTTAAAGCAGAAGCTGAGGCGGCGGAAGCGGCAGTCAAGGCAAAAGCTAAAGCCGAAGCTGACGCTAAGGCACAGGCAGAGGCTGATGTTGAGGCAAAAGCTAAAGCCGAAGTTGACGCTAAGGCACAGGCAGAGGCTGATGTTGAGGCAAAAGCTAAAGCTGAAGTTGACGCTAAGGCACAGGCAGAGGCTGATGTTAAGGCAGCAGCAGAAGTCGAAGCAGCACCTGAGGTTGAGGAAGCGGAGGCCAAAGCAGCACCAGAGGCTAAAGCAGAGGTTGAGGAAGCAGAAGCTGAAGCTAAAGCAGAAGAAGCAACTGAGGCTAAGGCAGCCAAGGCAGAAGCTAAGGCGGCTAAGGCAGAGGCCAAGGCAGCTAAAGCAGCTGAAGCTAAGGCGGCTAAGGCAGAGGCCAAGGCAGCTAAAGCAGAAGCTAAGGCAACGGAAGAAGAAGCACCAGAGGCCAAATCAGCTGAGTAAGGCAGCTTAATCGAGCGAAATGAGAATAGATGTTCTTACACTTTTTCCGGAGATGTTTGAATCTCCACTGAGCCATTCTATTTTGAGAAGGGCGCAGGAAAAGGGGCTTGTTGAATTCTTTCTGACAAATATCCGTGATTTCGCAGCCCAGGGCAGTTACAGAAAAGTAGATGATAAGCCTTATGGCGGCGGTCCGGGGATGGTGTTAATGCCTGAGCCTGTTTTTAATTGCTTTGAGCATGTGAAAAAGCAAAGTGATGTTAAAGGCAGAGTTGTTCTGCTTAGCCCTCAGGGTAAGAAGTTTGACCATGAAAAGGCAGTTGAGTTGAGCAGAGAGCAAAGGCTGACTTTTATAGCGGGTAGATATGAAGGATTCGATGAGAGAATCCGTGTAGGCCTTGGCGCCGAGCAGTTATCTATCGGCGATTATGTCCTTAGCGGCGGGGAATTGGCTGCTATGGTAATTATAGATGCGGTTGTCAGGCTCCAGAAAGGAGTCTTAGGGGACGAAGATTCGGCTTGTGACGATTCTTTCAGTAATGGATTGCTGGAATATCCTCATTATACCAGACCTGAGATTTTCAGGGGTATGAAGGTGCCGGAGATTCTTTTGAGCGGTGATCATGGGAAAATCGCAGAATGGCGAAAGGCCTGCGCCGTTGAGAGAACCCGAAAAAACAGGCCTGATCTGCTTAAAGATGAGAACTTTTAAAAAAGTTCTTGTATTTGACTTTTTAATAAGTACAATGTAATGTTCTTTGTGTGCCGACGTTTTGCTGTAAAGCGATGTCGGCAAAAGACTTAGGTTAAGTTTTGGTGAAAATTTAGGTTTACGAAACCAGTAGGAGATATACCGGTGAATACTGAAATGTTGGATGCTGTAGCAATTAATAGTTTGAAAAAGGAAGTTCCTTATTTCGAAGTAGGTGACGTTGTTGAAGTTAGCTGTAAGATCAAAGAAGGTGAAAAAGAACGTATCCAGATTTTCGCCGGCACAGTGATCGCTCGCAGGGGCAGAGGCATAAACGAAGTCTTCACCGTTAGAAGAGTTGCCAATAACGAAGGTGTTGAGCGAATTTTCCCGCTTCATTCACCAAACGTTATCAATGTTAAGCCTTTGAGAAGTGGTAAGGTAAGACGTGCTAAGCTGTACTTCCTGCGTGAGCGCAGCGGTAAGGGCGTAAGACTTTCTCAGAGACATACTAAACATGCCTTCAACAGGTAATTAGGAATCACAGTTTTGTTTGGTTTATTGCTAAACAGAAGGAAGCTGTTATCGAATCCGAAGAAGCTTGGTCGGTGGGGGGAACGCTACAGTGAGAAATTCCTCAAACGCAAGGGGTTGAAGTTACTTGCTCGAAATTTTTCATCCAGGGATGGTGAGATTGATCTGGTTATGGTCGACAGGGACAGCTCGGTTGTCTTTATTGAGGTTAAGACCAGAGCAAATGAACAGTTCGATTCGGCAGAGTCGGCAATTAATTACTCTAAGAAAAATAAACTGGTCAGGACGGCGAAGTTGTTTTGCAGGAAATATGGGATTGAAAACAGGGCTTTGCGTTTTGATGCTGTGATTGTGGTTGTAGGTGAATCTGCCAAACCGCAGGTCAGGCATTACCAAAATATATACTGATCCCAATTGAATTTTACCGTTTATCCGCGGGTAAATAACTTAAA
>CAYZEH010000120.1:0-8012 GCA_964477135.1 uncultured Pirellulales bacterium | reverse complement strand
TTCCCCTTAGCATCCGTAAAAACCACATCCTCAGCAATTGTACGAGAACGATCATTCTCATCAACCCGGCGGCATATTACCTTAACATCTGCCCCACCAACGCCTTCGCCCTCTTCGTTTTTAATAACCCCGCCGATCATAATACCTTCTACGACCTCAACCACATATTTCAACGCACTAGCAAGCTTATGATCCTCACTACTAGGCTTGATCGAATCCTCAAGGCCAACATAATCCGAATGGTCCCCCGTCACCTTAAAATAATCAAACTTCGCCGGCACAGCATTGCATTTCCACATCCCATTAGCATCACAAAAAGCTTCAGTATTAGCATATGCCCGATCGATCTCAGTATTTTTCCGCTCACATTTTATTTTTACCTTATAGCCTTTAAGCCTCTGCCCCTTTTCATTTTCAAGATACCCGCCAACATAAACCCCCTTCTCCATTTCAATAGTATACTCCAACGGCACAACATAATCGGGATTATCCGTATCCTTAACAAACCTCGCCGACGCATACCCATCCGCCTGCACACTAACACTAAAATACCCAAACTTAGGCTTAGTCAGCTTAACCTGACAGAACCAATCATTCCCGGTTTTATAATAGCTAACTCCATCACCTATCTGCGTACAAATATTCAAATTACCAATAGGCTTCTTCGTTTCCTTATCAATCACCTTAAGCAGTAAAAACCCTTTCTCAATCGCCGGCGCAGGAGCGATAAAGCCAACCCCATTAGCATCCACACCACCAGGCTGCCCCTCATCTTCAACATCGCCGCCTTGCTCACCCTCAGCCTCAGCATTGTCCCTTATCTTCTTAGCTGCCTCAATAAACTTCTCCGCCAACGCCGAACAGCTCTGATCCCCACTAAGCCTTTCAAGCACTTTTGCAACTTCAATATCGCTGGTCTTACCAAGAAACTCCGCCGCTATCATCCTAATTGCCATATCATCAGATCCAAGCAGCTTAACAACCGCCCCTATATCATCCGCATCATAAAGGCTTTTAACATCATTAAACTTTTTCAAAAATTCAGGCGTAACATCCTGCACCTCCGAAACACCCTGATTCACCTCAGCAACAGTTTTTGTCTTCGCCGCACTGCCAGGCTCCTCATTAAGAACCCCAATTGTATAAGACGCTATCAACAATATAATTATTACCGCTGCATATCTCGTAATCTTACTGTTCATAATAACCTCCCATGCTCTTTTTAATTTAATTTTAACTATTGAAGGAGAGCTTTTACCAAAAGCCTCCAATGACAAATTTCGAAGTTCCAACTCATGAGCAGCATTTGACGGGTACTCTATTTTGAGTTGCTCGATCAATTTTTTAAATTCATCTTCATTTTTAAACATAATTAAACGCCCCCATCCACAAGCTTTTGCAAATGGCTTCTAAGTTTTTTTAATATGCGGTGTATTCGTACACCGACAGTAGACGATTTCATTCCCGTAATTGACGATATCTGATCATAGCTCAATCCCTCAAAGAATCTAAGTGTTACAATAGTTTGCTCTTTAGCTTTCAAACTCGCTATCCCCTGGTAAAGACTCGGCCAATGCAGATCATGCTCCTGTTGCTGATCCGCAAAGTCTTTCGCCAGGCTATTAGCCGCTTTGAGCAAAATACGGTTTCGACGAGTTGTTTTACGAAGATAATCGTTGGCCTTATTAGATGCGATCCTATATATCCAACCGGCAAACTCTTTTTCTGTTTTGCCCTTAAATGCTTTGATTTGCGATGCAACCGCCAAAAAAACCTTCGATGTTATATCTTCTGCCACATCACAGTTATACAACCTATACTGACAATAATTGAGTATCCGACGATAGTAAATATCGTAAAGCTCACCGAACGCACCGCTATCCACCTTGGCTCTTCGTACCAATACATCCATGTCGGCCACGCCTATTTCTGCTGTTTTTGTCATTCGCTCAACCATCGTCACTAATATAATCGCACAAATTACAAAATTCTTACATTTTTTTTATAATTTCCCCACAATTATTAAGAACAGCTTCCATACCCAATGATTTGAAAGTTAAATTTCCCCCAATAATCCACGCGCAAACGCCAATTTGAACAAAAAAACTAATAGATAAAATGGTGCAAAAGCAGAGGCTCAACCTTATTGTTTGCAGTAATCTATTAGCCTGGCAAGCTCACTGCGCAGGTCTTTTCGAGAGACTATCATGTCTATAAAGCCATGTTCCACCAAAAATTCTGCTCGCTGGAAACCTTCAGGCAGCTCGATCTTTATCGTCTGAGCAATTGTCCTTGGCCCGGCGAAAGCGATTAATGCTTTAGGCTCTGCGATTATGATATCGCCGAGCATCGCAAAGCTTGCGGTTACCCCACCTGTCGTCGGGTCTGTCAAAAGCGAAATGAAAAGACCGCCGGCCTCGTCAAGTTTGGCAACTGCTGCCGAAGTTTTCGCCATCTGGCTAAGAGAAACAACTCCCTCATGCATTCTTGCTCCACCAGAACAGGCAACTACTATCAAAGGCAGTTTTTCTTCTATCGCTTTATCGACTGCAAGGCAGAATTTTTCACCAACAACAGAGCCCATCGAACCCATCATAAACTCCGGATCCATAACACCAAGCATAACACCTCGGCCTTTAATGAAAGCTTTGCCGATTTTCATCGCCTCTTTTACGCCTTTGGCTTCGTCAGCCCGAAGACGCTTTTTATATGTAGTATCCTTGAATTCAAAATCCAGAGGGTCATTCGTTGTTAAATTTTTGGCTATCTCCTGGAATGTTCCTTCATCGACAAGCTGAGCGATCCTCGTCGTCGCTGATATTCTGAAATGCTGTTGGCATTGCGGGCAAACGCTGCGGTTTTTTTCAACCTCGCTTTTGTATAGCATATGCTCACAGCCCAGGCACTTCATCCACAACCCTTCGGGCACTTCCCTGCGGGGCTTAAGTGAAAAACCATTCCATTTTGATTTTGCTTTTTTAGCCATATTTATAATAATTCCGCTAATTTAATATAGAGGATTCTATCAGAAATCATCAGCCAATGCAATAAAATCAACAGCCCGCAGCTTTTCTTATTGCCTCAATAGCGGATAATCGGTCTTTCTGACCAAAAATCGCATTGCCCGCAACGAGAGTATCAGCCCCATGAGAAACAACTATCGCTGTTGTTTCCACGCTGATACCGCCGTCAACTTCGATTCGGATGTCTGAGCCTACGATCTCCCTTATCCGGATAATTTTTCCCGCAGCGTCAGCCATGAACTGCTGACCGCCAAAACCCGGGTGAACAGTCATCACCAATACCATATCACAGGCACAAGCAACCTTTTCGATAGCATCTACACTGGTTTCAGGATTCAGACAGATACCCGCAGTCGCTCCGAGTTCGTGAATTTCATCAATAAGTTTAAAAGGCTCCTTCGCAACTTCTATATGGAACGTAATGTGATCCGCACCTGCTTTGATAAATTCAGGTGCATATTTCCCAGGCTCCGATATCATCAGATGAGCATCAAAAACCAGATCGCTGCACTTACGCAATTTAGCTACCACAACAGGCCCAATAGTTATGTTAGGCACAAAATGTCCATCCATAACATCAAGGTGAATTATTTTCACGCCGGCTTTTTCAACCTCAGATATCTCATCTGCCAACCTGGCAAAATCGGCACTCAAGATCGAAGGCGCAACCTCAATTGTCCCTGCCTTTGGTAATCGCAAAATAATACTCCTGTTCTTGTGATCTAAAGAATTTACGCTTCGTCGAGGATATCAAGGCATTTGAATTTTTTACCTTCCAGCAACTCAAGAGAAGCGCCGCCGCCTGTTGACACATGGCTAACCTTATCTTCCAGCCCGAGCATCTTGATCGCACTGGCGCTGTCACCACCGCCGATAACTGTCCTTGCACCTTTGCTTGTAGCCTGTGCCAATGCCTGTGCAACTGCTTTTGTGCCGCCGGCGAAAGCTTCCCATTCGAAAACGCCCATCGGACCATTCCAGACAACGGTTTTCGCATTGAGAATCTTTTCAGCAAAGAGCTTACAGCTTTTAGGCCCAATATCCAACCCCTGCCATTCATCATCAATATCGCCGGAGATAATCTGGGTTTTCGCATCCGCTCTGAAGTCATCAGCAATAATCGTATCTATAGGCAGCAATATTTCGCAACTGCCGTCCTTAGCTCTTTCGAGCAGACCAGCAGCAGTATCAACAAAATCTTCTTCGAGCAGGCTTTTACCTATAGTCCTGCCTTGTGCTTTTGCAAATGTATAGCTCATTCCGCCGCCAATGATAATAGTATCAACTTTGTCCATCAGGTTGTCTATAACTCTCAACTTGTCGGAAACTTTCGCACCACCGAGAATAGCGACAAATGGCTTTTCCGGGCTGTTGATTGTCTCGCTGAGGAATTTGATTTCTTTCTCGATCAGAAAACCGCTTACTCTTGGTTTACCTTCCATCATTACAGGCACAGTATACATCGAAGCATTGTCACGATGCACGGTACCAAAAGCATCGCAGACATAAGCATCCGCCAGCGAAGCGATCTCTTTCGCAAAGCCATCCTTAGCCTCTCTAAGCTGAGCATCTTCCTTAGCAGCCTTATCCTTTATAGTTTCTTCTTTATGGAAACGCAGATTCTCAAGCAGCATACAATCGCCAGCCTTCAAAGCCGCAGCTTTTGCTTTTACATCTTCACCGATACAGTCATTCGCGAAAATCACATCCTTACCCAGAAGTTCAGAAAGCTTCTTAGCTACGGGCGCAAGTGACATTTTTTCGTTTACCTGACCTTTAGGCCTGCCCAGATGACTCATAAGAATAACACTGCCACCGTCATCGAGTACATTCTTTATTGAAGGCAGCGCCTTCACAATTCTGTCATCACTGGTAATATTGCAGTTTTCATCCAGAGGTACATTAAAATCACAACGCATCAGAACTTTCATACCCGCAAAGTTAACATCAGCAACTGTTTTCTTGGCCATCTTATTTCCTGCCTTTCAAAAAAAAACGGGCCTGTCGTCGATATCACAGACAACAGACCCGTAGGAATTCAATTACATAGCTGCAACTTTTTCCATGATATCAACGGTACGATTTGAGTAACCCCACTCATTGTCATACCAACTGATGATTTTAACCATTTTGCCCATTGCCATTGTGCATAGGCCGTCAAAGATACTCGAAGCTGGATCACCAACGATGTCACTGCTTACGATAGGATCCTCTGTATAAACGAGAATACCTTTAAGCTCACCTTTTGCTGCTGCTTTGATAGCGGCATTTACTTCCTCTTTAGTTACCTCTTTTTCAAGCTCAACTACCAGATCAACACAACTGCCATCGGGTACCGGAACTCTCATAGCCATACCATTAAGTTTGCCCTTCAAAGCTGGGATAACCTTACCAACTGCTGCTGCTGCACCGGTTGTTGTCGGGATAACGTTAGCTGCACCCGCGCGAGCGCGACGAAGATCGCTGTGGATCATATCAGCAATATTCTGATCGTTCGTATATGCGTGAATCGTTGTCATCAAACCTTTAACAATACCGAAACTGTCATTAAGAACCTTAGCTACCGGAGCAAGGCAGTTCGTTGTACAGCTTGCATTTGAAATGCACTGCGTATCCGCTGTAATGCACTCGTCATTAACACCGAGAACTACTGTAGCATCGATATCGTCTTTCGCAGGAACAGTCAGGATAACTTTCTTAGCACCCGCTTTGAGGTGGTCGCCATAGCCGCCCTTTGGTGACTCTTTTGTGCGGAAGATACCTGTTGCTTCAACTACGATATCAACACCCATAGCAGCCCAGGGCAGATTCGCCGGACTTCTCTCAGCCAGTATCTTAATGCTTTTACCATCAATAACGATCTCGCCGTCTTTAGCTTCTACGCTGCCTGCCCATTTACCCATTACGGTATCATATTTGAACAGATGAGCCAGACTCTTGGCATCAGCCAGATCATTGATTGCTACCAGCTCTAATTCGCCTTTTCTCTGCAGAATAATTCTTGTCACTGCCCGACCGATTCGGCCGAACCCATTGATTGCAACTTTTGTCGCCATCTTTCAGTCTCCTTTGTTTTAGTACTAATATTAAGGTTTTTATTGATTTTTACATAAAGCCACCTAGGAGCAGATACTTTATTTACACAACCGGTTTTTGTCAAGCATTTATTAAAAAACACAAAGCTAAACCCAAATATTGTTACTTTTCACCAAAATATTGAAAAAATACCACTTTTACCCCCCCCCCGCCTGCTCAAAGTTTATAATTATCTCTCTTTTGCATAATAAATAAAAATTTGACTATCCAGCTATAATAATCCATAATACCAACCATGGAAGATATTAATGATTATATTAAAAATCAATCCTTAAGATAAAGTGCCCAATATGACTAAGAACGTTCCAGAGTGGATATCCAATTTAGCATTAGATATTTATAAAGTTATCCAAAAATACAAAGCCATGCCACATTTCAATGAAATGGTTAATACTTGGACAAAGAGTCAGGAAGCTGAAATTATCAAATTGAAAGCTTGGAAGGAAAAAAGAAAATCATACTTTGAGCAAACAGTAACAAACGATCTCACCTTACAAGATGAAAATAAGCAGCCAGAACAAGACTGGCAATTTGAACACCACAATCAACATTTAGAGAAAAAAACAGCATCAGGAAATCAATCCCATCGACATACTATTCAGGGATGGGTCCCACCTGAGCTATCGTACTCAGCAGAACCAGTAATAACACACCTTTTACCATTAAAAAATGACCAACAACTTACAATAATCGAAAAGGGTACGATTCTAGCCGCAGTTTATGAGTGTGGACAAAAAGGGACTAAAAAACTTTCACTGTCGGAGTTTCCAGATAATTGGAGTAAACCAGATGCGCTTTCAAATACAATGCAGTTTATCCCTTTTGAAATTCTCTGCACTGATGTACCCCAAATTAATCCGGGAGGCGAAAGATGGTTGAGAGTAATGCTTGATGAGATAGAAAATGAGCTGTCAGCAAAAACAGGGCAGGGAAATAAAGACACAAAAAGTGAACCAGAGGAAATGCTTAAGCCCATACCACCAAAGCTTCTTCAAAACCTTCTATGGTTAAAAATACATGGTAAGAAATATTGGAAGATTATAGTATTGGCGATAATTATTTTGGCTTCATTTTACTATGTTAAAGCAAAGCTCGAAAATAACAAGTCCGCTGGTAAACATATTGAGACGCCAAAGATAGAGACCGAAACAGTTAAGGAAGCCCAAACAAGTGGCGATTCTTCGCCTGCAATTATCACATCGGGGCCTAATAGCCCTGTGACAATAAATTATGAATCAGAAACTGGTAAACATATCATTAACTCCATAAAGAAAAAACAGCCAATTCCTGCAAATTACAAGAGAACAAATTTATACGTACGAACAAAAAAGAGAGTAGACGATTTTTATGAAAGCATCAGAAATGAAAAGTTAGACCCTTGGCAATTCATCAATGCAGGAGTAAAAGTCCAAGTTACAAAACATAACGGCGATGTTATAAATTACAGGGTA
Source organism: uncultured Pirellulales bacterium (assembly GCA_964477135.1). GTDB lineage: Bacteria > Planctomycetota > Phycisphaerae > Sedimentisphaerales > Anaerobacaceae > JAGLTN01. Next base: position 442 of record CAYZEH010000120.1, on the reverse strand, counting down.
GGGTCATTTACTGGTGCACCAAGACTCGTTTTCTGGAGTAATGATTTTATCCCCCCCTTTATTGAAGATGCTATGATAAAAGTTTTTGACCAGACTATTGATGAATGTCGAAAAAACGGCCTTGATCCTGAAATGTACGTTTATGAAGCCAAGAGAATTTTAAGCGACTTTATCTATAAAATTTATAACCGCATGGTAGATATGGATCAAAAACTAATGAAGAAAGCACTTCCAGAAAATTCCGGGCAAAGAGACGTAAGTAAAGAAATTGAAGAAATGCGTAACCGTCTTGATGAACATTACAATGCAGCTCTTTTACTATCTTCTGGAAAGTAAGAGCAACATACAAAACCGAGTAGTAATTCCGGCGAGAATGGGTCACCCATTGAACTCGTCGGAGTCGGAATTACTACGGCCAAACACAAAATAACTCCCAAAACAA
>CAYZEH010000119.1:0-8244 GCA_964477135.1 uncultured Pirellulales bacterium | reverse complement strand
TTGGCAGAAACGGTTTTCAAAAATTTACCTTTTTTCACCTTTTTTCCGATTTTTTACCCTTTTTTCCAAAAAATAACAGAAAATAACCCTTTTTGAGCAAAAATAACAGGGGGTAAAACGGGGTTTTGTGGGTTTTTGGGTTAATAGCAAGGATTTTTTGTTTTTTTCGGTGAATTTCGGCTGAGATTTTTTGATTTTAAGAGTATTAAAGCAGGATTAGTTGGATTTTGGTGGTTGGGATTTATAGTTGTGTATAGGAAGTGATGAAAATTTTACATGTATTAGTATTTATTAATAAAAAATATAATTTACTATACATGAGAAATGTGTCATGTATAGAAAAGTCGCTTTTCTATACATGATTGTTCGTTGTTGTTTAAAGCTGGGGATAAATGGCAGGAATTGTTTGGATGTCCGCCGAGGCGCCAAGACGCAAAGAAAAGATGAAAATTGGGGGAAGTTGTTATTTTGTGTTGTATTTATTTTGGTTGGGGATATAATCTTTTTTAGATTTACATCTTTTGAGGAAGTTGGCAGTTTAGAGGTTAGAGGTTCAGTCGGGAAGTTTTGGAAGACAGGCCTTTAGGTTTATTTTTTTGTGGGAATTTTGTTTTGTATTTGGCCGTAGTAATTCCGACTCCGACGAGCTTGTGCGGGAGCCCATTCTCATCGGAATTACTACTTGGTTTATTATTTACGAGGGATTATATGATTTGGGAATCTTACTACTATAAAGATGAACTTGCCGAAATTGCCCATAGGCTAGCAAAACGTAAAAACTTTAAAAAATGGAATGAAAAATCTCTTGTGTTACTTGAGAAAGATGTTTTTATAGCATTTTTCTATATTCGTAAACTTCTTGAAGCAAAGAAACTATCATATCTAATTGGCAAACAAAAAATAAAACTAAAAGCTTTCTTAGGAAAAGAAAAAAATGCGACTTTACTAAACAACCATAAACTTGATGATTTATTCAATTTAAATAAAGAAAACCAAGAACATGTTAAGCTTGAGTTTTTGTGTAATCAAATCATACACAGTTATATTTTACAAATATGTTTTGAAGAATTCCATGATGGGCTTATTGGCCTTTTTTTCTGTTCAGATAAAAAACGTAACAAAAAGCTGTATTACATTGAAATAGATAATCTTATTGAATTACTCATTTCCATAAGCCAAGATTACCCTACTAATAGTATAAAGAAATTTAATCCTGAAACAAAAGATTATGAAGTATTGAACTATATGCCTGAACATATTAAAGGCAAAAACTTCGGCCATAAAAATAATGGGAGAGTTTCATAAGTGAGATATTTACAGCATTACAAAGGGAAGCATCTTTTATAAGGGAATAAATTATAGATGTTTAAATATAATAGATTAACCGAACTAAAGTTATTATTTGAGAAGTATATCACCATTTCGACTATTGCTGAAAAATTTGATGCTCTTGAGGTCAGCGAGACTATCAATTCCTGTATTAATTATATGGATGATCGTAATTTTGATATTATAGGTGTTAAAGAAAACGGATGTATTATTGGGTATTGGATGCGACGTGAAAGAACTGATGGTGTGTTAGGTGACGATGTGCTTGAGTTTGTGGATGATGAAATTATGCCTAGTACCTGCCCATTACCAGAAGCATTGCATTATCTTGCTGAAAAGCCTCGTTTGTTTGTAAAAGAATCTGGTACTGTTGTAGGAATTATTACACGAGCTGATTTACATAAACCAGCTGTTAGAATTTGGTTGTATGGTTTGATTTCTGTACTAGAGATACATATGTTTGAACTTATACGCGAAGAATATTCAGGAAATGATTGGGGGAAAAAGTTATCATGCAGGAGAAGGAAACATATATTGAAAATTCACTCTTCGAGAAAAAAGATGAATGAAGATATCGATTTGCTTTATTGTACAGAATTTTGTGACAAACGAACGATAATCGAAAAAAGTAACCTTTTTAAGGTTACTGGTATTGAGTCGAAGAAAGTTTTTTCGAAGGAATTTAAACGTATTGGAGATATTAGGGACTGGGTTGCACACTCATGCAAGATTGAAAAATCGGGATGTGAACGTGTTAGTGAACTTTCTGAGAAAATTGAGTCTATAATCAACAACATTGAGCAGTTTCTTTGTTACAAGAATAGTTATTAGAGATAATGGTGGACAACAAGTAGCCCAGGCTATGGGGTGTTGAAAAGATTGGGAAAAATTGGGGGGATGGTAGAAGACCCCGCGACGGGTCGCGGGGCTAATCTTTTGGGTGATTAAGTTGGTGGTGGTGAAATACTTAAATGTTGGCACAGGGGCGCAAATATTTTATAATCTGAATTATTACTATAAGATTAACGTTAAATATTTTTTTTAAACCTATTTAATTTCAGGCCTACAGATTATGAAAATAGCAAGCTTCAACGTTAATTCGCTGCGTGCAAGAGTGCCGATAGTACTTAGCTGGCTCGAAAAGAACCAACCTGACATCCTTTGCTTGCAGGAGACAAAGGCACAGGATATTGATTTTCCCCTTGCTGACTTCGAAGAAACCGATTACCAGTGTGTCTTCAAAGGACAGAAATCATATAACGGCGTTGCAATTTTCAGCAAGCACAATATTACAGACGCTATGTTCGGATTCAATGAAGAGCCGAGAGAGCAGCCTCGACTTATCTGTGCTCAAATAAAAGGCATATACATAGTAAACACCTACATTCCGCAAGGTCAAAGTTTAGAATCAGAAAAATATCAATATAAGCTTGAATGGTTTAAAAGGCTGAAAAAATATTTTTCTGAAAATTTCAGCCCGCAAGACCCCATTATCTGGGTTGGGGATTTTAACATAGCACCTACGCCGATAGATGTTTTTAATCCCGAAACCAGGGAAGATCATGTTTGCTATCACATAGCTGGACGGAATGCAATGGCCGACATTGTCAGCTGGGGTTTTACGGATATATTCAGAAAGCACTGCCCGGAGCCCGGACAATATACATTCTGGGATTACCGCTCGAAAGTTTCTTTCCGCCAAAACCTGGGCTGGCGTCTGGACCATATAATGGCAACTGAATCTGTCGCAAAAAGGAGCTCGGCAAGCTATATCGATAAAGAACCCAGAACAATGCCCAGACCGAGCGACCATACACCTATTATCGCGGAATTTGACATCTAACCTTAAGGTTAGTAAGTGCCCGCGAATAAATCGTACACGAAGAGCCTTGATTGTAAAAATTTTCAATTGTGGTCAGTATATAAAAAGCCTTGCCGAGGAACGCGACAAGGCTAAGAGCTGGCCTGCAGGGATTCGAACCCCGACTAAGTGATCCAGAGACACTCGTGCTACCACTACACTACAGGCCAGTAAAGTCCGCTCTGGATAGAAACAGAGGCCATAATTTAATATTATAGGTGATTATTTGCAAGAGTATTTTTTTTTGTTTACGCAAAAATATGCCCTTAAGGGTAGTATCCCGATATATCGGGGCCGTGAATAAATCCATAACTTCTTATATTTGAGTTATTTGCCCGCGAATAAACGGACAAATTCAATTGGGATCAGTACATCTTAATTTAATGGCATCACCAGCGGTCTTGCCGATTGACATTATCATAAATAAAAGCTAATCTGTTGTTATGGTTCGATTTTCACTTACATTATTATGCTTGACGCTGATTTTTGGATTGTGCGGCTGTCAGGAGCAGGAGAAGTCTCAGGACAAGCCCATCTGGGAAGATACGAAGATGTCAGACCTGGTGCCTGCAAACAGCAGCAAAATTATGTCTATCAGAGAGGCAACTTTCGAGGTTTATGTCGTTGAGATTTCTGCCGGCGACAAGAAAACGATCGGAGATATCCAAAAGCTTCTCTACGACAAACCGATTAATATTAATAACCCACAGGCTTTTGCAAAAAACAATTTCGTTGTGGGCTTTAACCAGATAAGAATAATGGACCGGCTCAATGAGATATTCAGCGAAACAGCCCGCAGAAGATTAAAGAATATTTCGATACTTATCCCGGCTGACCAGCAAAACCAGATATTTGCTAAGAGAATCTTTAAAAAGCAAAACATATATTACACCTCAGAAGATGATACCACCGAAGCTATAATCGCAGGGCCCGGCGATATAATCCTTGAATTGAAGGTCAAGGTAATTGAAACACGAAGGGGTGTTTGCAGACTTTATGTACAACCTGCATTTCTGCCTCCGCTGGCCGATACGATAACAGAACTGGCTCAACATCAGGACAATAAAAAATTTGATTTTCCCGCTGTCGGTTTTAACGTCAACATGAGTCAGGGCGATCTTATTATCCTGACACCCGTTGAATACCTCGACCACCAAAGCTCATTAGGCAGCTTGTTTTTCTGCTATAACAAACCCGCTGGTGTTCAGAGGATTTACATTATCATCTGTTCAAGAGTAAACTTCTAAGGCTTTGTCATGGCTTTGACATCTGCTACATTAATAAAATGTCCCGACTATGACCCGTTACGCATTGCAAATGCTATCGAGAGGCAATTTACTAATTCAGCGGTATTAGGTAAATCTATCAAACCAGGCGACAAGGTGCTGGTTAAGCCTAATCTCATCGCACCAAAATCAAAAAGTTGCGCAACCCAAACCGACCCTGTGATTATTTACGAAACTGTAAAATTTCTGAAAGATTTCGGAGCAAAACCATTCGTAGGTGATTCGCCGGCGTGGTCTGATACTAAAAATTGCATAAAGAAACTCAAATTAGCTGGGGCTTTAAAGAAACTCGGCGTCGAAGTCAAACAGCTTAATAAACCTACAAAAATTTCTTTGCCGAATACCGCTGTTAAGGTCAATATCAGCTCAGTTGCAATCGAAGCGGACGCAATCGTAAATCTACCGAAGTTAAAAACTCATCAGCAGCTTGTTGCGACATTTGCGGTCAAAAACATGTTCGGCTGTGTCAGCGGTAAACAAAAAGCATTCTGGCATTTTGCCAAGGGAAAGGATGTGAACGAGTTCTGCTCGCTGCTGATAGAGATTTATAAATATATGAATCCCGCTTTGACCATCATCGACGGCGTTATCGCGATGGACGGACCCGGACCAATAAGGGGACGGGCGAGACCTTTGGGGTGGATCATCGGTTCCACAGATCCGATCAGCTGCGAGTTGCTGTGCGCTAAACTTATTGGGGCCGACCCTGCAAAGTTGCCGATCATCCGGACGGCGAAAAAGCTCGGCTTTGGTCAGCAGGATTTCGAGAATATAAAAATCCTCGGCGACCCCCTGCCTGAAATAGCCTGCACAGATTTTGAACCGGCGGATTTGATACCGATACGATTTTCGCTGTTTAGAGTGTGTAAAAGCATCACCAAACAAATCCTTCTCAAAACCAAAAGCAAATCTTTCACTCAGCATTGACTTTTCATGGCATATAGGCTACTATCGCGACATGCAGAAAGACAGAAAACAAATCAATATTTTAGCTATCGAAACGAGCTGTGACGAAACCGCAGCGGCTGTCGTTACCAACGGCAAAATAATAAGGTCTTCGATCGTCTCTTCGCAAGTCAAGCTGCATGAGGCATATGGCGGAGTCGTTCCGGAGATCGCCTCCAGGGCGCATATCGAAAAAATATACCCTGTAGTTCAGGATGCTTTGAATCAGGCGAATGTGACCAAAGACGAAATAGATGCAATCGCAATAGCCAATCAGCCCGGTTTGACGGTCGCTCTTATTGTGGGAGTTACCGCTGCTAAGACGCTGGCTTTTGCATGGGGCAAACCCCTTATCGCGATAAACCATATTCACGCACACATGCAGGCGGCTTTATTGGAAGAGCATGAAATCCAACTGCCCGCTGCTGCTCTTGTCGTTTCAGGTGGTCATACAAGTATTTACGATTGTCATGACCTGCTGGCGCCAAAGCTTTTAGGTCATACGATCGATGATGCCGCTGGTGAAGCTTTTGACAAAGTCGCTTCGATGCTGAAGCTTTCTTATCCGGGCGGACCAAGTATTGAAAAAGCAGCAAAAACAGGCAACGGCAAAGCAATTCGCTTTCCGCGAACAATGCTTGAAAAAGACTCGCTTAATTTTTCGTTCAGCGGAATAAAAACTGCGGTGCTGTACTATTGCCAGGGACATGATATGAAAGGGCAAAGCCTTGTCGGTAAGATGACCAACCAACAGATAGCGGATATCGCAGCTTCATTCCAGGCGGCTGTCATAGAAGTCCTCGTCAAAAAAACAAAACGAGCTATCGAAAAAACAAATGCGAAAACTGTTTTGTTAGGCGGAGGTGTAGCGGCTAATTCACAGCTCAGACAGCAGCTTCAGCAAATGTGCGATAATCAAAAGCCCGCTGTGAAATTGCTAATCGCACCTAAAAAATACTGCACCGATAATGCAGTGATGGTGGCATCGCTGGCTTATTATAAATATCTCAAAAATATGTTTGCGGATCTGGCACTCGAACCAAAAGCTGCCGGATAAAATTATGAAAGGTCGGCAAAATTGAACCCTGAAAACATAAAAAAATTGCTCCGGCAGGTAAAAGATAATCAGATCGATATTGAACAGGCAGTGGAAAAACTCCGGATGCTTCCGTTCGAAGACCTCGGCTTTGCATGTGTCGACCATCATCGTAATATCCGCAGAGGATTCGCTGAAACTATTTACTGCCCGGGCAAAACCGATCAGCAGGTAATCGAGATATTTGAAAATCTGGCATCGAAGGGAAACAATGTCCTTGCGACAAGAGCAAAAGCTGAAACGTTCGAAAAGCTTCAGCAGATGGGGAAATTCCCAGATGCTGTTTATGATGAGCTGGGCAGAACTATTACGCTAAAGCAAACTGAGATCGAACCAAAAATAAAAACTGTGCTGCCTATCATTACAGCCGGCACATCTGATCTGCCGGTTGCAAAAGAAGCTCAAAACACCGCTGAGATAATGGGCCAACCTACAGAGTTGATCTGCGATGTCGGAGTTGCGGGGCTGCACAGGTTTACCGCTCATCTTGAAAAACTGCAAAAGGCTTCGGTTATCATCGTAATAGCGGGGATGGAAGGTGCGCTGGCATCTGTTACCGGCGGACTGGTAAGTTGCCCTGTTATCGCGGTACCAACGAGCGTCGGATATGGCAGCAGTTTCGAGGGACTCGCTGCGCTGCTTTCTATGCTCAACAGCTGCGCATCCGGGGTGAGCGTGGTTAATATCGACAATGGTTTTTCCGCTGCGGTTACCGCTGTTCTTATCAACAAAAAAATAGAGGCTTTGAAAAATGAAAATAACTGACAGCATTACGAAACTGCCGTCGAGAAAATCTGATTCGCATAAAGGCGATTTCGGGAAAGTCTGCATAATTGCCGGCAGTACCGGCATGAGTGGAGCAGCTGCTCTTGCGGGACGCGCATGTTTGCGAGCCGGCGCAGGTCTGGTAAGAGTTGCAGTTGCCAAATCGACACTACCAATAGTTGCTGCCATTGAGCCTTCATATACCACTATTGCGCTGGCTGAAGATGAGAATGGTCAAATATCTTTTGATGCGCTTGCGATGATATTGAATGCAGCCGGGGAAAATGATGTTATCGCTTTTGGGCCTGGGATGGGTGTCAGCAATGATATAAAAAAAATACTCGAAAAACTGATAACAATACCTGAACTGGCATTGGTTATTGATGCCGACGGGTTAAACAATCTTAGTAAGCTGAGGGGTTGGCATAGAAATTTGAAAGCATCCTTAATTCTTACGCCTCATCCCGGAGAGATGAAAAGGCTGTGGGCTTCGGTGTTCAGAGAGCAAATGCCTGATGATCGTCAGGAAATCGCGGGGAAATTTGCCGAACTGACGAACACCACGGTCGTATTAAAAGGAGCCGGCACGGTTGTGACAAATGGCGAAAGGCTTTTTGTCAATACTACGGGCAATGCCGGGATGGCTACTGCAGGGGCTGGTGACTGTCTGACAGGAATAATCGCAGCTTTAAAAGCGCAGAAGATGAGTTTTTTTGATTCTGCTGTCCTTGGTGTTTATATCCATGGGCTTGCAGGTGATATAGCGGCAAAGAATAAAGGGCAAATAAGTTTAACAGCAACAGATATAATTGATTATCTACCAGATGCCTTTATGAAAATATAATTGCGCAGTTAAAAACAAAAGGAAAAAATTATGGTGAAAACAGATGTATTGGTAATTGGCGGAAGTGCCGCTGGTATTGTCGCAGCAGTAACAGGAAAAAGCAATTATCCTGACAAAG
>CAYZEH010000118.1:0-8277 GCA_964477135.1 uncultured Pirellulales bacterium | reverse complement strand
GGTAATCAGCGGGATGAACACTGTAGATGCTATCGCAGCGGTTGACACCAATAACTATGTCCCTTTTCCAGTGGGCGATATGAATGATGTTCCTGTAGAAAATGTTATTATATACAAAGCTGAACACGTAACTTTTGTTGCTCCTGATGGTAACGACCCCAACGGGACAGGAGCATCAGATGATCCATTTGAGACTATTCAGACGGCAGTTGATAACACCTCTGATAGCGGAACAGTCGTTCTTGAACCCGGAGCATATACGGGAGCTGGTAATCGTGATATTGTTTTCGGCGGAAAAACAATGACCATTACAAGCAAAGAATCAACTGAGATTGATCCGATAGCTGCTACGATCATTGATTGCAACGGTAGCGAAGGTGATGAACATCAGGGATTTATTCTTGATGAGGATGAAGATGTCACCATAAAGAATATTACTATAACAGGCGGTTACAGCAGGTTTGGGGCAGCTGTTTATATTGACCACGCTATAGGAAGAATTGAAAACTGCGTTATCACAGGAAACGTGGGTACATTTGACGGCGGCGGTATCTGCCTTGTCAGCTCTGACGGATATATTACTAACTGCACGATAGTTGGCAACAGCACTACTTACAACCGTTATGGTATCATTTACTGCGTAAACTCAGCAGTGACGGTTTCAAACTGTATCCTTGACAACGACGGCTACAGCCCTGAAATATATACCTATAAAAGCACAGCCGACGTTAGCTATTGCAATATCAACGGCGGATATGCCGGCATAGGAAATATAGATGTTGATCCGCTGTTCGCTGACGCCAATAATGGCAACTTCCATCTGGCAAGTCAGGGATGGCAGTGGGATACAACAACAGACAGCTGGGCTTTTAATAATAAAACCAGCTACTGTATCGATGCCGGTGACCCGAATTTGGATTTTAACGATGAGCCTGATATTGCAGCAATAGACCCGAACAATACCAGGGCCAGCAGAAATTTGAGAATCAATATAGGCGCTTATGCCAATAAGGCAACTGCTTCGGTTGCACCGTTTGCAGATTTCAACGGCGATAATCTGGTCAACTTTACAGATTACGCAACGATGATGAATAGCTTCATGCAAACCGAGCTTACAGTATTAGACATCAATAGAGATGGCGATGTCGACTATAATGACCTTTCCATGCTCGCAGAAGACTGGCTAAAAGGTCAAGGCAGCCTGCCTTAGTATACTGATCCCAATTGAATTTTACCGTTTATCCGCGGGTAAATAATTCAAAAACAATAAGTTACGGATTTATTCGCGAGCATTTACTAGCCTTCAAGGGTATGATCCAGGATTATTGAGTCAAGGCTTCGTTTGGGAACATGGTGAGTGCCATTTTTATCTCGCCAGTATTTTATGTCACCATCTATGCCGAGAGCGTCTATCTGTATCTTTTCTTTGCCCTTTCCAAGAGCAATAACTAACAGTATTTCATAGCGGTCAGAAATATTAAGGCTTTGACACAGTTTTTTTCTGTCAATTGCTGCTAAGATACAGCCGGCTAAACCTTTTTCCGCAGCACCGAATACAATACTGGTTGCAGCGATGGAATGGTCCCATGTGAATTTTGGTTTCAGCTCTTTGTCACCAAGTATGACTATATATGCAGAAGGTCTTTCGCCGACTTCGGGGCCTGACCAATCTTCAAGATAACCCGCCCAGGCTAATGTCGAAAAAACTTTTGCGTTCTTTTCCGAATCACAGGACAGAATATATTTGAGGGGCTGGACATTACCCGCAGATGGGCTAAGGCGAGCAAGATCGACAAGCTCTTCGAGTCCCTTTTTGTCAATATTGTAATCTTCAAAAAATCTTCTACAACTTCTGTTTTTAAGTATTATATCTTTAAGCATTTTTATTCTCCCAGCCCCCTGACGATGCCATATTTTCTACCTACTATAATATCAGCGACACCCGTTTTCTCGTTGGATGAATAATCAACATCCATCAACTCAATGAAATCAGCGGTATACTCTTTTAAAATTCCACAGTATTTCACAACTTCCTCACCTTTAATCAACTCCATGAAAATTTTATGACCAATATATCTTTCCAGCAGCGGTTCATAAGATGTTCCAACGGAGCCAACAAAATCATTTTTCATGCGGTCAACATATTTACCCTGAGAAGTTAATACAGTTGACGTGGAAGTTTTTTTCACATGGCTTATCATCATATTCGTAACTTCGACAACAGAATCACGGATGGTTTTAAAAACATTGAATGTTTTGCGTTTGAGCCTTCTGAAAAAATTGGGGTGGTAAGTTTTTTTGATCTGTTTTTGACGTTGTTTTTTATTTTCCTCAGTAAGCTCATCATGATATCTGACAAGAGCCTGTATATTCCCGTATTCACATTTATATAAAATGAAGCTGGTCTGACAGATTTTGTCCTGCATTTTTTTGTCACGATATGCAAATTCCAACCCTGTATTTTCTACTCTTAAAACACCGCTGGAAATTTCACCTGTTGTCGGCTCAAGTGTCACCATATTGCTTTGAAAATCTTTCAGGCACTTATCTCTGCTTATCCTTCTGATAAAAGCAGCAATCCCAGCAGAAACCGCAATAAAAAGTACCGTTATCCCAAAAGTACCATCTAACATAAGTTAATCCTTTAAAATTAATGATTCGAAATCGCCTTATTCATAAAATACTTTTTGTTTCAAAAAATCAAACTTTCAGTGAACTTATAAAATCACGAATTTCATCTCTGACCCTTCGAAATTCTGACATAGTATATTCGACAGTTCCTACAGCCATTGAAGGGTCATCGAAACAATGGTGAATCACTTTTGTTTTGCCCGACCAAACAGGACATTGCTCTTTTGCATTATCGCAGACAGTAACTACCAGATCAAAATCTATGCCAGACAAATCGTCAATATGTTTAGAATAATGTTTAGAAATATCAACACCTGCCTCAGCCATAACTTCAACTGCCCTGCTGCTTAAAGTTGCGGGGGCGACTCCGGCAGAAAACGCTTCTATCTCATCAGCTCGAAGATAAGCAGCCCATCCCTGAGCCACCTGACTTCTGCAGGAATTGCCGGTACATAAGAACAGAACGTTTTTCTTTTCAGCCATTATCTATCGCCACCAGTTAAATTTTCGCTTTAAATTTATTCATAATTTATTACCCAGCAAAATTATAAAAGGTAAAAGGGAAAAATACACGGAAATTTCTGTGGTTTTGTTTATTGGAGCAAATAAGGGGGAAATGCTTTTTTAGAGGTGCCCGCTAATCTGCGTGTTTTTTCTTTTTTGTAAACGCAAAAGCCAAAACAGCTAAAAATGCTATAGCAGAAATATGCTTAACAATATCAGGCAGCATCCAGCCTGGTTTGCTGACAATTTGAAAATCCATACCAGCAGCTATTCGATCAAGTAACAGCCCTGCCATCAAAGATGCAAATGCTACTGTCAACAAATATGTAATTGCGGTTTTTTTGCCCATAACTTTCCATATTGTTGCAAACGATGCGGCGTTGGTGGCTGGGCCTGTCATTAAAAAAACCAAAGCTGCTCCAGGTGTCAGGCCTTTAAGTATCAATGCCGCTGCTACAGGAACCGAAGCTGTAGCACATACATATACCGGTATGCCGAGCATCATCATCACTACCATTGCGAAGATACCTGTTCCGAGTTTTTCCGCAAAGTAACCATCCGGCACAATAGCGGAAATAAATGCCGCAACCAAAATACCCAACAGCATAGCCCTGCCGATATCAGCAGGCAGTGTAATAAAACCATATTTAAAACCTGCTTTAAATTTATTTTTTTTGCCTTTGGAATCAGGATCACAACACTGCTCGTGGCATTGAGGCACAGCTTGATCGTCTTTGGTTTCGACCATATCGACAAGATAGCCTCCGAATATACCAACGATAAAAGCAGCTAAGGGTCTGAAGATAGCGAACAATGGGCCTAACAAACTTAGCGTAACAAATATACTGTCTACACCAGTCTGCGGGGTTGACAGCAGAAACGAGATAACCGCTCCTTTGCTCGCGCCGTGTTTTCTAAGTGACATCGCAACGGGAATTACGCCGCAAGAGCACAACGGCAATGGTACACCAACCACCGAGGCTTTTACCAGAGAACCAAGCGATCTTTTACCGAGGTGCTTTTCGACTGTTTGCTGAGAAATAAAAACACTTATCAGCCCTGCAACAAAGAAACCGAACAAAAGATAAGGGCTCATTTCCGCAATCGTTGCCCAGAAATCAATAAGCAGTATTTTTAAAAAGTCTGTCATAAAGAACCCCAGTCTAAAAACTATAGGAACTACTTAACATCCTCAATTATTTTTAAACAGCCCTGCTCTTTGGTAATCGTAATTTTTTTGTCCAGATTTTTAGCTGATTCAAAATGATATTCGCTATCCGCTTTTAAAACCACAGCCCCATTGCGGGTAATTACTTCGATATTGGAATCACTTTTATTGTATAGGATATCAGCTAACACAAAAGCTTTTTCCAAACCGTCTCCGGTTTTATAATTTACTACCTCATCGGGCGTTGCGAGCCTGCAGCTATCGTAAATCGAATCGTTGGGAAAGCTTTTCAACCAGTTGTAAACCTGCTCATTGGACATATCTTTTGTCTGTTCGATAGTTACAGGGCATCTTTCAATTGAGGCTTTTACAAATGGTGACCACCGACAGCTTTGCATATCCCGGTAAGCATAAAACGCAAGATCAACAGTAGTATTTTTATCTCTGATAGACTGCAAATATTCAATTACCTGCTGCCTTTGGACATCTGTCGGCAAATCTATTGCATTGGCATTTTTATATTGCTTTTCAGATGAAGGCAGCTTTGGCTGTATCTGCATGAAATCAATCAGGTCTGCTATAAAATCATCTATAGGCTTAATAAAAGGCGAAAGATATTTTTTTATGGCAGGGATATCAGATTTATTTCTGATATCGAGATTTTCATATTTTAAAAACGCACAAAGCTGTCTGGCACATATTCTCTCTGGATGTTTATATATCAGCATATCCTCATCGGAAACTTCCTCGACGAGTCTTTCAAAAGTATCATCCGCTATCCGATAATCGCTGCCATGCTCATATTCAAAGAGTATTTCAGCTTTGACAAATTTATTGCCTCCACGACAATTCTCGCAGCAAAACTGAAAATACTTATGATACTTATGGTAAGTGCGGAGAAAATTCGCAACTGTCAAGGTACTCATTTCAGCAGAGAGAAATTTGCCTAACTTGTCAGTAAAATAGCTATAAGCCTTTTCATCTATGGTGGCATTATCATAAAGACAATGCGTGTAGCCGCTGTTATGGGCGACGATCGTCACCTGTTCATTTCTAAGTGCACGCTGGGATTTGTTAGAGATAGCAGTGCCGTTAAACCACATACTCTTTGTCACTACCCTGCGATTATTGGTAATAAGACCGCCGTTGATGTCTATATAATTCTGGGAGTGTAAAGGCGTCAGCATCATATAGATATCTTTCAAAGGTACGTCGCAAACGACATACGCCGCAGCAGCATAAAGGCCGGCTAACGAGACGCATTCACCTGCGCCCTGGCTGTAGCCTTGCTTTAGTTTAAAAGCGTCCATTGCTTCAACGGTTTCTGTCTTCCAGTATGGTATAACATCGCTGGTGTATTTATCCAGACCGAAGTGTCGGCGGATATCTACATCATAATAATATTCATCGCCATGATAACCAAACAAAGCGTTACTATCTGCGACCTGCCGGGGCGAAATATGATCTGCAAACCTTGCCAACTCAACATCCTGTGTGGTAAGCCCCCAAGTCTCCAGGTCGAGATTAAAGCCATACAACTCCATGACAAACTGTCTAAGACGGATGAGTTTGCGATAGCTGCTTTTGCCTTGAAGCTTTTTGAAAGTATTACTCTCCCGCCACTTCCAGATAACCGGACTCATAATATTCGCCAGTACCAAGGCGTACATCAATTCCGGAAAAACAAATATCTCCATATCAGAAAGAGTTATCGCTGAGCTGTATTTCTCTAACTGTTTCGGTTCCATTTTAACAGGTCGATTCTTTCAGCTTAAAATTAAAATATTGCTCATTGATTTTTAGCTAAGAACAGCTGCTTTGAATTCATCGAAGCCCATTTTTTCTATCATTGCACCGATTCTCTGATGAGGCTTGGCGTTGGCTTTGTAATAATTGATAACCTTTTCGATCAGCTCCAATGCCTGGTCTGTGTCAATGTCTTTTGCTAATTCCTGAGACAGTCTTGCTTTTGCGCCGCCGTTACCGCCGACTAAAAGTCTCCAACCATTAGGTATACCAACCAAGGCAATATCTTTGATGCAGGTTTCAGCACACTGGTTTGAACAACCGCTAACGCCGATTTTTAACTTGCTGGGCAGTTCCATGCCGTGATATATTTCGTCAAGTTTCATACCGACAGTTAAACTGTCCTGCTTGCCGCGTTTGCAGAATGTTGTGCCGGGGCAGGCTTTTACGCTACGAACACAAAGACCTACAGCTGCGCCGCGACTCAAACCAAGATCCACCCATACGTTGTCAATATCTTCTTCTTTCAGACCGACAATCGCTATTCTTGCTGCACTTGTTATTTTCATCGCTGCTGCGTTATACTTTTCCGCAACATCAGCTATCTTCCTCAGCGTTTCAGCACTTACCACACCACAAGGGATATGCGGTGCTACTGCGTAAGTTGCTTTATCTCGTTGTATTATTACTCCCTTTTCGCCGTCATTTAACATTTTTATTTCTCCATTATTTCAAAACAAAAAATTTAATCTTTCATCGCTGCTGAATCCATTATAACCAACCCCGCTATTATAACAACCATCTAACGATAAATTGACAAAAGACAAGAATAAGATTGATTAAATCTTAAGAAAATTATCGGTTTTGTTATTAGTAAAACTAATGGGCACCTCTGATAATTGCTTTTGCCGCGAGAACGAAAGATTTTTTTGCCCGACAAGGAACGTAAAATAGCGCATATTTGATGATATTCCCTGTTTTGTGTGACGCGGATCAGCCGGAAAAAGATTCGTTCGTAGCCAAAATTGAATTTTTAGAGGTGCCCTAATTATATGAAAGGTTTCAGCTATGAAAATTGGGGGAAAAACCGGGATTTTTCTACACGCGCATATCCGCAAACACCATCTTGCAACAACCAAAAATCGCATTTCTTGCTCGCCCTCCGCAGCTTCACGCAAAGGAGGGTCATTTTTCGCTTAATCTTTATAACGTTAGAAAATCCCATTTTTAAAGCATATAATCCAAATAAAAAACTAACTATAATCATCCAGTCTTCTTTGAAGCTGATTATCTTCCAGCCATTTTCTCTCATCGCCCCCAAAAACATCGTAAGAATCATGAGGCCACCAAATATCCCCCAAAAAATACAACTTCTACGAATAGTTTTTTCTGTGGTTTCTTGGTTACACTTAGGGCATTTCATCGCATTTGCCTTTCGTGGTTTTTGCTTGTTTTTCTATTTTTCTTATGAAATCGGTTTTTGCGTCGGCGTAGTCGTTTGAACTTGGCCAATCTTGTTTGGATAGATCGTTTTTCAGCTGGGTGTATTGCTGGGCGGTGTCTGGGTTGGTTCGGAGATAATCGCGGAACAGCAAATGCCTTTGCCAGAATTTGTCTGCCAATTCTACCATGTGAATATGGCTGATGGTTTGGCCTTCGATTATTTTTTTGAAGAAACGCCTGTCGGGCATTTCGTCTTCATATTGCGGGAAGTACTTGTAGCCTTTTTCAATGAGCTTTAATACGACAAGGTCTGCAATTTGGAAATCTTTAAGACCTACCATGATATCGATTATTGGTTTGGCTGGCAGGTTTGGGACGGAGGTAGAGCCAATATGTTCTATTTCCTGGAGAGGTTCGCCTATTAGATTAGTAAGCAGCTGTTTCTCCTGCTCAAACATATCAGCCCAATTCGGATTATATTCAGCTATCATTATTTTCATAAGCTCCCTTGCCAATTGCTAAAATAGGCTTTGCTGGGTTAGATTAGCAAATATAACAGATTTTAAAAAGAAAATTATCGGTTTTGTTATTAGTAATACCAATCCCAATTAAATTTTTTGCTTTATCCGCGGGTAAATAACTCAAAGATAAGAAGTTATGGATTTATTCGCAGAAATTTACTATCCTTAAGGGTATACCAATCCCAATTAAATTTTTCGCTTTATCCACAGGTAAATAACTCAAAGATAAGAAGTTATGGATTTATTCGCGGAAATTTATTATCA
>CAYZEH010000117.1:0-8333 GCA_964477135.1 uncultured Pirellulales bacterium | reverse complement strand
AGCATCACCTCAGGCCCGCAGCAATAAATAATAATATCTTTCATTTCAGCCTTACAACTATCAAGCCAATTTTCCATTGCCCCGGTGACAAATCCTCTAAACCCCGCTGACCCGTCATCAGTAGCAACAATACTCTTAGTCGCTGATTTAGAAAATTCATTCAGACAAAGTGTTGGCTCACAACTGAAATCACCGAAAGGCTTTTCAAAAGGAAGTTTGTCCACAGATTGAGCACCCGCAAAAGCAATTACCTCCATATCAGACGTCTTCGCAAGCTCGCTGGCAAGATGCTGCAAAGGTCCAGCCCCCATACCGCCAACCGTCAGCAACGCAACCTTTTTATTCTTATCGATATCGAACCCATTACCTAAAGGCCCGATCACGCTGACAATATCACCTTCCTTCAATTCCGTCATCCGCAAACTCGCAGGGCCGACACAGCAATAAAGTATTTCAATATTCACCGCGTCCCCGCAAACCTCAACACCCGCCGGACTGAAAGGCCGACGAAGTATAATATTCCGCCCACTTCCATTCCGCAGTTTCTCAGGTATCTTATCCATCGCCGGCAGCGGAGCGTTGCTCAAATCAATTTCCACGAATTGCCCCGGAATAAACCCCGCAAAAACCCTCGCCCCATCTCCCCAAAACCCAAGACCGATTCTGTAAAACCCCTCACCAATACACCGGTTCGAGTTCACTTTAGCCTCAAAAATGCCCTTTTTGCTGCCATCGTCGCACATAATTCCATCCAGACTGAAAATAAAAACGGCCGAGTCATCAACAACTCGGCCGCATTATACAAACTAATAGCTTCTCTTACAAACACATACTAATTTCAGTTAAATTTCCTTTAAATTACTTTGCAACTCCAAGCGGGCTGAAGATCACGTAAAGTATCAAAGTAAGAACGATTACAATCATACCCGCTATGAAAGCACCTTTAGAGCTCTTAAGATCAAGATCAGTTGTAGCTTCAAACTTAATTGGCTCAGCCATCGGTCTAATAAGCCTTATAATCGTCATTGTAACAATACAAAGACCAAAACAAACTGCCATACGATTCAGGAAGTTCAAGTCGGGCACTGCAACCTTAAGCAATGAGTAACCAACAATATTAACCAGAAGCGATACCGCGCCGCAAATTCTCGGAGCCTTCTTAACTACAAACCCAAACGCAAATGCTGCCAGAATACCCGGACTGATAAGTCCCTGTACTTCCTGGATAACAGTAAAGATACCCTTATTAAGCTTAGGATTATCAAGCACAACTGCTGAAACAATAACCGCAAGCACACCAAATACAATAACGCACATCCTGCCCACAGAGACGATCTTCTTCTGCTCAGCGTTTTTATTCAGATACTTCTTATAGATATCCATCGAGAAAATAGTACTCGCCGCATTAAGCAAAGCCGCCAACGACGAAATAACCGCACCAAGCAAAGCCGCCAGAGCAAAGCCGAACAAACCATTAGATGGAATCACATTTGCGATCAACTGTCCCAATGCCATATCAGATTTGAACACGCCGTCAACTTGCATATTTTGATAGTAAAGGTTGAAAGCTATAATACCAGGAACGACAACGATGAAAGGTATGAGCAATTTCATAAACGCACTAAATACAATACCTTTCTGTCCCTCAGCAAGTGATGCAGCGCCAAGCGTCCTCTGTGTGATATACTGATTCAAACCCCAGTAATAAAAGTTAGGGATCCACAGGCCAACAATAAGTGCAGTCCATGGCAGCTTAGGATGGTCACTCGGCAGATACATCGTCATCTTACTGGCATTAAGATGCCAGAACCGATCCCACCCGCTCATTGCCGAATCCAGAGGCACAGTTGTTACCGCTCCATTAACCATCGTTGTAGCTTCGTTAACCAAACCAAGCTTAATAAATACGAGGATCATAATAATAGCACCAGCGATGATCAAAGCAGAACCCTGAATCAAGTCCGCCCATGCACAAGCTTTCAATCCGCCTGTCACAACATAGATCAACGCAATAACAACAATAAACAGCGAACCCGCCCACAATGATATCTCGTAGCCCATCCTCGCCTTAACAAACGTCTCGATCGTCAAAGCCCCCGAATAGGTAATGCTTCCAACCAGCACAACATAAATACCTAATGTTGCAACTGCCATAATTAATCTTGCCACCCAGTTATAACGATATTCCAAAAATTCCGGCATCGTATAAATACCAGCTCGCAGAAAATGAGGCAAAAAGAAGAACGCAACAATAACCAATGTTATCGCAGCCATCCACTCATAACTTGCAATCGCCAAACCAACACCGCCCGCAGCATCGCCGCTCATACCAACAAACTGCTCAGTCGAAATGTTAGCAGCGATCAGAGAAAAACCTATCAGCCACCATTTCAATCCTCTGCCTGCGAGAAAATAATCTTCGCTGGTATTCTTCTCTTCTCGGCTCTTAAATAAGCCGATAGCGACTACCCCTGCGATAAATAACACAAATACCGCAATATCTATATAACTAAAATCCATGGCAAATCCCTTTCTTAAAATACTTCAGGCCTACGATACTTTAGAATAAATTATACTACTCACAACTGAGTTACCCCGTTTATCCGCGGGTAAATAACTCTGGAATAACACTTTATAACTTTCCTCGCGGAAATTTCTTAGCCTCAAAAGGTATAAAAAAACATTATATACCCCTCAGGCACAACTGCAACAAAATATTACAGCCGAAACCTCAATGTGTGCGGTGACTTGATATGTGACTTTAGACCGATATCAGCCCTCAGTCAGTAACATGATTATAGAGCACTGAAATATTGCGAGCAAATCCAAGGCCGCCGGCTGAAGCTGAAATAGGCATAAAACGGAACAGGCAACGTTTTGAATTGCTCTATACCACTCACAAGCTAAGTTTTCGCTATCTCAGCCCTCCGTGTCCCGCTTATCTGCAAGTATTGCGATTGTAATTTTCCTCGCGCTCCCGATTTATCGGGATTACCCTGAAAGGTACAATGCGTATTGAATCCCTGACAATCGACAGAAAACTACCCATTTCCCAATAAACTGCGTACACATCTCCTTGCACACACCTCTGACAAATGTAAACACACCATAAGTCAGAGAATACTTCGTTTGTCGCGGAAGATTCTAAAAAACCCACATAATAGCAAGGCTTCTAATACTTCATGAAATAAACTAACAGCCGATAACTTTTGTCGCCTGCAGGCCTTTTTTGCCTTCTGCTACTTCATATTCAACTTTCTGTCCGTCCTGAAGACTGCGATACCCTTCTGTCGCGATCTCGCTGTGATGTACGAAAAGATCGTCACTTCCGTTATCAGGGGTAATAAAACCAAAACCTTTTTTGTCATTGAACCACTTTACTATGCCCGTATCCACTTGTTTCACTCCCAAGGTCTCTTAATCGACCTTATAATCCCCCTACTGAAAAATTTACCAGAAGTCCCCCCCTGGGGGCAAAGGAAACCTCCTGAAACGCAACGCGATTTAAACAGAAAAACTAATAAAAGTCAACCATTTTTTTACTTTTATAGGTTAAATGTAAATAAAAAATTTATAAGAACAATCTGGTTAACCTATTTTCTCATTTCAATCTAACATGATGACAGTTTGGTTAATTTCCGGGCTTGTCACTGGCCACCTTAGTTTTTCCCCTCCGAATGTTTCAACATCCAGATAATACTCAACTGTATTAATGTCTTTTAACTTTTTCCCTGCGATTCTGACCTGATGAACACCACGATTAATATGTTTGATATCAATTGCTTTAAATTTGCCGCTGCCCATTTCTCTGTAATATAGCGATCCCTTCTTAACCCTGTCGCCCAGCACGATGACTTTCAGATTAAGCCCTTCACCTTTCTCCAGACTTGTCCTTACTACGGGGACAAACATTCTGATGTCACCTTCATATTTTTTATAAGTTTTGCATTGTCCCTGCTGTGGTAATTCACCGATGATTCCTGCCAATTCATTTTCAGGATTGTTAAGCAGCACAGGATAAATGTGTTGGTTCCAGTTAGCGACATTGCCCATAGCTCCGGTTGTTGTCACCGTTGCCAGAAGATATTTTTGTATAATACCATTTTGTTTTATTAACTCTTGTCTTACCGGCAAAGCTTCTTTCAATGCCATCTCTTTTTTCTTATCAGCATTCGTTTCAGCCCTGACCTTTTCCATGATACCGTTACATCTGCCCCACAAACAATTGCCCTTTGCGGTTTCCCGCAGATATATAAAATTGTTCAGCCAGTAATCGAACCTCTCAACATTACCTTTGCCTTTTATTTTGCCCTCCAACGCACCCATCTGATCAACAAAGTTATATGTCCCCTTAACCTTGTCCCAAGGCCTCTTGTCAGCCTTAATACCGCCGGGCCCATTGACCCACTGCGAAGGCCGAGGCAACTTGCCGTCAATGCTGATAAATATCTGCGCAATATCCTCAGCCGCTTCTTTACCAAAATTCGTCTTCGCCCAGTCAATATAAAAATCGTCAGTTGCCAGATTTCTTTTCCGCTGCGGTGTTGTACTGGTATCCGCGGCATATTTACCATAGCTGTTGCCGCCGCAATTGATCCTTTTCACAACACCCTGCCCCTCGATTACTATCGCGCTTATACACGGATACTCAACAATATAATCAAACCCTATTTTCAACACACCATCAGCGACATCTACATCATCAAAAGTATAGTCCAAAGCATAATTTTTCCCGACCTTTTCAAATATATCAAGCCGATCAATAACTTGCTTCCCCTGTAATTTTACACCAAAAACTCTCTTGCCCGCCTCGTCATAATGTATCTCAGAAAATTTAAGTGTCACCTTATACCCGCCATTATCAACCTTAAACTGATACCCCTTAACATCATAGCGCACACTATTATACAGCCCGTCATCATCAGTCTTTGCGATCTGACTGTTTGCATGTGCAGCCGGATTGCCCCCGACCGCACCTTCGACAAATACAGACTCATTTTTCTTGCTTTGCACATCGAAATCCGGATTCCATCCTTTCTGCTGCCAACTTGCTTTGGCAAGTGCGGAAACATTAGGCCCAAGTATTCTCGTTCGCCAGTGTATCCCCATCAGCCCGTTGCATCCGTACTTAAAAGCATCCGCAGCATCCTTTCTCATCCTGCCCACCCAAAGTTGAGGAATTATCATTGCCCCGTCATCTTCAAACCAGGGTATTGCCCACTTGTCCCTGCCTGTTACTTCCTTGAATCCCGGTTCAACAAAATCAAATCCAACGCCTCTGCTGATACAGCTCATCGGTACATCTTTAGGCATTGCATTGTCAAACATCGACCGATCTTTCGCAGGCCCAAGAACCCACCCGCAAGTTGCCAAACTGAAACCCGCTCCGACATTATCCTTCGCTTTGATCGCAAGCTGTATATCTTTCAATGCCTTATCTGCGCCGTCATCTGACTCTTTATTATTCCATGTCCAGCCTTCAGGAGTCCATATCCAGTAATAATCGAGCTTATGAGTTTCCATTATCCGCTTAAACATTCCCTCATACAACCCCTGCACGACTTCAGGATCTTCCGGATTCTTACCCGCATCTCTAAGCCTTTGCTTTACATCCGAAGGAATTGTCAGGGGCGTCTCTGTTCCAATGCATGTTTTTATGCCAAGCATATTCGCAAAATCAAAAGCATCATTTAATAAATTTCCCATCCTGTAGAACAAAGCATTCTTTTCCTGGTCTGTTTCAGGCCAGTCCATCATGCCCCGCATATAGCTCACTCCGTAAGCATTCTTTTCAAACATCTGATCGGCGCCGAAAAGAAAATCACCGGTATCCATTTTTTGATAGCCCCATGTGCCGCTATAAGTTGTAAAGTGCCTGCTCGGATAGCTTGATTTCACTCTTCCGTCTTTGCCGATTTCATCTTTCTCTCCGATCCATACCGTAGGCTCAGGCCCAACCCCACCCTCCGGATAGGTATGCAGCCCAAAAAAGTTCATCCGCATCTTAGGTAGTTGCCCAAGCACTGCCTTATAACCATCTCTGTTCCACCAGTCTGGCCCCTCCGGGAAATCATGAAACGGATGAATACCCCTTAATTCGAACAAAGGCGAATCTTTAATATCAAGCTGTGGGATTGCAAATGAGATTTTTTCATCACCCACAACATCGCCATGCATATAAAACCGCACCCCCATAGTCTCCACAAATCTATAAGCCCCATACAATGTCCCCACCTCATCACCGCCTGCAATAATTACCGCATCCTTACCCTTATATGTCACCGTCTTAATAATGTATTCCTGTTCACAAAGCTCGCGGATATCTTTTTTCAATTCCCCACTTACAACAGGTTTAAATACCCCGCTGTTTTTTTGCCCGACGATTATCAGGTTTTTCCCACCCTGAGCTTTCTTAACTATCCCCAAAAGCTCGTCAGTCCGCAAATAAACATACCTGCGAATTTCCTTCGCCGCCATTTTCTCAACTACAGAAGCATCTTTACCACAAACTATCACTGCCGTTTTAGACTGTTGATTTGCCGCGAAAAGAGAAATGTTCACTAAAAATAGAATTGCTGTAAAAAGAAAAAGCCTTTGCCTGGTTCTCATTTGAATACTCCTGGATAAACTTTTTTTTACCTTAGTTAAAAAACCGAGTATTTAAAGTATTTCCTCAGAAGCAATTAAGCAAGACCTAATTTCTTATAAAAATCACCTATGCTGTCTATTAAAAGGCAGAATGGATAAATAATAAAGGGTACCTCTAATAATACACATTAATTATCTATCGGCGACCGCTCGATCTCAATCGCGATATCCTCACCCGGATCAAGCGAAAGATTTAAATTAATGTAAGGCCGCGTCAACAACTTATAGTCCCACGCGGACCAGCTGCCGGTGGTTGTGTCATAATATCTATACTGAAAAGTATCAAGATCAAGCCCATAAATAGTGACACCAAAATCTCGGCGTGTTGTGTCATTATAAAACCAGCAGAATACCCGCTCGCCAACTTTCAAACTCATCCCGTCAAGCCCGTCGTCGTAAATCTCATTTTCAATAATCACATCGTTATTATCAGCCAACATCTCCTGGCAAAAATGGCTCACAACATCAAAATTATAAAACTGTCCCTGCTCATCGAAAAACTCAACCCACCACGTCAAAGGCAGCACCGGCGTCGGGCTGAACATCCCCCGCCACAATCCCAAATGCAGCTCCCTGTTATACTCATCATAATGGCCGATCTCACCAGGGCCATGCCAGCTGTAAGCAAATTCACCCAACACATGAGGCTTACCGTAAGTTTCACCGAAGTCCTCTAATCTGTCATGCATATTCGCAGAGCTTTCATAATAATAATGTGTCTGCGTCAGATCAATATCATCGATCTCCCAAAGCTCACCCGGATAACTGCTGCTCGTACTCGTAGTGACAATATGACCGAACGGGTCAATGGATTTCAGATACCCAGCCATCTCATCGTGCCACGCAATACTCGCCGGCTCCGCAACATTCGGGTCCATCTCATTGACCGCCTGGTTAAGCTCGTTCCAAAGTTCCCACATACAAACATTCGGACTGTATCCCCACCTCGCAACAATATAACGAAGCCTTTTCTTATAATATTCCTTAGCTGCCGCATTCATAAAGAAATCCACAGGCTCGGCGCAAGGCCCACCAAGAACAGCATTATAAGGATTGTTTTTCCACTCATCGCCGCAGTTCCAATAACTAAGTTCCTTATGCAATCCTTCTCCGCTGTCAAAAGCTATCATCAAATAAAGCCCATGCTCCTCAGCAAGCTCAATTACTTCGTCCCAACGCTCAGCGTTAACCAGGTTGTATCTGCCCAAACCATAGTCGATCCATTCGATAGGCTTATTACCACAGGACATCCAAACCCTGACAAAATTGCAATTATTAGCGTCAAGCATCTCGAAATAATTATCATAACTAAAAGGCCTGCCGTTGCTTGCGATTCTCGCAAAACTTTCACCACCCTTGTTATTTCCAACCCCTCTGAATCTCTTGCCACTGTCGTGCTTAAGTGTATACAAAGAATCAGGATTAACCCTCAAAAAACCATCATTACCCGACTCCGTGACATTAAAAATAAATACCAATGATTGCTCAACAACACTGCCGTTCTTATAGAGCTTAATATAATAGTTATAAACTCCCGTCTCTCTTGGCGCAAATCTTACCTGCCATCTCGCCCCGTTAACC
Source organism: uncultured Pirellulales bacterium (assembly GCA_964477135.1). Classification (GTDB taxonomy): domain Bacteria; phylum Planctomycetota; class Phycisphaerae; order Sedimentisphaerales; family Anaerobacaceae; genus JAGLTN01. The sequence continues at coordinate 104 of CAYZEH010000117.1, read as the reverse complement.
TGCCCCGAATAATAAAATCCCGGCACAACCAAACTGTTCCCGTCAGGCACAGTGACAACAGCATCAATTTTTATCTCATCCGGATTAAACGGATTATCATAATC
>CAYZEH010000116.1:0-8335 GCA_964477135.1 uncultured Pirellulales bacterium | reverse complement strand
AGGTTCGACTCCTCTCATCCGCATTTCTTGATCCCCTATTTAATAAACACTTAGTAGGTTATTTTTTCTTGCGTAATAATAGTCCACCCAAGCTTAAGAAGAAAAGGGTCGCCGGTTCGGGGATTGCCATAATAGTTGCTGTAGGGTCATGTATAGAAATGTTTATATCAAAGCTTGTATTATCGAACCACATGCCAGTCAGTATGCCTGTGCCTAATATCGTTTTGCCATCAATATCCCACGAAAGACCACTTCCAAGTGCGAAGTCGTAGCCGTCGAATATAACAGTGCTATAGTCGGAGGCTTGGAGGCCAACGTCAATGCTGCCGCCTGATATGTTTACAATGCTACTGCCAGATGCGATGAGTCCGAGTCTTGGTGGGACATAGTAGGGGTAGCCGATGAGGCTGCCACCTGACATGTTCACAATGCTGCTGTCGTAGGCGTGGAGGAATTTTATAACGCTGCCTGAGACATTTACAGTGCTGCTGTCGTAGGCCCAGAGAGAACCCATACTGCCATCTGATATATTCACAGTGCTGCTGTCGTAGGCCCAGAGAGAACCTATACTACCACCGGGTATGTCCACAATGCTGCTGTCGTAGGCGTCTATTTGTCTTAAAGATAATTCACCTATCGTCCCCTCAACAGCCTGTATACCATATGGAGCAAAGTCTGATACCGAACCCGTGTAACTAAAGTGGTCATCCCCCTCTAAAGTAAGGGCTGTCTGAATTTTCTCCACAGTGCCACCTGAAATGTTCAAACGTTCTACGCCACGTTGTAAACCGCCGGCCTTGATCACTTTTACATATCCACCAGAGATGTTTACACAATTGCTGGTGTAGGCGTCGAGTTCGTTGATTTGGCCACCTGATATGTTCACAGTGCCGCCTTGAGCCTCGATATATGAGGATATGATGCCGCCAGAGATATTCACGATGCTGTTGTCGTAGGTGTAGAAATCTCCTACATCTCCATCTGATATATTCACAGTGCTGCTGGTGTAGGCGTCGAGTTCGTTGATTTGGCCACCTGATATGTTCACAGTGCTGCTGTCGTGGGCGGAGATATCGCCCCTGCCACCTGACATGTTCACAGTGCTGCTGTTGTAGGCGTAGAGATAGTAAACGCTGCCATAATCGAGAACATTAGCTGTGCTAAAATCGTAGAGATAGCCGTTTGTATAACGCGTCGTAACATCCAGAATGTCATAGCCAGTCAGTGTAAAATCTTCAGCCCAAGCTGCTGCTCCCATCACCAAAATCACAATTGCCAATACAAAAAATGCTCTCTTCATCTCTACTCTCCTTCAAAAAATATTATTAAAATATTTTTAAACATAAATTAACAAAACTATTTTTGGAGAAATATGATATTTGATATGCCTCTCTTCTATCTTCTCTCTCCTACTGTCTCGCAGAATCAAAGATGCAAAAGTGAAGGCATTATATCGTTTTTTTTATAAAAAGCAAGTAAAAAGTGCATATAATCTCTAAAGTATGAATTTATGACTCATTTTTAGCCTAATATAAATTTTACCCTACTTAAATTTGTTTTATATGGGTTCAAAAATAGCCTCTAATTTGAAATTATTGATATTATTATAAATCAATGAAGATGGGGGAGGGGGGTTCTTGTTTGTTAGATATAAAGATTAGATAAAAGCAGTTTTTACTGTTCTTAACTCCCTATAAATAAAGAACTTAAAATCGGATGTCAAGTTCGACTCCTCTCATCCGCATTTTTTCAAATTCTCTGAAACTTAAACGTAAGATGCCTTAATCCTAAAAGAACCGTAAATAAAGACGAGCTTATAAAAGAAGCACAGAAACTGAAAGAACAGCTCGATTTTTTAGACGCAGTTAAAGCATTTTTTTAAGCCAGTCAGGCCACACCCATGCCTTTGTTTCAAGACAGTTGGTATCAAATTGCCTGTGCCATTTCTGACGCCAAAGATCAGGCAATTTAACCCGTCTCACAGAAAAATCTAAAAAAAGCACATTAACCTCACCCCTGCCGTGCCTGGCAACCAGATACCTGCTTATACTCTCTGATACACGAACCCCAGTTCTATCTCGATACTCCTCCACATTTATAGGCTCATCGGTATCATATGCCCACGAACTCGACCATACCGCATCCAGAAACAATGGTATCGTCGAAGCATTTTTTACCATGAAAGTTCGCCAGTGATATGATGGATCTCCCCTCTGATCACTTGGTGCATAAGTTTCATTCGCGCACCAGTTATTCATACCATAGCTGCCATAAAGATCTTCCATACCCTCTTCTCCATACCACCCCTCCTGCTCATCTGCCTTATAAGCTCTCTTATGCATGCTCACCCCCCTGTCAGATGTTTTTTTCGCACTTGGACAACACCAGAAATCAAAATCTTCACGTACCTCCTTGTACCGCCACAGAGCTTTATACCAATGAACTGACGTGCTCGCATAACGGGTAGAACCTGCAAAAAAAATATTGTCGAAATCCGCGGCATAACAATTAAAAACTACCCCCCATTGTTTTTCGTAAGTCATACAAACTGCCGATCTTGCCTGCTTGCGAACCCTGGCAAGTGCCGGCATAAGTATCCCCATCAAAAGCGCGATTATCGCAATTACAACCAGCAGTTCCACAAGTGTAAAAGCAAAAAACACCCTGCGAATTTTTTTATACTCATCAGGTCGAAACATAATTACCGTAAAACCTCCGTAAAACTCTTGGCCTCAATCGAGTTCTTACCATAAATATAATCTACTAATTACAATTATAGATTATGCAGGCTACAAAACAATGCCGTTTTGCGTCAAAATAGCAACATTTTACGCACAAACATATCATATATGGTGCTGCCGGTATGGCAAAACCGACAGGCAATAGCGCAAGTGCAAAGAGATTTTTAAAATAATCACAAATATTTGTAAAAATTTATAGGCCTATAAATTCTGTGTTTGTGCTTATCTAATCGGGAAAAAGGCCCTTATCGCTAAGCAGAATCGCCTGCGAAAAACGCTATATCAGTATTGATATTAAAGATTTTCTAATCTTTTGGAAAACGTGTGGACGATATATAAAGCAGAAAAGATGGCTCTTAGTGAATGACCAATAAGGTTATATTAGCTGAACCTTCAAAGGTGGAACCGAAAGAGAGTAAATCGCACAAGGCAGAGCGTAATCGAAGCTGAAGAAGTAAAAGGCTAAACACAATACGGAAAGAGCCATGAGATAAACGGGAGAGCGTCGTGTGCTCTCCCATTTTTTTATCCCCATTTATCAGCCTCAGCCTTACACTCCGACGCAATCGTAAAATTCGTCGAATAAGCAACACAAACCGACATCGTCACCGCCCAGTAAAGATCAAACACATATTGACACAACACAAACACCACCAAAAGTATTGCCAGCCCGATCACCACCTGCATCAAACTTGCATCCTTATCCACCAGGCTGTCCTCATTGATCACCTCTAATCCCCTCAAGACAATTATAAATATCGCATTGACAAGGTTCCATGCCGGAAATATCAGCCCCAGCCCAGCACTGCTTTTGAGCATATACAACCCTGCAAATATCCCGCTCATAGCAGTGATCAGTACAGCAAAACCAACCATCATCATTTTCTCCGCAGAGCTCTTTTGCCGTCGGCTAAACACATGATAAACCGAAAGAGGCAACCCGCCCGCCAAAATGATCAGCAATAATAGAATAACACCAGGGAAAATTTCAGCCAACCCTGCAAAATCAAGTATAGATATTCGCATCTGCTGATTCGTCACCAGCAGCAAAACAGCGATCACAACCATCAAAAATAAAGTCAGCTCATCAAACTGAGGCACCAATATCCTCTTATAAAAAGCGATCCGCTCGTTGTCCTTCCGCGTCCATCGCCTTTTACGGAAGTTATCCGTCACCACAGAGGCCTTTTTCTGCTTGTATGTAGGCTTGTTCACATTCTCTTTGATTATATTAGCTTTGCTAACCCGAATAACGCGCCTGCATTTCGGACAACGAAGCTTTTTACCCAGGCATCCGTCACCGCCTCTAAGCTTCTCACCGCAGTACATACATCTAAATCTGATCACCCCTGATCCCCGCTCGATTTAACAAAGTTCGTCGAATACACAATGCAGATCGAATACGTCACCGCCCAGTGCGTCTTAAAGCCATACTGGCACACTAAAAACACCACCACCAATATCACCAGCCCTAAAAGCACCTCCCACAATTTCGCATCCCTGTCAGCAATAGCCGATGTGCTTATCATCCCAGACCGCAGCAGATAAAGCATCAACACCCCATTAGCAATATTCCACAACGGAAAAACCGTCTGCCACGTCAGTTCTTTGGTCAGCGCAATAATCTGTGAAATCCAACGCTGAGAATTAAATGAAAGATCAAGCCCCTGCCCCGCTTCTTCCAGCATCGCCTTGCCCGCAAAGATTCCGCTGCCGGCGGTAAAGACCACCGCAAAGATCAGCATAACTACCTTTTCCCATTCGTACTTTTCTCTTTTACTAAAAACATGAAACACCGACAAAGCCGCCCCGCCGAACAAAATTAAACAAGCGATCCCAAGCATAACGATCATACTGTCACCAGGAGTTATATCCGAGACCGCCTCTACAAACTTCTCAACCTTGCTATCAAGACCATTATTCGTCCCCGCCACCAGCACCGCCGCCGCCACCATCAAAAACAAACTCAGCTCATCAAAGTCAGGCACAAGCCATCTCGTTAAAAAGTTTCTATGCCTTTTCCTCAAGGTATCTGGACGTGAAGAACTTGCTGCCTCACTTTTCGCTCTGCTTTTCTCAAGCAAAAGATCGATCTCAGCCTTACTCAGATCCTTCTCATCGCCTTTGATCAGCACTGCCTCGTTTATGAATATAACATGATTACATTTCGGACAATGGGCCTTTGTCCCCATCTTATCGTCACCCGCCAAAATTTTCTGCCCGCAATATACGCATTTAATTTTAAGCAAGACTATCCCTTTCTATCGCTACCAGATAGACAAAGAATACCCCCATACCCGACAATTTGCAATTATTTATCTGGGTTTTTACCTCTCCTCGTATCCCTATTTTCCGGTTCACTTATTTTGGCCGTTATCGTATAATTCTTTTTCACATTCTGCGCCGCTTATTGCCCCCATAATAGCTCCCACTATAATCCCTACCGACAACCCTGTTATCAACCCGAAAGGCATCTTCTCTTCAGCCATTATCATCAACACAAGATGCAGAATTGTCGAGCAGATCATTCCCGCCGCCATACCCAAAGAAACAGCATAGCTCATGAATCTTTTCCGATGTTTCATTGAATAAAATCTTTTCGTTAAAATTGCGAAATAACATATCCCGACAATAAGCCCTCCAACAACCCCAGCAATTGCTCCCACTCCAAAAATATCATTTGATGAATATAGTGTTTCAGTAAATCCTCCTAAAACAAAGCCCAATAACACACATGTAAAGCCAAGTAATATTGTAAAACTTCGATATTTCCTGAATTGAAACCTGTGCAGGCTATAAAATGCACCGCCAACAATAATTATAGCGATAACTGAAATGCTAACTTTTTTAAATAACAGCAAAGGTTCTATTTTTTCCGGATCAGGTTGTGTAAATTGCGGCAATTTAAAAACATAATCTTCCCTAAGTGACCATTTTAAATCAGATGACCAAGGTTCCTTTTCAAACCTAACATGCATGTCCCCAAATAAAATATTACAACCGTCCCCTTGGTGATTATCAACCGCTAATGATTCGGGTCCGCCTACCTGGTTCCATTGGTCTTTGTATACTTTTGCAAATCTACTGATCTCATAGTCTTCATGAACATTGAACTCTCTGTCTTTTGCCGGAAAATCTCTCCCGGATTTAGTGACACCTAAAGTGCTTTCAAATAACACAACCATATCTGGTGGAATATCTGATATATTCTTTCCTGCCACTTCTTTATTCAAAGCAAATGAAGACTCACAAAGTTTCGCTCCCGATTTATCGCATATAAAATCTTCAGGAGATACATACCCATCAGTAATAAGTTGATCACACCAATAGGCTTCAGGAAGTTGTCCGTTATTATCATTTGCATATAGTAGCAATGCTTTGCCCAGCTTGTTTAGATTTGTTCCACATACCATTCTGTATGCTACACTTCTATGGCGCGTATTGCCACTCATTAAGCCTACGGGGAGCATAATAATAGCAGATAGAAAGATTATAACAAATGCATAATTTCCAATGCCAAGTGAATCTTTATGAAAATTTATTTTTAATAAAAAAATAATAGCTAAAATAGGTGAAGCAGCCAGAGTAGTGAGCGTAAAAGCTGAAATGTAAATCCACGCAAAGTCGCTAATCTTATTTTTTTCCAAAGCAAGTAAGATAAGGGTAAATGCAATAAAAAAAATAAGAAGGCATATTGTAGACAATTTAAACAACCGGTAAATCTTCTTCTCTTTTTTTAAAGAATCACTACACTTGCTGCAAACCACCAAACAATTCTCAATCTCCGCTCCACATTTGGCACATTCCATCCTTGCCCTTTCAGATGTTATCTACTTACGATATTTCTGTAAGGCAGGCAACTTGTTTGCCCACCATAACCGTAACTGCCTTTACACCTCTTCAATCGTATTAAGCCCCAGGCGTTCGGTTATTCTTTCGAATTCTCTTAGTGAATAAAATTCAATTGTGATCTTGCCCCTTTGGCCGCTCTTGCGGGTCTCTATTGCTACGCGTGTGCCAAGCTGGCTGGAAAGCGTGCTTTCCAGGTCTAATATATGTGGAGCTTTCTGTCTGGACTTTTGTTTCTGTTGGCCTGTCTCTGTCAAATTCTGACGGACGAGCTTTTCAACTTCACGCACACTAAGCCGCCCTGCCATCGCGCGATTAGCAAGTTTGCGTTTCAAGTCATCATTGGGAAGCGCCAATATCGCGCGTGCATGTCCCATTGCCAGCGTCCCTTCAGTCAGCATCTGCTGTATCTCACCAGGCAGATCCAAAAGCCTTAAGTAGTTAGTAACAACCGACCGGTTCTCGCCAAGCCTTTGCCCTGCTTCTGCGTGAGTCAGCGAAAAAGTTTTTACATAATTCTGATACGCTTTCGCCCTTTCGATGGGATTAAGGTTCGTGCGGTGAATATTCTCCACCAATGCCAACTCAAGCATCTGTTCATCAGTCGCATGTCTTACTATTGCGGGTATCTTTTCCAGCCCCGCTAATTGTGAAGCTCTGAACCGGCGCTCCCCTGCTATTAGTTGGTATCCTTCCTCGAAAGGCCGAACAATAATAGGCTGAACAACACCATTAGCCCTGATCGAATCTGCCAATTCCTCCAATTCGTTTTCGTTCCAAACAGTCCTGGGCTGATACAGGTTCGGCACTATCAAATCAAGCGGCATCGCCCGCAAGGATTCGCGTAACTCCTTATCCTCAGGGAACTTAGGCCTGCCAGCGTCGGCCTTTGTATCCTTATTGTCCGCGGATATCTCTACTACCGGGGCCGTGACTTGCTGCGGGATAGGCAGCTCGATAGATTTAGAAGTTAAAGGACCCAAAAGAGACTGTAACCCCCTGCCGAGATGTTTGACTTTTTCTTTTTTCTTAGCTGTCATATTTTCGCTCCTTCAATTATTTCCTAAGCTACTGCTGATCTAAGCCGGCAGTCATTGTCTGCTTATTCAGCTTTTAAATTTTCGATAAAATCACTTTATGTTTTATAATTTAAAATGTTTGTTTTTTCCAGTTTTAATTTTTTGTTTTTTTTAAAAAATGTTCCACGTGAAACATTGCCGAAATTTTCATTATTAAGACCATTTGGTTTTTGGTTCAAAAACGTTTCTTTTTTCAGTATTTTTTGATCGCTCCTGGAGGTGTTTTTGGGTGGTTTTCATAACCTGCGAGGGTTGTTCCCAATAGCCCATTTATCCCCAAAGTTGCCAAACATCCCTCAAAAAAGGCTGATTTAGGCGGTTTTATACCAAAAATCTGTTAAGAAGGGCAGTTATAAACCATTCGGACAATCCGTGACGGAGGTTAAAAAACGTCTAAAAACAGGGTGAAATGGGAAATTAAAAAAGGCGTTTTTTGAGGGATGTTTCATGTGAAACAATGCGAAAAGCAGAAAAGAATTGAAATTCATATTTTTAAAAAAGTGAAAATTAAAAATTCAGCAGCAGGGGGGTAATACCATTCATGATAATAAATTTCCGCGAATAAATCCATAACTTGTTATTTTTAAGTTATTTACCCGCGGATAAAGCGAAAAATTTAATTGGGATCAGTATAGTAAAGTAAATTGACTAAAAAAGAGTTTGTTT
>CAYZEH010000115.1:0-8353 GCA_964477135.1 uncultured Pirellulales bacterium | reverse complement strand
AAGATAAGAAGTTATGGATTTATTCGCGGAAATTTATTACCATGAATGGTATTACCCGTAGGCCAGATGATTTCTGATTCAAGCTGCGATATCTGTATTATCCGTTCCGGCTGCTCAGGCATGGAAGTTCTTGCTGAAAGATATGCTGCCTCGATAACCGCCATATTTTTCAGATCCTGTGAAATATTATTGGGGAATTTATGTTCTTCAGGAGATAATATACTAAGGGCAAATGCCTCAAGCAAATCTATAGTTCTGCTCAGTTCAGTATCATTATAAAACACTTTTTCTATTGTCCTTGATAATTTGTCCGCTATGGCGAATTGAGAATCAGTAACGGTGACAATTCTGTCTTTGCTGTGTATTTTCAGCTGAATTTTTTCCCCTGTATTTTTATCTGCTACTATATTTGCAAAAAATGTGTCGCCGAATTTCATTGTCACAGATGCCACATCTTCTGTTAGTGACTGGCGCTGTTTTCTGTCTGTGGCGTAATTAGTATTAACCGAGTATACCTGTTGAGGCAAAGGGTTGTTTTTTAATATTGCGTCGATTATGCCATAGCAGTTATGCAGCAAAACGCCTCCGCCGCCAAGTTTGGGGTCGGTTTGCCACATCGGGTGTTTCTTGCCGGCAAAGCAGCATTGGGCGGTTATAACAGATATCTGCTCTAATGAGCCTTCCCTGAGAAAATCATCCAGCTTCAAAAAACTTTTTGCGAATCTGTAAGTATTTGCAATCGTGAAACGAACTTTGTTGCTTTTTGCAAGCCTGTAAAATTCGACCGCTTCTTCAAAATTTCTGGCAGCAGGAGCGAGTTTTAATATGTTTGCCTTGTTCTTAATTGCCGATTTTACATATTCGTCGCAACTGTATATCCCACCGGTGACGATCAAACAATCAAGCTGATTTTGAGCGATTAACTGCCTGTAGTCATCGTAAGGCTCGCAATTATAAAGCGGCGCTGTTTTTTCTGTTAATTTGGTATTCTTATCAGCAACAGCCAAAAGTTCAAAGTGGTCGACTTTTGATAAAGCCTCCAGCATATTCAGGCCATTTTCATCAAGACCAATTAGCGCGGTTTTTAATTTTTTCTGGTTCATTTTCCTCAGCAAGACAAATCTTTGCTGCCAATAATTTCAAATTATACTACTCACACCTGAGTTTTACCGTTTATCCGCGGGTAAATAACTTTTAAACAATATGTTTTTTTATTTTCCTGTTATAATAAAATGTTCAGGGACAGGAAATTGTGAGCATAAAAGCAGTACTTCTTTGCCGATTTTTTCAATTGCGGCATCGTTGTCGATGTTGTCTGCCACCTGATTTATGAACTCGGCGATTTGTTTTGCCTGCTCCTCTTTCATGCCGCGTGTAGTTATAGCAGCAGTTCCGATCCTTAGCCCGCTTGGATTAAAAGGCGATGCCGGGTCATTAGGTATCGAATTGCAGTTTGTTACTATTTTTGCTCTGTCCAGGGCCTTAGCGAGTTTTTTGCCTGGAATATTCTTATTTCTCAGGTCCATGAGTATAAGATGGTTGTCCGTGCCGCCTGAAACCAGTTCAAAACCGCATTCGAGCAATTTCTCTGCCATTGCTCTTGAGTTTTTAACGATTTGTTTCGCATACTGAACAAATTCAGGCGTATCAGCCTCTGCCATAGCCACTGCGATAGCTGAGATAGAATGCATGTGAGGCCCACCTTGTAAGCCCGGGAATACCGCCTTGTCAACATTTGTTGCATGTTGGGTTTTACAAAGCAGCATACCGCCCCTTGGTCCTCTTAATGTTTTATGGGTAGTTGTGGAAACCACGTCAGCATACGGAACAGGGCTTTGGTGAATGCCCGCTGCCACAAGACCTGCGATATGGGCGATATCACTAACCATATAAGCTCCGACACTTTTGGCTATTTCACTAAAAGCTTTGAAATCAATAGCTCTCGGATAAGCTGTTGCTCCGGAGATGATAATTTTTGGTTTATGTTTTTTTGCCAGGTCAGCGATCTGGTCATAATCGAACATCCCTGTTTTCGGGTCGACCTCATATTGTACCGAATTGAAGATTTTACCTGTCAGACTGACTTTCCAACCATGTGTAAGGTGGCCGCCATGAGGCAGAGAAAGCCCCATTATTGTATCGCCGGGCTTAACCAATGCAAGATATGCAGCCATATTGGCAATTGAACCTGAATATGGCTGAACGTTTGCGTGGTCCGCTTTGAAGAGTTTTTTAGCTCTTTCTTGTGCGGTTATCTCGATCAGGTCTGTGACTTGCTGCCCCTCGTAGTACCTTTTGCCGGGATAACCTTCTGCGTATTTATTAGTCAGGCAGCTTCCGCTTGCGATCATAACCGCTTTTGAAACATAGTTTTCAGAGGCTATCAGCCTTATAGAGCCGCTCTGTCTGGCAGCTTCCTGCCTTAAAAGTTCATAAATCTGTGGATCATACTGTTCTAACGCGGATATCATAATCATTTTCCTTAATTTTTAGTTCCAGGTAAGTTGGTTTTGTAGCATAGCTGGTGAGTTAATACAAGCATTTATTTTGTTGACAAATTATTATAAGAGTTTAGCATATGTTGTTACATTGTAACTTTTGTTAATGGCGGGACTACAAAAACTTATGCCTGATAATAGCAGTCAGCAAAAAGAAAAAGCAATGGCTTTTTTTGCAAAGGCCGAGAGCTTGGCAGGGACAGGGAATTACGATTATGCTATCGAAATGTATCTGGAAGGGCTCAAGTCTGCCCCGGATGACCTTGAGAAAGGACACCTGGCGCTGCATCAGTTGGCGCTGCGCAGGCAGGTAAAAGGTGGTAAAAAACCATCAATGATAGAAAGAATTAAGCGTATGCGGGGAAAAACCCCGGTAGAACAGCTTATTAACGCCCAACACCTTTTTTCTAAAGACCCTGGCAATATCTCTTATGCCGAAGCAGTCTTAAAGGCTTGTATAGCAGGCGAATACGACAAAACAGCTCAATGGATAGCGGATCTTGTTTTTGGCGCTAATAAAGCTTCAAGAAAGCCTTCGTTCCGCACGTATATTTTGTTAAAAAATTCTTACAGCCAGATTGGTGCATATGACAGGGCTCTGATTGCCTGCCAAATGGCATCTGTTTTAAAACCTGAAGATGGTGAACTTGCGGATGAATTTAAAAGGCTCTCTGCTGAACTTACCGTTGCCAAGGGCAAATATGACCAGACAGGGGATTTCAGGAAGTCTATTAAAAATCGCCAGGCACAGGAAGATCTTCAGGCACAGGCCGGTGTGGTAAAGTCCGATAGTTATCGCATTGCAGCCGTTAAAAATGCCAGAGCAGACATGGCGAAAGAGCCCCAGCTGCCAAAAAATATATTCAATCTTGCCTCTGCCCTTATGGATACGCAGGAAGACAAATATGAAAAAGAAGCTATTTTACTGCTCGAAAAGGCCTACAGAGACACAAACAACTTCAGCTTTCAGCAGCGGGCAGGTGAGTTTAAAATGCGGTTTTTAAGGCTAAAAATAAGGAAAGCCAAATCAGCTCTTGAATCAGATAGTAACGATGCCAAGCTTAAATCAGCTTTCGTCCAGCTTAGAGAATTACTCAAAAAGGCTGAATTAATGCATTATAAGCTCTGCGTTGATAATTATCCCACAGACCTGGCTGCGAAATACGAATATGGTGTGCGTCTTGTTAATAACAAAAGATATGATGAAGCAATACCCTTTTTGCAGGATTCTCAGAAGGATCCCCGGCATAAAATTGTCGCTATGAGTAAAATTGGGGTCTGTTTCTTCGCAAAAGGCTGGTTTTCCGATGCAATTGACATTTTTAACAGGGCTATTGAACAATATGAAATAAAAGATGATGCAATCGCAAAGGATTTAAGGTACAATCTCGGCAGAAGCTATCAGAAGCAGGGCGAAAATGAAAAAGCCCTTGAAATTTTCAGGAAGATAGCTCAGATGGATTTCGGATATAAAGATGTCCATCAGCGTGTGGATGAATTAAGAAATAAATAGTTAACCTCTCAGTCGAATGTTTTTTTTGTATCGAATGAGTTTTGTAAATATAAGTAAGATTGTTTAGGAGAATAAAGTGGCACATTCTTTATCAGCCAAAAAAAGAGTAAGACAGAATGAAAAAAGAAATACGACCAACCGTGCTCGTAAAAGTCAGGTTAAAACCCAGATAAAGCACCTTGAAGAAGTTATGGCAACAGGTGATGCTGAGGCTTCCGCCGAGCAGTTCAGACAGATAACAAAGAAAATCGATAAAATTGCTTCGACAAGTACAATGCACAAAAAAACTGCTGCTCGTAATAAATCACGCCTTGCGAAGAAGGTAAACACATTAACAGCGAAAAAGGCCTGAGTGTAATAGCTGCATTTGTTCGTGGAGGTGCAGATGTTTTTAAAATTTACAGCTTCGAAGTCTCACTTAGATATTTTAGGCTTTGAAGCTTTTTGCATGCGCGAAATCCAATTATGTTAGAAGTTATAAAAAAAAGAATAATAAAGCTTATAAAGCATGACAGCTATACGCCGGTAAAGCTGTCCCAATTAGCAAAGTCTCTTGGCGTTTCGGAGACGGACTACCCGCAGTTTAAAGAAGCTTTCGACCAGTTAAAAAAATCTGGTCATGTGATCATAGGCGCAAGGTCTTCGGTGACATTGCCTGCGATGGCCAATCGTATCACCGGGACATTCCGCGCAAATTCCAAAGGGTTTGGTTTTATCATCCCAATAGATACCAATAGCTACGGCGATTTGTTTGTTGCAGGTAAAGATGCGGGCGGTGCTATGAATGGTGATGTTGTCTCTGCCAAAGTAGTCAAGCAGGGCAAAAGAGCGGGGCAAGTGCGCTATGCGGGCAAAATTACTGAAATTCTGGAAAGATCGAGCGATAAATTAGTGGGGACATTGCAGAAAGATTCAAAAGGTTGGTTCGTTAAATCTGACGGTTCAGCTTTTTTATATCCGATTTATATTGACGACATAACTGCTAAAAACGCCAGACTCAAAGATAAAGTTGTAGTGGAAATACTTTCTTACCAGGCCGGCGAAGGTTGTGCTACAGGTGTTATTGTTGAAGTTCTCGGTAAAGCGGGCAGATACGACAGTGAAATAAAAGCTGTGATGCGTCAATACAATCTTGCGGAAAAATTTGAAGATACCTGTCTTGAACAGGCAACTCAACTTGCCGCTGGTTTCAATGCTCAAGGCCGGCAGGGCCGAGAAGACATAACCGATAAAGTAATAGTTACCATCGACCCGCCTGACTCGAAAGATTTCGATGATGCGATCAGTATCGAAAAAGATTCTCAAGGCCGATTTATCCTTGGTGTGCATATTGCCGATGTGAGCTGTTTTGTAAAAAAAGATACCCCACTCGACCTCGAAGCTGCCGAGAGGGGCAATAGTACATATTTGCCGGGTTGGACTGTGCCGATGCTGCCCGAGGTTTTAAGTAACGGCATCTGCTCGCTTCAACCAGATAAAAAAAGATTCACCAAAAGTGCCTATATAATTTATGACGCCGCCGGTAAAATTGTAAGTACAAGCTTTGCCAATTCGATAATCGCCTCTACCCAGCGATTGACCTACATACAGGCTGACAAAGCTTTGAAAGGCCGCACCAAAGGCATCAAACCTGAAGTTTTATCTCTGCTGACTGACATGGAAACCCTCAGCAGGATAATCGAAAAAAGACGCAACTCGCAAGGAATGCTTCATCTGGATATCCCCGATATTGAGCTTGTTCACGATGATGCGGGGCAGGTTATCGATGCCAATCCCGCGGACGACAGTTATCCGCATACGATAATAGAAATGTTTATGGTAGAAGCCAATGAGGCGGTTGCCTCGTTTTTAGATCGTAAAAAAATCACCTTCATCAGACGCATCCACCCGGACCCGGATGCTCTGACGTTGGCGGCTCTTGCCAAGCTTGTAAAAGTATTTGGTTATAGCCTGCCAAAGAAGCCGAACAGATTTGATTTGCAACAGCTTTTGGATTCAGTCAAAAAAACCGGTTCATCCACAGCGATAAATCTGATGGTGCTGCGGAGTTTTGAGAAGGCGGTTTATTCGCCTTTGAATATTGGTCATTTTGCACTTGCCAGCAAAAACTATGGCCATTTTACAAGCCCGATCAGAAGGTACGCGGATCTGATCGTGCACAGGCTTTTGCAAAGCTGTATTGATACCAGCGGCAAAAGCAGTGTTGATATCTCCGAAGATCAACTGTCAGATATCAGCAGGCACATAAGCTATACCGAACAGCGAAGCGCACAAGCGGAAAACGAACTTAAAAAAGTTTTATTATTGCAGATGTTGAGCAAAAAAATAGGCTCGGAATTTAAAGGAGTCATTACCGGCGTCGCGGGCTTTGGTGTATTTGTTCAGTGTCTCAAATTCGGAATCGAAGGGCTGATTAAACTCGAAGACCTCGGCCAGGATAAGTGGGAGTATAACCAGAAGCATCAATGTGTTGTAGGCCAGCGCAGCGGCAAAGTCATAACCTTGGGCCAACCTGTAAAAGTCAAAATAGTATCAGTAAATGTGGAAGCCAGAAAAATGGACCTCGCCCCAGCTGAGCCTATAGTAGCAAAAGCTGCCCCCGCCGACAAAGGCTCAAAAAAGCCCACCAAAAAAGTAAACAAAAGACGCCAAAGAAAAAACCACAGCAAAAAGAAACGCTAAAAGCTGTGCGATAATTTCGTTGACGCCGTATTGTTGCTTTTACTCATTCAACACCATCAAGCCAATTGTTTGCGAATTCTGCGAAATCAATAAAATTAACCTTATTATCATAATTAGTATCAAATGCAGAATACTTTCTCAAAAGCGGATACGTCTGCCCTTCCTCAATATTCCAAACACCCACCAAATCCCAATCGGCATCTAAAAATGTATCCACAGTTTTCATTTCAGCAGTGGTTTTGCCAGTTCCTCCTTGGCTGGTTGTTGTGGTTGAAGTTTCTATATCCCAGAAGCAATTGGTAATTTCTTGGCCTATATTTTCGCCGCACAGACCGTTTTCTGGAGCAGAACCTAAATTCCGAACCTTGCCGGTAGAGTAGCTGTTAGTGATTAGATATTGATTAGAACCGCACAAACCACCAATTGGAATAGCATCTCGAACTTCACCACTGGCGTAGCAATTACTGATGATCCCATTATTTTCACCACACAAGCCGCCTAGATAGTTATTGTTGGCAGAACCGTAAACATTGCCCGTAGCATAACATTTATTGATAGTGCCGCCGCCATTTCTTCCTACCAAACCACCAACATATCCCACATAAGGCCAGCATAGAATGGAACAGGATGTATGGCAGTTAGTAATTTTACCACCAGCCAATCCACACAGAGCACCGACACCAGTTACAACTTCATTTATAGTCATTGTGCCATTGACGTAGCAATTAGAAATGTTTCCAAATTCATTAAATCCGCATAGACCACCAATAGCCATTGCATTAAATCCACTAGTGATATTAATGTTTTCTAAGCCAAGATCTTTGATTTCGGAACCAATTCCACACGCAGGGAATAAACCAAGATAGCTATTAGAGGTTGATTCGCAGCTAATGATCATATTACGAATCACATGGTTATTGCCATCAAAATGACCATGTAACCCAGGAGCAACGACAGCGGTAGTGTATGTTTGTCTGTCGGGTAGGTTCGGGTCGAGGTCCAGATCGCAATCGAGTCGGGTGTGTGTGTCGGTTGCAGAGTAAATGCTATTGGCGCAAAAAACCTGGAAATCGTTGAAATCTTCTATTAGATAGGGGAAAGCTTCGGAGCCGTCCTGAGTTGGACCTCCCATGTTGCCGCCTGTGGCGAATAGGTTTGTAGTTATTGTTAGTAGAATTGACAGCGTAACCAGTAATGTAAAAACGTGCTTTTTCATAAAATATCCCTTCCAGCTTTTAAATAAAGTGCTAATTATTAGAATTAATCTTCAAACATTGTTTCCAAAAACCGTACTTTGTTTTTTTATAACTATCTAAAAGGGCTTAAAAAGCGATAAATCTCCGCTCGAAGTGGGTATTATACCAAAACGGCCTTTAATTGTCAAGAATTTTCATTTATTATTCATACGTTGCAGCTGGCTCGGATAGCGCAGTTGAGTTAACTAAGTTAGGCTGCGGTGGGTTGCTGCCAGGAATGCTGTCGCAGGTAATTACCCTATAAGTAACAGTACCAGTATTCTCATAATTATATGCGTTTGAAAGTTGCCACTCGCTGTTTTGACCATAACCTGCAACTATTTTGAATCTATACCATACCGGGTCATTCCCACCCGTGGCGGAATCAGTAGCTATGACTGCTGACATTATGTGATAGCCGCTAT
>CAYZEH010000114.1:0-8573 GCA_964477135.1 uncultured Pirellulales bacterium | reverse complement strand
ATCCCTAACTTGTTATTTTTGAGTTATTTACCCGCGGATAAACGGAAAAATTCAATTGAAAGTGGATACGGATGTCAGAGCATAATTTGACAAATAAGAGAATTAACGATCTGGTAGACGGGGTTGTTGAGACTTACCAGGGGGATTCCGGGATCAATTTTATTGATGTCACGAATTTGCCGGTACGTGATGAGATAGTTGAGATACTCGATTTGCTGATGGAGCTTTTGTTTCCGGGTTATACGGGGAAAAAAGAGGTTACCAAATCTAATGTGAATTTCATAGTTGGTGATCTTATCCATACGGTTTACAACAGGCTGGCTCATCAGATAGAAAAAGCCAACAGGTATCAGTGCAGGATGAAGGATTGTCCGGGTTGTGATTGTGTTAAGATGGCTGATGATGTAACGGTGCATTTGCTGGAAAGGCTCGGATATATACGCCAGATGCTCAAGGGCGATGTTAAGGCTGCTTATGACGGCGATCCCGCGGTTAAGAGTTACGAGGAAGTGGTAATCAGTTATCCCTGTATTATCGCTATAGCAACGCATCGAATTGCTCATGAGCTTTATCTTAAAGATGTGCCTTTGTTGCCGAGGATAATGTCTGAATGTGCGCATACCCGGACTGGTATTGATATTCATCCGGGTGCTAAGATCGGTAATAATTTCTTTATAGACCACGGCACGGGTGTTGTGATAGGTGAGACTACGGTTATTGGTGATAATGTTAAGATATACCAGGGTGCAACTTTAGGGGCACTTAGTTTTCCCAAGGATGAACGAGGTAATATTATAAAAGGCGGGAAGAGGCACCCGACGATACTTGACAATGTTACGATTTATGCAGAGGCTACGATACTTGGTAATATTGTTATAGGTAAAAATGCGGTAATCGGCGGTAATGTCTGGATAAAAGAATCGGTGCCTGATGGTGTTATGGTTACGATGTCCAGTCCGGAATTAATATATACCCTTAAGGGTAAGAAATCTCCGCGAGGAGAGTTATAATGTGTTATTCCAATTTACCTGCGGATAAACCGGAAAACTTAACTGTGAGCAGTATATAGGAAGCGTAAAGCTAAAAAGTAGTACAGGAGAGATTATTTTGAAAGAAGAATTAACAGAAAAAATTAATGAGCTTAAGAAGGAGCGTAACGCGATCATTCTTGCTCATAACTATCAGCTTGGAGAGATACAGGATATCGCTGATTTTTGCGGCGACAGCTTAGGTATGAGTATCCAGGCATCGAAGACTAAGGCTGAGGTAATAATCTGCTGCGGTGTTGAGTTTATGGCAGAGACTGCGTCGATATTGTGTCCTGATAAGAAGGTTCTTTTGCCAGTGGAAAAAGCCGGCTGTAGTATGGCAGATATGATCGATGCTATTGAGCTGTCTAAATTGAAACGTAAACACCCCGGGGCTTTGGTGGTGACTTATGTCAACAGTACCGCTGAGGTCAAAGCTGAGAGCGACTACTGCTGTACGAGTTCTAATGCTAAGGAAGTTATAGATGCTTTGCCTGCGGGGCGGGAAATTATCTTCGGGCCTGACAGGAACCTGGGGCAATATGTTCAGGATACGACCGGTCGTGAGCTGATATTATGGCCTGGTTTTTGTGAGGTTCATATGATAATAACAGATGACAATATAATCGATGCCAAGGCGAAGTGGCCTGATGCGGTGGTGCTGGTTCATCCGGAATGTAACGGGCCTGTGAAAAAGCTGGCTGACGTTATAACCAGTACTGGCGGGATGCTTGATTATGTTAAACAGAGTAAGCAAAAACGGTTTATAGTTGCCACTGAGACGGGTATAATTCATACTATGAAAACACAGAGCCCCGATAAGGAATTCATGGCAGCTAATGAAGATGCGATTTGTGTTGATATGAAACGGATACACCTTGAGGATATTGTATATTCGCTTGAAAGTCTTAACTATGAGATCAAGGTTGAAGGTGATACGATGATCAAAGCCAGGAGTGCTCTGGATAAAATGATCTCAATATTGCCGGCGGCTTAAAGGAAAAGAAAATGGATAATAAAAACAAATATCATTTAGAGACAATTGCCTTGCATGGCGGGCATGAGCCTGACAGCGATACTTTGAGCAGGGCGGTTCCTATTTACCAGACCAGCAGTTATTGCTTCAGGGATAGCGAACATGCAGCTAATCTTTTTGGGCTTAAAGAAGCGGGTAATATTTATACTCGACTTATGAATCCGACTACGGATGTACTTGAAAAAAGAATCGCTCAGATGGAGGGGGGTGTTGGTGCAGTTGCTTTTAGTTCGGGGATGGCAGCGATAACAGCGGCGGTTTTGAATATCTGCAAGACTGGTGATCATATTGTTTCTTCGAGTTCGCTTTATGGCGGGACGGGGACTTTGTTCGCTCATACTTTGCCGAGGTTTGGGATTGAGACTACGCTTGTTGATTCGGGTAATGCGGAGAATTTTGCAGCGGCAATTACAGATAAGACACGATTGGTATATATTGAGACGATCGGTAATCCTAAGAACGATGTTTTAGATTATGACAGGATCGCAGAGATCGCACATGAGCATAATCTGCCTTTGATCTGCGATAATACTGTTGCTTCACCAATACTTTTCAGACCTATAGAGCACGGGGTTGATATTGTTGTTCATAGCTGTACGAAGATAATCGGAGGCCATGGTACGAGTATCGGCGGGGTGGTTGTCGATAGTGGAAAGTTTGACTGGGCAAGCGGCGATTATCCGGAACTGACTGGGCCTGACGAGAGTTATCATGGGTTAGTTTATGCTGAGGCGTTTGGTGAGATGGCTTATATTGCGAAGATAAGAACCCAACAGCTGCGTGATATGGGGGCATGTTTGTCGCCTTTCAATGCGTTTTTGCTGATCCAGGGACTTGAAACAATTCATTTGCGTGTGCCGAGACATTGCAGCAATGCTTTGGCTTTGGCGAAGTGGCTTGAAGATCAGCCTGAGGTTGTGTGGGTTAATTATCCTGGTTTGAAGTCTCATCCGGATTATAAAAGAGCGATGAAGTATCTGCCCGCAGGTCAGGGAGCGATACTTGGCTTTGGGGTTAAGGGCGGTAAGGAAGCTGGTATTAAATTTATTGATTCGGTTAAACTGGCCAGTCATTTAGCGAATATTCTTGATAGTAAGACTTTGGTGATACATCCTGCGAGCACGACACATCAGCAGTTAAGTGAAGCTGAGCAGGCGGCAGCGGGTGTTTCTGCTGATTATATCAGAGTTTCTGTTGGCATTGAGCATATAGATGATATAATTGCGGACTTCAAGCAAGCGTTGAGTAAAAGTCAAAGGTAATATCCTTAAAGGTAGTATCCTGATATATTGGGATACCCGCGGATAAGCTGGATACGGAGAGCTGTGATAGCGAAAATTAAATTGGGATCGGTATAAATAATTATGTGGGACTATACAGAGAAAGTTAAGGATCATTTTTTTAATCCGAGAAATGTGGGTGAAGTTGAAAACCCTGATGGTATTGGTGAGGTTGGTTCGCTTGCATGCGGTGACGCTTTGAAGCTGACGTTTAAGCTTGGCGAAGGTGGGAGGATCGTTGACGCCAAGTTCAAAACTTTTGGTTGTGCTTCGGCGATAGCAAGTTCATCGGTATTGACGGAGCTTATTAAAGGTAAGACTGTCGATGAGGCAATGAATGTCACTAATAAAGATATAGCTGATTATCTGGGTGGTTTGCCTGACCAGAAGATGCACTGTTCGGTTATGGGCAGAGAGGCACTTGAGGCGGCGGTTGATAATTATAAGACGGGCAGCACTGAAAAGCGTAATCTCCAGAGTAAGGTGGTTTGTAATTGTTTCGGTGTTACCGAAAATGAGATCGCCAAGGTTGTAATGGAGAATAATCTTCATGACGCTGAAGAAGTGATGAACTATTGCAAAGCGGGCGGTGGTTGCGGCGGCTGTAAGGGTGAGATACAGAAGATCATCGAAAGAGTACAGGGTGACAAGATAACAAATGCCCCGGTCAGTGTGCCTAAAAAGGCAGGCAGACTGACGAATATTAAAAAGATGCAGCTTATTCAGCAGACTATCAATGAGCAGGTCAGACCGGCATTGCGGGCTCATGGCGGTAATATTGAGCTGGTGGATATTGTGGGCAATAAGATTATTGTTGCGTTTCGGGGGATGTGCGCACAATGCAAAGTGGCGGAATTTACAATGAGAGATGTTGTTGAGGCGAAGCTGAAAGAATTTGTCAGCGATGAACTTTATGTTGAAGAAGAAAAGGACTCGACGAATGAGCCGGGTAAGGGGAAGGAATAAGATATGAATATTGTGTATTTTGATAATAATGCGACAACGAAAGTTGCGCCGGAAGTTTTTGAGTCGATGAGGCCTTTCTTTTGTGATAATTATGGCAATGCGTCGAGTATGCATAGTTTTGGCGGCAGTGTTGCCAAGGCTGTTAGTAATGCGCGCCAGCAGGTGGCGAGTTTGTTGGGCTGTGATGCGAGTGAAATTATTTTTACCAGCGGCGGCACGGAAAGTGACAATGCTGCGATAACGGGGACGCTTGCATCTGTGCCGGATCGGAGGAAGATAATCACTACGAGGGTTGAACATCCGGCGGTGCTTGAGGTTTGCAGGTCTTTTGAGGGATATGGCTACGAGGTAGTCGAAATTGGTGTCGATAAGAATGGCCGGCTCGATATGGACCAGCTTAGGGAGACAATCGACGATGATACGGCTTTGGTTTCGGTTATGTATGCTAATAATGAGACGGGGACAATTTTTCCGATTGAAAAAATCGCAGAGATGGCAGCGGCTAAGGGGGTAGCGTTTCATACTGACGCGGTTCAGGCGGTTGGTAAGCTTGATATTAATCTTTCTAAAAGTGCGATACATGTGCTGAGTATGTCCGGCCATAAGCTGCATGCGCAGAAGGGGATCGGTGTTTTGTATGTCAAAAAGGGTACGAGGCTGGCGCCTTTTATGCAGGGCGGTCACCAGGAGGGCGGCAGAAGAGCGGGTACTGAAAATGTGCCGGCGATAGTGGGGCTTGGCAGGGCTTGTGAGCTGGCAGCTGAGAATATGGAAAAAGAAAAGACTTTTGTGCGGGGGTTGCGGGACTCGCTTGAGAAGGGGATTCTCGAAACGTGTCCGGATAGTTTTGTTAACGGCGATGTTAAAAACAGACTTGTTAATACGACGAATATCAGCTTTGAATTTATCGAGGGTGAAGCGATATTGCTGATGATGGACAGATTTGGGATTTGCGCCAGCAGCGGGTCCGCTTGTACGTCGGGCTCACTTGAGCCGAGCCATGTACTTCGGGCGATGGGGGTTCCTTTTACCGCGGCTCATGGGTCGATACGGTTTAGCCTGAGCAGATATAATACGCAGGCCCAAGTCGATTTTGTGATAGATAAGGTTCCGGCGGTTATAAACAGGCTTCGGGAACTATCGCCATTTGTGACGAAGTGATTGCAGCGGGAAATAAAAATGCCGGAGGTGGGACTTGAACCCACACGCCCTTGCGGGCACGGGATTTTGAATCCCGCGCGTCTGCCAATTCCGCCACTCCGGCGTCGGAAAGATTAATAAGATATAAGATTTGTTAATGTTCGTCAAGAGAAAATATTTTTGTTTGGTGGAAGGTGGAAGTGGTATTAGTCAGGGGGATGTTTTATTGTTTTGGTGTCTGGGAAAATCTGCCTATAACGGAGATGACTGTTGCGAGTGGGAAAAGCGCGGTTCCGGGTATCATGCAATAAATTCCAGCGAGCAATGACCAGATGAGCTTTGTTTTTTTTTCGAAGCGGTAAACGGAAGTAATCCACCATCCAGCTGCGAATCCGATGAATAGGCCGAAGTATAGGCCGACAGGGCCAAAAGTTGCGATGTCGAGGGTGTCGATCAGTATGCCGCCAGCCAGCGGTGCGATTGCGTTGTTCAGCCTGGCGAAGATGGACGGGGGGCGGTCGTTTGCATGTGAACTGTTGGCTCTTTTTACTTCGACTTTTTCAGGGTTTGGTTCCATGGTCAGCTATTTTAGTAATCAAGAAAAACAATGTCCTCGGGGATTATGACTTCGGGGCGTGTGTTTGGAGTCAGGAGCTTTTTAATTTCAGTGCTGTGTTTACCAGCGACGGCTTTTAGCTGAGAACTATCGAGGCTGGTAACAGCTTTTGCTATGTCGTTTATTAAAATTACATCGCCTGGTTGGAAAGAGCCTTTAACTGAGGTTATTCCGCTTGGCAGGAGGGATTTGTGATTTTTGATAGCTTTTACTGCGCCTGGGTCGATGTTTATTGTACCGGCGGGGCGGCTGTTGATTATCCAGCGGTGGCGGTTGCTTAGTTTTCTTTTTGGCATGAAGACAGTGCCGATGTTTGCGCCTTCGATGATTTTTGTTATGACGTTTGGTGTTCGCCCGTTAGCCAGGACTATTCGACAACCTGCGTTCGAGGCGATTTGTGCAGCTTCGATCTTTGTTTTCATTCCGCCTGTTGCGTGCGTGGAACCTTTGCCGCCTGAGCTTTTGATTATTTCCGGTGTTATTTCGTAGACATCTGAGATTGGTTTTGCGTCTTTATTTTTTCTTGGGTCCTTGTCGTAAAGGGCATCGATATCGCTTAGTATTATTAAGAGGTCTGCATCGGCTTTGCTTGCGACGAGTGCGCTTAATTTGTCGTTGTCGCCGAAAGCTGAGCCTATTTCTTCGGTGCTGACACAGTCGTTTTCGTTTATGACTGGGATGACGGAGAGGTTTAGAAGCTTTTCGATGGCGTTTTTCAGGTTGAGGTATGTTTTTCTGTTGTTAAGTACCTCGGTGGTTAGCAATACCTGGGCGATGGTGACATCGTATTTTGAGAAAGCTTTTCTGTAGGCACGCATCAGCATTGGTTGACCTATGGCGGCACATGCCTGGCGGAGTTTGGTGTCTTTTATCGAGTTTTTTAATTTTAGCTGAACAGCGCCCATGCCAATTGCGCCTGAGGTGACTATCAGGACTTGGCGGTTTGTGTCTAAGAGGGCTTTGATTTGTTTTGCGATTCGGGAGACGTATGCGGTGTCAATTTCACCGTCTTTGGCGAGTGTGTTTGTGCCTATTTTGATTACGACTCTTTTTGTTTTAGTGAAGTTTCTCATTTTATAAATTGAAATCCTTTTCAATATTCTTATGAGTGTATTTGTATTTTCCGTTTGTGAAGTCAGTGACGGTGTGTCCTTTGCCGATTAGTTTGTATTTGTATATCAGCAGCCCTTCGAGACCGACGGGGCCTCTTGCGTGAATTTTGTTTGTGCTGACACCGACTTCTGCACCGAAGCCGAAACGGAATCCGTCGCTGAATCTTGTGCTGCAATTCAGGAAGACGTCACCCGCATCGACGAGGTTCATGAATTTTTTGGCGTTTTTGGCGCTGCTTGTGACGATGGCGTCGGTGTGTCCTGAGCCGAAAGTGTTTATATGTTCGATCGCTTCGTCGACGTTGTCAACTATTTTTATGGATAGTTTGTAGTCGAGGTATTCGGTTTTCCAGTCGTTGTCGTCGGCGGGTTTTATGTCGATTATTTTTATTGTTTTTTCACAGCCGAGAAGTTCGACGTTGAATTTGTCGAGGGAATCTTTCAGTCTTGGCAGGAAAGCTTGTGCGATGAGTTTGTGGACGAGTAGTGTTTCGACGGCGTTGCAGACTGCGACGTATTGGCACTTGCTGTCGGTTGCGATGTTGACAGCCATTTCGATATCAGCGGAGTCGTCGATGTAGACGTGGCAGATACCGTCTGCGTGGCCTAAGACGGCGATGTTTGTGTTGTCCATTATGTATTTTACAAATGCGTTTGAGCCTCTGGGGATTATCAGGTCGATGGAGCTGTCTAATTTCAGCATTGCGGAGACGTCTTGCCTTGTGTGCATCAGCTGAATCCAACCTGTTGGGATTGCGGCTTTTTCGGTTGCTTGTGCGATTATTTTTGCGAGTATGGAATTTGTTTTTTCCGCTTCGGAGCCACCTTTGAGCATTGCTGCGTTGCCGCTTTTCAGGCAGAGGGTCGATATTTGTACGAGGGCATCTGGGCGTGATTCGAATATTACACCTATGACGCCTATGGGGCAGCTTACTTTGTAAAGCTCAAGCCCATCGGTCAGCTCGGTAGCTTTTATGGTTTCGCCGACGGGGTCTTCGAGTTTTATAAGGCTTTGTATGCCTTGACAGGCGTCGTCGATCTTTGCCTGGTCGAATTTGAGCCTTTTCAACAGCGGGGCTGCGAGGTTATTTTTTTCGGCTTCTTTGAGGTCAGAGAGGTTTGCTTTTATGATTTCGTCGCTATTTGTTTTGAGGGCTTTTGCGATCTCGGCAAGAGCTTTGTTCTTTACGTCGGTCTTGACGGCAGCGAGTAATATCGAGGCTGACTTGGCTTGTGCGGCTATGTCGGCAATAGTCATTGATCTTTGCTCCGGAAAATTTTACTCTTATTTATATAATCGAACCATTTTATACCCTGAAGGGTATAAATGTTCGCGAATAAATCCGTAACTTCTTATTTTTAAGTTATTTACCCGCGGATAAACGGGGAAATTCA
>CAYZEH010000113.1:4645-8653 GCA_964477135.1 uncultured Pirellulales bacterium | reverse complement strand
TTTTTAAGTTAGTTACCCGCGGATAAACGGTAAAATTCAATTGGGATCAGTATAAAAGCTCGATAACAATCTATGAAAATATACCCTTTAGGGTATGAGGTTTCCGCGAGGATAAACGGGAAAGTTGGCTCGTGAGTCGTATAATTTATAAAAATAATAATCTGGAAAAAGTATTGATCGGTATCTGCGGCGGTGCTTCGGTAGTTGTGATGGCTTCGTTTGTGCTGCTGTTCGGCTTTGATCGGCCTATGATGCCTAAGGGGATACTGTATCTGGTTCAGGTGGGGCTTTTGTTCGTTTTCCTATCGGAAAAGGTTATACGGGTTTTTAACGCTGAATCGAAGCGACAATTCTGGAGGGGAAACTGGTATGACGCGGTTTTGCTTTTAGTGCTTGGCGTATTGATGCTTGGGTCGGAAAAATGGTTTGATGTCGAAGACAGCCTGCGGTTTTTACATGTTGTGGTTGGTGGGTACCTTGTAGTTCAGGTTGTAATAAAAGTTTGCAGAACTACGGTTAATATGGCAGCGACGGGCAATAACCCGACCAAGACCTTGATAATCAGTTTTCTTGTTTTGATCGTTTGTGGCGGGGGGCTTTTGATGCTGCCAAAAGCTTCGACCGGTGAGAATCTCAGTTTTATTGATGCTTTGTTTACATCGACATCGGCGACATGTGTTACGGGGCTTATTGTAAAAGATACGGGGTCGGATTTTACATTGATGGGTCAGACGGTTATTTTAACTTTGATCCAGCTTGGTGGTTTGGGGATAGTTGTTTTTGGCGCGATTTTAGCACTGTTGCTTGGGCAGGCGCTTAATGTTCGTGAATCAGTTGCGATGCAGGATCTGTTAAGCGCGCGGACGTTAGGGAAGATCGGCAATATTATCGCGTTTATTTTTCTGGGTACTGTTGTTATTGAAGCTATTGGCGCGGTGTCGATGTTCGGTATGTGGAACTCTGTGCCGGGGCGGGTTGGCAATATTCATGAGCAGTGGTTTTGCAGTGTTTTTCATTCGATAAGCGCTTTTTGTAATGCGGGGTTTAGCCTTTTTGATGACAGCTTGATAAGTTATCAGCGGAGCTGGGGTGTGTTTGTTGTTCTTTGCCCTTTGATAATTATGGGCGGGCTTGGTTTTGGTGTTCTTTATAATATATTCAATGTGGCAGTTGACAGGTTGAAAAGGTTTGGCAGGAAGATTTGTAGCAGAGATGACGAACGGGCGGCGGGAATACCCAAAAGGCTTCATTTACAGAGTAAGATAGTGGTTAGTGTGAGCTTTATTTTGATAGTTGCCGGTATGCTTTTGATAATGCTGCTTGAACATTATGCCGGCGAAGGGTCAGCGAAAAGCGGTGGGATATTAGGGGCGTTTTTCCAGTCTGTTACAGCCAGGACGGCAGGTTTTAATACTGTTGATATATCCGCATTGAGTGATTCGAGTAAGATGGTTTTGATCCTGCTGATGTTTGTGGGGGGCAGTCCGGGTTCTGCGGCGGGTGGTATAAAAACCGTTACTTTGGCGGTTATTGTTATTTCTACTATTGCGGCACTGAGGAAAAGAAGTGAAGTTGAAATGTTTAAAAGGTCCATGCGGATAGTTGTTGTCGGCAGGGCTATTGCTGTTACGCTGTTATTTTTAGTGGTTTTGTTCTCTGCGGTTCTTGCTTTGAATATTACAGAGCACGGCAGTGGTTTTACGATGTCTGATATAATGTTCGAATCGGCATCTGCTTTGGGAACGGTTGGTCTTTCGACAGGTATAACGAGTTCTTTGACAACAGCAGGTAAAGTTATTATTATTTTAGTTATGCTTATAGGCAGGCTTGGGCCTTTAACGCTGCTGGCTGCGCTTACGTTTAACCTGAAGCCCGTTAAGTATAGTTATCCGGAAGAAGCGGTTATTGTTGGCTGATGGTTTTGGGATTGATACTGACCGGCGATTCGGCTGGTGTTTTTTTGGAGCAATATTATGGAACGTTTTGCTGTTATAGGTTTGGGAAGATTTGGAAAGAAACTTGCTATAGCGCTTGCGATGAGCGGCGCAGAGGTGATAGCTGTCGATAAGAACAGGGACGAGATCGAATTGATCCGCGACCAGGTAACTTTGGCGGTCAAACTTGACGGTACCGATGAGGAGGCTCTCAAGGCTCAGGGGATCGATAAGGTTGATGTTGTTATTATAGGTATTGGTCTGGGGACTGGAAAAGGGTTTGAGTCTGCGGTGTTGACGGTAGTGACGTTGAAGCAGATGGGGGTTAAGAAAATATATGCCAGGGCGGAGGACCTTGTGGGCGGTGAGGTTTTTGCCAAGGTTGGTGCTACAGAGGTTATTTATCCTGAGATCGAATCTGCGCAGAGGTGGGCTTATAAGCTTATTGCTCCTCAGATAGGTGAGAAGATTGATTTTGCACCGGGCTATAGTCTGGCGAGGATAAAATCGCCTGCGAGTTTTGATGGGAAGACGGTTATGGATTTGCAGCTAAGGCAGAAATATAATATTAATCTTGTCGCTATTAAACGTGATGATGAGAGTAAGGGCAAGAAAAGTGATATGGCAGCGATTATTAATGTTCCTATGCCGAATACGATCATTTATGAGGGGGATGTTTTAATGGTGGCTGGTTCTGACGGTGATCTCGCGAAGCTGCCTCAGGAGTAGGTTTTGTTTTTTCGCGGTATTTGCGAAGCATATCCAGCAGGTTTTGCATATCCGGCGGCAGTGGTGCTTCAAATTTTACCTGTTGGCCGGTTGTGGGGTGGGTAAATTCAAGGGTGTTTGCGTGGAGGGCGACCCGGTTGATTATGGGTTCTTCGACAGCGGATTCGGCGTATTTAAGCTGCCAGGGGTAAACGAATTGTCCGCCGTACATATCGTCTGCTACTATTGGGTGTCCTATATGTGAGAGGTGTACCCTGATCTGGTGTGTTCTTCCTGTCATGATTTTGACTCTCATTAGGGAGTAGCCTTTGAATTCTTCTATGACTTCGTAGAAGGTTATTGATTCTTTTCCTATATCGTAACGGACGGCGTATTTTTCTCTTACTTTTGGATGTTGTCCTAAAGGTTCGTTGATTCTGTCGGCGGTGAGGTCCGGGCAACCCTGGACTATTGCAAGATAGCTTTTTTTGGTTTGCCTGTTTTCGAATTGTTTTGCTATTTTCCATTGTGCGACATTATTTTTTGTTACTACCATTACACCGGTAGTATTTTTATCGAGTCTATGTACGATCCCGGGTCGGTATTCACCAAGGCCTGTTGAGAGGTTATTGCAGTAATATACCAAACCGTTGACGAGAGTGCCGTGAGTGTGACTTCTTGCAGGATGGATTATTATGTCAGCTTGTTTATTGAGGATGATAACGTCGTCGTCTTCGTATATTATATTTAGCGGTATATCTTCCGGCAGGATTTCTTTTGTTGGCAGGGGAGGGAGGGTAAGCTCGATTTTATCGCCTGGGGAAAGTTTGAAACTTTGTTTTACGGGCTTATCGTTGACTTTAACGCCTCCTTGTTTGATTATTGTCTGGAGCATTACCCGGCTGTAGTTGCTGAACCTGCCATGGAGGTATTTATCGATCCTTCTTTGTTTTATTGTGGTTCCGACGTTGAGAATTAATGGTTCGTTTGTTAATTCACGGTCCTGATCTTCAGGGGCAAGTCCATTATTTTCAGTTGTTTTGTCGTTACTCATCAATGCCGTAATAATTTATTGGCTGGGCAAATTTACATTGTTTACATCGATAGAAATCGGCGCAGGAGCGTTAGGGTCGACTATTACAGGTGCAGGCTTGAAAGTAAGCCTTTCTTTGAAGTCATTCATTGTATTGACTCTTGTTTTTGCAGCAGCGGCGGCAGTAGTACCTTCGAATTCAGGAGTTTCAACGATTTTTTTGTAAATCTCTTTAGCAGCATCGAAGTTTCCAATTTCTTCTTCGCAGAGGCCGAGACCAAATGTTGCCAGTGCTTTTAAAGATGGGTTTGAAGGTTCTTTTTCGAGAGCTTT
>CAYZEH010000113.1:0-4545 GCA_964477135.1 uncultured Pirellulales bacterium | reverse complement strand
TTTGTTTGAGGCAGGGCTGTTGCCTGTTGGGTGAAAGCGAGTTTCTTTTCAGAGACGTTTTCAACCTTCTGATGGTGATAGAGGTATGAGCCGACAACGAGGACAAGTACGATTGCCGCATAAATTAAAAATTTAACATTTTTCTTTACCCACTGTGGGAAGTTGTTTATCCACTTAGCCAATTCATTGGTTTTCAGTTCATGGCGATGTTCAGCGTCCATTTATATCTCCGTTTCATATTTCAAAAGTAATTATTATCAGCAAATTCTCAATTATAAATACAAATTGCCATTTTAGCAAAATTTCTTTTGCCTTGCAATTAGCAATTTGGTCACTAAAATTTCAGATAAATGACTTACGAAAGGAAATAGATGTTAGAAAATATGAGAAATAAGGCTGGAATTACATTTTTACTGCTTTTTGCCGGGGTATCCTGTTGTTTTGCCGGGGCCATTGATTCGAGCAAATATATCACGGTTGATGAAATAAAACCCGGTATGGAAGCGTATTGTCTGACATGTTATAAGGGCAGCAAGATCGAAAAGTTCGAAATGGAAGTACTCAGCGTTGTTAAGGGCTTTGGACCTGGAAAAGATGCTATTATGGTTCAGGGTGTAGATGAGAGGTTTATTCATACAGGTCCGGTGGCAGGTTGCAGCGGTTCTCCTGTTTATATAGAAGGCAGATTGGCTGGCGCTTTGGCGTTTGGATGGACTTTCAGCAAGGATCCTCTTTATGGTGTTACGCCTATAGAAGAGATGCTTGCTGTGGGCGAGGGGGATTATCCGGATGGCGGGAATTATATTTCGTTTGATTTTTCCAGGGGTATAGATTTTGAAGAAATTGACAGACAGATAAAGGCACAGACAGTTGGTTCTAATGTATCGCCGGTTGGTGCGAGTATTTTGCCTTGTCCGGTGATTACCAGCGGATTGCCGGTGGGTGTTTGCCAGCAGCTTGATGAGGCGTTGAGGCCTTTCGGGATGATGGCTGTTGCCGGTGGCGGGGGTGGAGCAAGCAGTGGAGTCGACGGCGATGTTAAACTTGAGCCTGGCAGTTGTTTGGCGGTACCTTTGGCGACGGGTGATATAAAAATGACGGCGATGGGTACTGTCACCGAGGTCGTTGGTGACAAAGTTTATGGTTTTGGTCATAGTTTTTTAGGTTATGGCCCGGTAAACCTGCCTTTAGCTACCGGCAAAATTCATACAGTGGTTTCGAGTGTTATTCGGTCTTTCAAGTTCGGCAGCGCGATTGACATTGTAGGGGCATTGACAGTTGATGAATCTTCTGCGATCAGGGGTACGATAGGTGCTGATGTCAGTATGATACCTTTGACGATTAATGTGAAAAGATATAATGATCCGCAGGAGCGAACATATAATTGCAGGATAGCGGAGAATCAGATGCTCACTTCGAGGCTTATTGTTTCAGCTATTGCCGGTTCGGCGCTTATGTTCGGTGATCTGCCGCCTGAGAATACGGTTGAATATAAGGTATCTTTGCGGGGGCAGGGGTGTGAGCCAATCGTTTTTGAGAACAGGTCAAGTGCTTCGGGGATTAATGATTTGATGCTTGAGATTACTGATGTTGTTTCGATGCTTATGAATAATCCTTATAAGAGGGTAAAAATTTCATCTATCAATGTTGATCTTGCGATAACGAATAAGAGTTCGATTTCTCATATATGGTCGGTAGAGCTTTCTGATAATAAAGTTAAGCCTGGTGAGAAAGTCAAAGTTGATGTTATCCTGGAATCTGTTTTAGCGGGTAAGAAGAAATACAGCTATGAACTTAAGGTTCCGAAGGAGCTAAAGCAGGGCAAGTATGAATTGCTTGTGTGCGGGGATAAGTCTTATCAGAAATTTTTGAGTAAGGCGGCTGATTATAAATTCAGAGTTCAAAATTTTGATACCCTTATCAAAGCAATTAATAATATTCTTCATATCAGACGTGATCGTCTTTATTGTGTGTTTGTTATGGGCAGCGGTGGTGTGTCTGTCGAACAGACGGAGCTTGCTGATTTGCCTGCTACAAAATCATTGGTTCTGTTTGATCCTAAAAGGACGTTAAAGGCTTCTCCTTATTTGCATTGGCAGGAAGAACAGTTTGAGACTTCCACGTTGGTGGTAGATGAGAAGAAGCTTAGTATTATAGTTGAAAAATAAAGGTTCGATCATTTTCAGGAATATCGGGCAGTGTTGTTAAACAATTTTGGAGCTATTATGAAAATCAGATTTTTTCAGTTTTGTGTTTTACTTTCCTTGCTGGTTCTTATTCAAAATATCAGTTTGGCGGTGAACAGTCAAATAACACGACATAGCAGCAGTTCGGATCTGCTTAAGGGGACAACGGAGAATGTGGTTATAAGTTCTCAGGGGACTATTACTCTTGGCAGAGTTTGTGAGCAGATAGCACAAGAGTTTGAAGATGTCTGGTCGATTAATTGTATTGCTTTGAGCGGGTCGACGGTTTTTGTCGGTACGAGCCCTAACGGCGGGATATATAAATACAGTTTGGGTAAACTTACGAAGATATACCCGGAAGATAAAGCTGAGCAGGGTTTGTCATCGCAGGACAAGCCAGGTGATGCCAATGATCCAAACGATCCCAACGAGGTAAAGCAGGAACAATATTTGTTGAATGAACATATTTTTGCAATGACAACGGATATTTCGGGCAGGCTTATCGCTGGTATAAGCGGAGAAAATTGCAGGCTTATAAGGCTGGAGACTGACAGTATACAGACGATATTTGAGCCTGTCGATGCGAATTACATTTTTGCGGTAACGGTTGCTGACAATAGCGATATTTATGTTGGAACCGGACCTGAGGGTAAGATTTACAGTATTGATTCTGTGAGCAATAAAGAAAAGATGATCTATGACAGCATTGACAAAAATATACTTTCGCTGGCAGCAGGGGCTGATGGTTATGTTTATGCGGGCAGCGACGGCAGGGGGTTAGTTTATAAGATAAAGCCTGCGAGTGGTAAGGCGACGGTTTTGTATGACTGCGATCAGCCTGAGGTTACTTCTCTGGTGTTTGATGATGAGGGTAATCTTTATGCTACGGCTACTTCTGCGAAAATGGTTTCTAAGCAGAGGCAATTTGCTTCTAAGAAAGCGGCATCGGGAAAGCCTGAAAGCAAAACAGCGACTGACAAGAGGACGGCAGATAATGTCAATACTTTGAAACTTAAGATAGCTAATACCAAAGCTCAATTGTCGGGTAGTTCTTCGGGCAAATCATCGGCACCTGGTAAACCAGGCAAGCCGGCGAAGGCAAGTCATGTTTACAAAATTAATAAAGACGGCTTTGTTACAAGTGTTTTTGATGAAGCGGCGGTTTTCTTCTGCATGGCAAAACAGGGGCAGGAGTTGATCTTAGGGACGGGCAATGATGGAAAGCTTTATACTATTGATGTTGAGCAGGAAGAGGAAAAAATAATTTATGAAGATGAAAATGCTTCGCAGATCACAGCGATTTATGTGTTTGGTGATGAGGTTTATATCGGCACGGCAAATCCCGCGAAGCTTATGAAGCTGGGGAAAGGGTTTGCGAAGGAAGGTTCTTACAGCAGTGATCTGATCGATGCGGGTCAGCCTTCAATGTGGGGTAAACTTCAGATTGAAGCTGATATACCCCAGGGTTGTGAGATAAAGCTTTCCGCGAGGAGTGGAAATGTTAAGGATATTAATGACCCTACGTTTTCAGAGTGGACGGAAGGTGTTAAGGTTACCGAGCCAATTCAGCTGATGTGTCCTTTGGGCAGATTTTGTCAGTATAAGCTTATTTTAAAAAGCTCCAAAGGTGATAAGAGCCCGGTTGTCAGGGAAATTGCAGTTGCTAATACCGTTCCTAATCTTGCTCCTAAGGTTGTCTCTATTGAAGCTGTCAGGGACAACACGTCCGGTAAAGAAGGGTTCTTTAATGTTGGGTATAAAGCTACGGATAGTAATGGTGATAAACTGATTTATAAGATTGATTTCAGGAAAGTTGGCTGGCAGATATGGATCGAGATAAAGGACAAATATGAAAGCGATAGCTATCTTTGGGATTCC
The DNA here is from genome assembly GCA_964477135.1 of uncultured Pirellulales bacterium. Lineage (GTDB taxonomy): Bacteria > Planctomycetota > Phycisphaerae > Sedimentisphaerales > Anaerobacaceae > JAGLTN01. The sequence goes on along the minus strand of CAYZEH010000113.1, from coordinate 481 downwards.
AAGACAGTTGAAGACGGCAGATATGAAATTAAAATTACCACAAGCGACGAAAGAAGTAATACGACGACAACTAAGCTTTCGGCGAGCAGGATTAGTGATGTTATTGTTGTCGATAATACCGCTCCTGTAGTGCAGGGGACATTTGCAGGACAAAGAATATTTAAAGCTAAGGTTACCGATAAGCTTAGTGCTATCGGCAAGCTTGAATATGCAATTGACAGCAGTGATAAGTGGATATCCCTGGTGCCTGAGGACGGTGTTTATGATACGATGGTCGAAGAGTTTAAGATACTGATAGAAGATGATGTTAAGGCCGGCGAGCATGTGATATCTTTGAAGGCTGTTGATGCGGTCGGCAATACTAAGTATAGAAATTTTAAATTTCAGATTTAAGGTTTTTTATTGTGCGATACCTGGAATATGAAAAAGTAGTCTCGGCTGTTGAAGGGCTTTGTGTGTCGGCGTGTTATGAATTGCCGAG
>CAYZEH010000112.1:0-8660 GCA_964477135.1 uncultured Pirellulales bacterium | reverse complement strand
TAGTAAATGCCCGCGAATAAATCCGTAATTTGTTATTTGTGAATTATTTACCCGCGGATAAACGTTAAAATTCAATTGCGATCATTATATTATCGCTATTGTATTTTTTTCTTATTGCAACGGCATCACAACACGGAAACCAACGAAGCCTCTGTCTGCTCCCGGTATTCTTGAAGCACGTTCAGCAGATCTTAATGTTTGCGGCCCGTCTTTCCATGAACCGCCCCTGATGACTTTGCTCAGGCCTTTGTCTGGGCCTTGCGGGTCTTCTTTGGTGGTTCTTTTGTAGGCGTTAACCTGATACCAGTCCTGACACCATTCCGAGACGTTGCCGTGCATATCGTATAAGCCGAAGGCGTTTGGTTTGTAGCTGCCCACAGGTTTTGTCTCGTCAATTGCCAGACCTTTAAGACCTTCGAGATAGCTGTATCTGCAATTATAGTTTGCCTGGTCGGGGTTTATTGTATTGCCTGTGTTGAAAGCGGTTTCTGTTCCAGCTCGGCAGGCGTATTCCCATTGGGCTTCGGTTGGGAAGCGGAATTTTAATCCGGATTTTAATTCCATCTTCCGCATAAATACTTTTGCCGAGTGCCATTCCACATTTTCAGCGGGACGATCATCACCTGCGAATACAAAGCCGCTATGGTATTTCATTACTGCAAGGTATTGACGTTGCGTGACTTCATATTTTCCCATGTAGAAGCCTTTAGTGATGACGACTTCATGTGCGGGGTCCTCGTCGAATTCTTTCCTGTATTCGGCAGGGGGGGCACCCATGATGAATTTGCCCGCTGGTATGTAAACAAATGTCATCGAAGTTTTTTCATCGAGCTGGATGACCTTTTCTTTCAGGACGTTTACCTGAGCAGCTTGCGGAGATTCGATCGCTGAATCTTCAGCCGGGGTATTGGTATCCGCAGGGGTATTGGGATCCGCCAGGCAAAACTCCATAGCCAATAGAACCAGTAGTGTTGATGTTAATGTCCATAATTTCTGTTTGCGAGGTTTCATGTCCTTATCTCCTCAGAACTAAAGTTATTAATGTAACAAAGCATTATATGGTTTATTTTTGTTATGTCTACCATAAGATACCACGAAAATATCATAAACTATTACCCAATAATATCAACTATATCCTTAAGGGTAGTAAATATTCGCGAATAAATCCATAACTTGTTATTTTCGAATTATTTACCCGCGGATAAACTGGAAAATTCAATTGGGATCAGTATAATTCCGCGAGAACATTATTTTTTTCGTTTTTAACTATTTTAACTTTTGCGATGTCGTTTTTTTTAATTTTTTTATCGGCGTTGGGGATTTGGGCCATGAAGTATCTTTCAGTTCTTCCGAAGGCAAAGCCTTTTGAGGTGCTTTCGATCAGGACATTAGCTACTTTGCCAATGAATTTGTCGCGAAATGCAGCCTCCAGAGCGATGTTAAGGCCTCTAAGTGCGGAGGATCGTTCTTTTATTATCTGTGGTTTTATCGAACCATAAATTTTTGAGAGCTTGACAGCAGCGGTAAATTTTCTGGGTGAGAAGCTGAAAACGTGTATTTTTGAAAATTCTGCTTTTTGTGCTAACTCAAAGCTTTGGCGGAAGTCTTCTTCTGTTTCCCCCGGAAAGCCTACTATTATATCCGTAGTTATAGCGGGGTTGTCGAGTTTTGAATTTATCATTTCAATCTTTTTCAGAAAGTCAGCAGGGCGGTACTGTCGGCACATTCTTTTTAGGATATTCTTTGAGCCTGATTGCAACGATAAGTGCAGGTGAGGCATGAGATTAGGGTTTTTGCGGAAGATATCGAGTAATTTTTCGGTTACGTCGCCGGGTTCAAGTGAGCTTAATCTTATTCTGCTTAGGCCCGGAACATTAGATATGTTTTCGACAAGTTCGATAAAATTTTCATTTTCTTTTTTGGGCCATTTGATTTTTCTTACGGTATCCAGACCATAAGCGCCGAGGGAAATACCGGTAATGACTATTTCTTTATGACCTGCAATAACGAGGTTTTTTGCTTCGTTAAGGACATTTTTTACAGGTACGCTGGACAATTCAGGTCTGGTTTTGGGGATGATACAATATGTGCAGCAGCCGTCACAACCATCCTGAACTTTCAAAAATGCTCTGGTTTGGCCTTTGAAGCAGGTTAAAGGGGGTAATTTTGAGTGATTGAGCGATTCTTTATCCTTGATTTTACTGTTATTTTGTGTTCTACTTCCGATAGGTTTATCTATTTGTGAAGTATTAGCAACTATTTGCTCTAAGGTAGCTGCAAGGTTTTGACGATATTTTATGAGTTGGACGTTTTTGCCCAGGCTGTCTAATTCGCCGATATTAACAGTTGGCAGGCAGCCGCAAAGGATAATTTTAGCATGGGGGCTTAACTTTTGGGCCTTGTGTACAAATTGTCTTGATTTTGCGGATGCGGTTTTTGTGACGCAGCAGGTGTTAACGACGACCAGGTCGGGTTTTTGTTGCAGGCAGATTTGCTTTAGGCCTTGGTCTTCGAGCAGCTGTCTGATCTGCTGAGATTCGTATTGGTTGACTTTACAGCCAAGGGTATTTATAGAAAAAGTATTCATGGTACGATATAATTTATATTGGTTGTTGTTTATTTACAAGAGTAATCGACTTTTGTAGTTGAAAGAAGTTATAGATCAAGAGGTTTGATATGGCATCAGGAACTGGTTCGGTTTGGGCGTTAGACATAGGCAATAATGCGCTGAAGGCATTGCGTCTTACGGATACAGATCAGGGCGTTGAAGTTACAGGCTTCGAATGCATCAATTATGGTAAGATTCTTTCGGGCAGTGGTGTCAAACCGACCGAGCGTGAGGAATTAATAGCATTTGCTGTTCGTCAGTTTGTTAAAAGTAATAATATTGGTAAAGATAGTATTGTTGTTTCCGTGCCGGGGCAAAACAGCTTTGCACGCTTTGTAAAGCTTCCGCCTTTCGATAAAAAGCAAATACCGGAAATGGTTAAATATGAAGCTGCTCAGCAGATACCGTTCGATATGAATGATGTGCAGTGGGATTGGCAGTTGATGACAGAGCCTGATGATCCGGAAGCTAAGGTCGGTCTGTTCGCGATCAAGACTGATATTGTGACATCTGAGTTAGAGTATTTCTCTCGTGAAAACCTGCAGGTTTCATGCGTTCAGATGGTTCCGATGGCTCTTTACAATTACCTTGTTTATGACCGCCCGGAGTTTACGAAATCAGACACCGAAGCTACTGTCGTTATCAATATAGGTGCCGAGAATTCTGACCTTATAGTATGCACCAAATCTTTAGTATGGCAAAGAAGTATTCCTATGGGTGGCAATGCGTTTACCCGTGCTATCGCTGACGCGTTTAAGCTGAATTTTACTAAAGCAGAAAAGCTCAAACGCACAGCTGCTATGAGCAAGTATGCCAGACAGATATTCCAGGCGATGAAACCGGTTTTCACTGATTTCGCATCAGAAGTGCAAAGGTCGCTTGGTTTTTACAGCAGTTCCAATCCTGATACGAGTTTTACAAAGATTGTAGCGTTGGGCGGCGGAATTAAAATGCGTGGGTTGCTGAAATACCTGCAGCAGACGTTACAGATATCGGTTATAAGCCCGGACTCATTCAAAAAACTTAAAGTTAACTCAGGTGATCAGGCTAAATTTCATGAAAATGTAAATGATTTTGCGGTTGTTTATGGCTTGGCATTGCAGGGGCTTGGTCTGGCAAAAATAGAAAGCAATTTGCTTCCTACGAAAATTGCAAGGCAGATGAACTGGAAGAACAAGACCAAATATTTTATCCTGGCGGCATGTATGCTGCTGGCTGTTTCGGTTGCGAGCCTTCTGAGGGCTAATTTAGATAGAGTCAGCTATAATGGTAATGCGTCCCAGAGACTTAAAGTTGACAATTTGATTCGCGATGTAAAAAAAGCCAGGTTAGATGTCCAGCTGCAGCATGAAAAGGCTATAGAAGCCAGGCAGGCAATTGACAGCAGTTTTGCGATGTTTTCATATCGTGATGTTATACCTAAGCTGCATGAAACTATAATTAATGCACTGCCTAACGCAAAAAATAATCCACAGCAGAAAGAACTTTATGAAGCTTTTGCCAACAAGGATATAGATTTAATTTTGTCTGTACCTCGTAAGCAGCGTAAGCAGCTTTTGGTAACGAGTTTCACCGCTGACTTTGTTGCCGATGTTGAAATGGCGGCCTTTGGAGCCGGTAAGATCACTAAAAAAGCCAAGACACCGAGCTATTATGAAGGTGAGAGCGAGTATGCTGAGCCCAGAGGTGGTGAATATGAAAGAGATACCAGGATAAGGAGGTCTCGTCGTGAAGAAGAAGAAGAAGAAGAGCAAATGCAACAGGCGGAAGAGCAGTTGGGTGGTGCAGGTTTTGTAGTTACGATTATAGGTTATAGTCCTTACCGCAACATCAATAAGCTGCTTGACCCGGTAGGTGTAGAGAGCGATCCTGAGAAATGGGGGTTTATTACCTGGTTGATGCATCTTGATGAGATCGTAGACGGCAATAGTCCTTTTGTGCTTTTCGGCAAAACAGACCCTCAGCATTTCAGTTGTCCTACTGGTATTGTGACTTTAGATTCCAAAAACATTAAAATGCCGGACAATATCGGTGTTTTGAAGAAAGAAGACAACGACGCGAAAAGTAAAAGCAGGCAAAAAGGCAAAGATGCCGGTGTTTTAGTTGACTCTATGACAGGTGAAGTAATAAGTCAGCAGGTCAGGTTGAATGAAGAGGGTCAGCCTGTATATGACAGGAGAGGCAAAGCTGTTTACGAGGTGCATGACAACTGGTTTATTTTGAAAGCGAAGTTCGTGTGGAAAGATGCTCCCAAAGCTTCGGAATTTGTAGAGGAGCAGGAGGACGACAGGTTATCCCGACGCAGACCTGGACGCAGGTATGATCTAATGGATGATTAATAATCTTTATGTGTAATTTTAATATTTTATACCCTTAAGGGTAGTAAATGTCCGCGAATAAAGCCATAACTTGTTATTTTTAAGTTATTTATCCGCGGATAAACGGAAAAATTCAATTGGGATAAGTATATAAAAGCAGGCAGAAGCGGAACTGAAGATATGAAAAAAAATGTAAAATTAGATATGACTCAAATCAAAGAGGCTTTGCAGAAACTGAGCTTTCTTAAGAGTTATTCGTTTTTGTTGCCGTCGGTTATAATTATTATCTTCGCGATGTTGGTTTATATACCGACACCGATAATGAACAGCAAGCTGCAGCAAAGGATTAAAAAGGAAAGTATTAATAAGGGCAAATCCCTGATGAGACTGGGTGATGAGGTTGTCTCTAAAGATCAATGGATACAGGAAGAGAAATCGTCTCTTGCGTATTTGTCAGATGTAGAGAAAGCATCTGAGTTGGCATTGCAGGCCAGCCAGAGAGAGCTGCTCAGTTATAATATGTTTCCTGCGCCTAAAGACACTTCAGTTACGATATTTAAACAGTTTGGTCAGATATTTCAGAATAAGCTTGAGGATTTTGTAAAAGCTGCCGGCGGAGGTGACAGGCCTACGGATATTGAGCTTGGTCTTTCCGGCGTAAAATCCGGCAGAAAGGTTGCCAGGTCGACAGGGCAGATTAGCGATAAAGTTCGCAATGCTCTTTGTCTCAAGCGTGCTCAGGCAATAAGTTTTTATGTTAGTGTTTATGATCTTGTGTTTTATAGCTACTGGTCAGTTAATAACAGCAACCCGGGGCAGAAACAAGGAAATGTTTTTGAATATTCAGGTGTTGATTCTGCGGTTGAGGATTGCTGGTACACCCAGACCGGTTACTGGATAATCGAAGATGTGATCGCTACGATCAAAGCAGTTAACGGCAGCAGTAGTAGTATATACACCTCGGCGGTTAAAAGGCTTATGGATTTTAACTTTGGTCTTGCAAGTGACAGCCAAAGCAGCAGCGGTGCTAAAGTATTGCCCGAATATGTTATTACTTCCGAGGATGATTATAATTACAGAAGCAGCAGGAGCCAAAAGCAAGGGCCAGTGACGTTGACAGGTCACTCGTCTAAAGACGGGATCGACGTGGTTTACTTTAATATGTCATTGGCGATCGATTCAGCAAAGATGATGGAATTTATGAAAGAGTTGTGCAGTGCTAAAAAGCATAGCTTTATGGGCTTTGATGGTCTGTCTGCAAAGCATAACTTCAGGCACAATCAAATCACAATACTGGATGCTGATTTCGAGGTGATCGATCGTGATACTGCCGAACATAAGTACTATCGTTATGGCGATGCTGCTGTTGTGGAGCTTGTACTTAGCTGTGAATATGTATTCGATAAAAAAGGTTATTTTGATATTAAACCTGTTACGATTAAAAAACTTCTGAACGAAGAGCTTAAAATCGAAAATTTTGAGGATGAAGAAGACCAGGATTTCGATCGTGATATGACGAGGAAACCACCTGTAAGGTCTAAGTCCGAAAGATAAGATTTATGTTTAAGTTTATTAATATTCTGATCGGGAATTTTTAAATGAATAAAAAAGGCGGCAATTTTTTCGAAGAACATGCAGAGAAGATCGTATTGGCGGTTATAGGGCTTATTTGTGTATGGCTTTTGGCGACACGTGTTCTTTTTAGCCCCAATAACGTTGAATACGAAGGTCGAAAGTTTAGTTGCGGTAATATAGATGAGCATATTGCCGAGCAGACGGATATTTTCCGCGGTGATTTGGAAAGTGCCCCTAAACCAGCGAAGGAAGTTTACAAGTCCCGTATTGATGAGTACAAGGCTTTGCTGGATTCATCTGTCATTGATGTAAACAGCAGAATTGATTGGCCCATACCAGTAGTTTTCACGGGTGATATTATAAAACGTTTTTATGGCATTCCGGAAATTCCTGAAGTTAATAATGTTTCGATTGAGCATATTCGTTCTGCAGTATATATACCGACAGAGACGATTGATGAGGACAATCCTTACAGCTTTTGTGAAACTGATATAAACGATCTTGATTTTGTGACTGTAGCAGCAAATATTGACGTAGCCCAACTGTACAATAACTTCTTTGACAATTTTACGTCAGAGAAGGTCAAAGAAGATTGGCGTGACCCTTGTCTTGCTATCCCGGTCTTCGCTGCTGTTGAACTTCAAAGACAGCAAAAGCTTGAAGACGGCAGCTGGAGTGATTGGCAGGTTGTTCCGAGAACAAAAATAGACCTTCATGAAGTAATGTTTGATATCATTGAAGATGCCGGGGAATTGCCGGTGGGTGGTATAGGTGTAAGGCTTGTTGAATACAGCGACTTATTAGTGCAGATGGATATTCTTCAGCCAGGCATTTATGATATAGCTTCTCCGGCAGAGCAATGGCTGCCGCCTGAGCTTCATAAAGAATACAGCGAAAGACAGAAAAAAGATGCCGAGCGGCAGAGAAAAATAAAAATGGCAGAAGACAGGGAAGAAAGAGATAAGCTGCGACGCGAAAAAAAATCTAAACGCATCAGCAGCAGAAAGAGTACCACAACACCTGAGAGTGGGCGGCGTGGCGGCGGAGCTGATCAGAGCGATTATCTCACGACCAGCGGCGGCGAAGGTGCACCTGCTCGCAGGGAAGTTAAAGAAAAGAAAACCCCGCTGGAAAGACTAAAAGAAGCTGAGCCTATAACCTTTGATGATATATATGATGATTTTGATGCGCTTCTGTTGGATACGGATAAAAAAATCGGTGATTTAAGTAAAATGGTTTTCTGGTCACACGATGATACAGTTGTCCCCGGCCAGAGCTATCGTTACAGGACGCGGGTCGGTATATTTAATCCGATTGCAGGCACTAATCAGTTTAACGATGAATATAAAAGCAGGCGAAATGAAGTTGTTCTCTGGAGCGATTATTCACAAACAAGCGAAGTTGTAGAGATACCATCAATGCTTTATTTCTATGCCCAGGCTATACAGGAATCTGCTAAGACGGTAACAGTTAGGGTATTTAAATATAATCTTGGTTACTGGTATGTCAGAGATTTTATTGTAAGGGCAGGGGAGTTGATCGGCAAAGTAATCGAGAAAGAAAGCTCTGAAAAGAAAACGCAAGACGATGAAACTCAGACAAAAGACTCATTCGAGCTGCCTGCGAAAGTCGATTATTCTACAGACGCAGTGATGGTAGATGTTGTCGCTGTCAGGGATTGGGGTGGATTGAGAAGTTACAGCGTCAGGCCTCACTGGGAAATGCTTTATACTTTCGATGCCCTGAATATCAACCGCATGCCGATCAGTCCTAAATACTGGTCTGAGCAGAATCGTGCAAAACAGAGTCAACTGCAAAAGCTTGAGAAAAAAGAGAAAAAGCCTTACCTTTCCAGGTCGGACAGCAAAACACCAGGACGCGACATGTACAAACCTACTCGTAATACTGATATGCCTGGAGATCCCGGTGGTTATAACCAGAAATTGAGGCAAAAATTTCCCTAAACCTCAATAGAAAGACCAATTATATAGCAGCAGCATATTTATATTGATCCCGATTGAATTTTACCGCTTATCCGCGGGCAAATAACTTAAAAATAACAAGTTACGGATTTACTCGCGTACATTTCTTACCCTGAAGGGTATATTATCAGCTCAACTATCGCGTTAGCCTGATGACAGGCAACAATGCCGACTCTG
>CAYZEH010000111.1:5327-8724 GCA_964477135.1 uncultured Pirellulales bacterium | reverse complement strand
GTTTTTTTAGGGTTTTGATAGATTTTCTTCTGCTTGTGGTCTGCAAAGATATGCGGGCTGAAGTGTTTTAGCGTTAGCGAATTGGTTTTGGCAGGCTTTGCGGAATCCGATGCTGTGGAGTTTTTCAGTGGAGGGGTATCAGAATTTTTCATCCATGATCTTAATGTTATCAGTATTGAAATCGTCGTTGTAATAGACCAGCCCTTCGCCGAGCAGCCAGATAGGTTGTTGATTATCGAATTTTTCTACGAATTGCTTTGATGTCATAAGGCAGTCGTCGAGAATCTTCTCCCAGCCTTTGGGGGTCTTTTGATATGCCGCAACGAAGAATCTGCCTCTCTTGGCATCGAGAATGACGCCAATTTTATCAATATTTGAATCAGGCTGACTTTGGATATACTCGTCGGCGTTAGCGGCGATAACGTCAAGTGTGTCTACTGCTACAATTTTGACATTATTTGCCAGGTGCATCATTTTGGCCATAGTGGTGGCGATCCTCAGGCCTGTAAAAGAGCCCGGACCTATAGAGATATAGACATGTTCGATCTGCTGGGGCGAGTAATTATTATTTTCCAGCATTTTGGTTACACAGGGGAAAAGCTCGGCACTATGTTTCATCGGGGCTGAAAAATGCTGATTCGCGAGGATATTTTCGCCTTTTGCGATAGCCACAGAGCCTGTTCGTCCTGATGTTTCGACTGATAGTATTAATGGTTCTTGTGTCATTCTGCTAATAATACCGTTATTAAGTTGCCGATTATTTTAACAATAGAGCAAATAATAGCGATGATCGAATTATAAAGCAATTTTTCATTTATAAAAAGTTGCAATTGCCTTTGAATAAAGTTAGTCTATCGAGAAGTGTTTGAGTATTGAAATCGAATTTTATTACCATCTGTTGAACAGGAGGTTCATTTTGGATAAGAGATATTTATCTACAGCCGGCAGGGTTTTGCTGGTAAGTTTATTTGTCGGTTTCATTTCATCTTCTTTAACTATTGCTCAGCCTCAACAACCGGATAAGCAAAAGATCGTTAACCGCGTAGCACAGGACTGGATGAGGGTTGGTGCCAAACAATATGAGAGGGGTTTTTACAGCCAGGCGGAAAAGTCTTTGCTTAGAGCTTTAGATTATAAGAAGTATCTTTCGGTTAGTGACCTCAATCAGATCAATGAGCTTTTGACCAAGGTCAAAAACGCTGCTGAGGATAATTCCAAGGTCGACGAAAACATGAGAAAAGGCGGACTATTGTTTGCTGAGGGTAAATTGCCTGAGGCTCAGATGTGTTATGAGCAGGCAAAGAGCAGTCAGAATATTTCAGCGGATAAGCTTAAATATATTGAAGAGACACTTAAAGAGATAGACCGGAAGATAAAACAAAGAAAGAAAGTTGCTGGTCAGATTTATAAGGACAGTGTTAAGTTCTTCGAGAAGGAAGATTATGAGAACGCCCGTAAAGGCTTTTTAGAAGTAAGCAGAGAGGAACTTTTCCAGGCAGAAAAAGGTAAATCGGCAGAGCAATACCTTGCTAAGATCGATGCGATATTCGTTCAGAGAACAGAATTTCCTTCATTAGAAGAAGAAAAAATAGAGCGGGAAAAAGCCAAAACAGAAGAAAGTTTGCTGACTGAGATAGCAGCTCCGACAGGTAGTGATGGGAAAACAGAAGAGCCTGTGGAGGTTATTGGAGTTATTGAGGTTGTCGATGTAAATGTAAATGAGCCTACAGTCGATGTTGCAAAAGTTAAGGCAGTTGAAACAAAATCAAAGCCTAAGTTGAGTGTTAAGGAAAGTTACAGCCGAGCGGTAGTAAAAAATGCGGTTGATACTGCGGATAAGCTTGCCAGGGAGGGGCGTTTCTATCACGCCCAAAAGGCAGTTGAAAAAGCTTTTAACGCATTAACGGCAAACAGGAACATGATCGGCGATGAACTTTATAACCAGTATAAAGAGCAACTTAAAATTTTGTCAGAGATGATTATTGCCGGTAGAATGGAATGGCTTGGTGAAACAGAAGATAAGACTGAGCAGAAAAATTAGCAAAACAAGCATTATCTTTTTGTGAATTTTGGGAAAATATTATTTTTTTAAAAGTCAAACCATCAAAAAACTGGTAACATAGGCAAAATAGGCTGATTGTGAGGGTGCTTCGGGCTCCATTTCTAAAATTTTTTATTTTCCATTTTTTATTTAATCTTGAAAAGCTTGTGTGATTAATGGTCGATTTCCTTAGAATAGCGCAGAACTTTTTAAAATTAAAGCTTAGTTAATGCCTTTTTATGGGAAAAACTTAATTTTTATTTATTTATTTGCCAATATTACCCACATTAGCTATTCTTTGTATATTGCCTGTGTTTACAGCAGGTTTTGGATAATATAGGACTTTTTAAAAATAGTGTTAGAAAAACAGCCTTTTCAGTACTGGTAGATAGATTTTTTACTTGCAAAACTACCCAGTTTTTTATAAACTAAGGCAACAGGAAATAACCTATCTTACTGTTGTTAGTGGGGTTTTGTATTTTTGAATTAAAGTTTTAGATATTAATTGAGGATTTCGGTGATGAAAATTAATCGACGTTTTGATTGGAGGGGTAATATGAGAAGAGTTAATAGTAAGTTTACCCGGAGTTTTTTACTGGTTGTGTTATCTGCGTTTTTGCTGGTGGTGACATTTTCAGTAATGACGCCGAACTGTCAGGCAGCCGATAATGGCAAACAGATAGTTCACAAAGTTGCGATGCGTTGGATTCAGGTTGGTACTGAACAATTTAATCGCGGTTTCTATAAGGCGGCTGAACAATCACTGCTTCGAGCGAGAGATTATAAGGAATATCTTACAGTCGAAGAGCTTGAGCAAATCGAAACCCTTCTTGCAAAAACACATGAAGCTTCTTTGCAGAGAGAAGATATATTAAAAGATATCAAACAAGCAGATAAACTTATGAGCAGCGGTAAATTTGTTCAGGCCAAAGCTTATTATGAAAAGATTCTCAGTAATCAGTATATCTCTGATGAGGAAAGACAACTTGTCAGTGAATCTCTGGCGGAAGCAGATTCCAGGCTTGGCGGAGAAAAGAAAGATATAGCTGAGCTTTACAATAAGAGTATTAATCTTTTTGAAGTTGGTCAATATGAAGAAGCTCGTGATGGTTTTATCAAAGTCAGCAAAAATGGTTTGCTGGTAGCGCCGGCGGGCGAGACAGCGGAAGACTATCTGGTTAAGATCGACAATATTCTTGCAAAGCAGGCACCGGCAGTTGAGCAGTTCGAAGAGATCAAAGCCCCTGCAGAAGAACTCACCGAGGTCAAAGAGGTTGAGGTTATTGAGATCAAAGAGCCTGAAGAGGTTGAGGTTATTGAGATCAAAGAGCCTGAAGAGGTTGAGGTTATTGAGAT
>CAYZEH010000111.1:0-5227 GCA_964477135.1 uncultured Pirellulales bacterium | reverse complement strand
AAGAGGTTGAGGTTATTGAGATCAAAGAGCCTGAAGAGGTTGAGGTTATTGAGATCAAGGATGTTGAAGTTGAAGAAATTCCGCAAGAGGTTGTAAGTATTGAGCCTGTTACGGAGGTCGAAGTGATAGAGGTTGTAACTGAGCTTGAGGCAGTAGCTGAGGTTGAAGAAGAAGATGCTTATATTGATGTTATCAACCGCAAAAGAAACATTCTTAAAAGCCATACCAATGCTGTTGTAAATGATTCAGTAGCAAAGGCTAACGTATTTATCAATGAGGGCAGCTTTGATGAGGCTAAAGATGCCGTTGAAACAGCTCGGCGTCTGGTTAATAAAAATCAGCTTCATCTTGGCAATCAGCTTTTCATGGAGTACAGCGACCAGTTGGAACAATTGCATGATCAGATAGAGCAGGGCAAAAAAGCCCAGCAGATCGATCTTGAGGAGAAAAGGCGTCAGGAATCTATTGAGGCTCAGAGGATTCATAGAGAGCAGATGGAATCTGACAGGCAAAAAAGAATTACAGAGCTGATGGGAAATTCTAATGCTTATCTTGAGCAGCAGCGATATGATGAGGCCCTTGGTCAGCTTGACAGTCTGCTTGCAATTGATCCATTGAATAATAATGCTCTTATTCTTAAGCAGACTCTTGAAGATACTATCAACTTCAGAGAACAGCTTGAGTTGAAAAAAGAATCTGAAAAACAAAGAGCTGATCTTCTGTTTATGACTGATGAGGCATCGATCCCTTATGCTAAAGAAATGACACTGCCTAAAGACTGGCGTGAGATTTCCGCAAAGCGCAGACCTGAAGAGGCTATAGGTCAGGATCCTGCTAATGCGGCTGTTTACAAGCAGTTGGCAGAGACGGTTGATCTTTCTGAATTGACACCTGATACTTCTTTTAGTGCTGCTATTGAGATATTGAAAAAGTCGGTAGATCCAGCTTTGAAGATCGTTGTTATGTGGGGTGACTTGCTTGACAATGCTGATATCGAACCTACAACACCTATTAATATGGATGCGGTAGAGGCAATACCAGTATCAGCGGCTTTGGATCTGCTGCTGCGGTCGGTTTCAGGTGGTTTTGCTGAACTTGGTTACTCAGTTGAAAATGGTATTATAACTATTGCTACGGTTTATTCACTTCCAAGTAAGCTTGAGACCCTGGTGTATGATATCACCGATTTGCTTGGTAGAAGGGCTGATTATAGAACAGAGGCCCCTACAGGTGGAGGCAGCTCATCGAGCCTTGATAATATTGGAGGCGGTTTTCAGGATTCCGGCGGTGGTGATGATCAGCTGGACAGGGATGAGCTCGAAGAAGATGCCGGTGAAAGAGCAGGCGGATTGGTCCTTTTGATCCAGAATACGATTGATCCTGAAAGTTGGGAAGACCTTGGCGGCGAAGGTTCAATAACTATATATGGAACAAAGAAGCTTATTGTGCGCCAGACTTCAGAAATCCATGGCAAGATCGATAAGCTCCTTGAGAAGCTTCGTAAATCTCTTGGTTACCAGGTGGCAATTGAAGCCAGATTCTTGTTGGTAGGTGAAAACTTCCTTGAGGATATTGGTTTAGATGTTGATTTTCTCTTTTTCAAGCTTGGTGGCGGTGGATGGCATACTCCTAATTTCCTGCAGGATTCAAGTGGTATAACAGACACAGCATCGCTGGCTGATGTACCTGGAAGTCTGGCAGGTACTGGAATTGCTGGACAGTTTGCGGGCGGTTACGGTACCCTAATGGACGACCTTATGGTTAATTTTGTGCTCAGGGCAACGCAGGCTCACAAAGATACCAGGGCTTTGACAGCGCCTAAGGTAACTGTAATCAATGGTGAATCAGCGGACTTGCGTGTTCAGACGACGTTTGGTTATGCCGGTGATATTGAAGTAGATACTCAGGTAGGTATTAGTTCTACGGGGACGTCAGCATCTGTTTTGCAGAGTAATATCAACTATGAAGACAGAACGGTTACTTCCGGAACGATTCTTAATGTTACTCCTATCATAACACATGATAAGAAGCATGTAATTTTAAATATTGAAGCTCAGCTTGATGACTTCCTTGGTTTCACGAAACGGACTATTGATGTTGGTATGTACACCGGTGATGTTACTGGTATGAATTTTGCGGTTGAATTTCCGCATGTTGAGACATCTCGAGTTCGTACTCGCGTTAGTGTTCCCGATGGTGGTACACTCCTGTTAGGTGGTCAGAAATTGACAGCAGAAACCGAAACAGAAGCAGGTGTTCCTATTTTGAGCAAGATACCTATTATCGGAAGAGCGTTTAATAATCGCAGTAAAGTTAAGGATCAGAGAATTCTTTTGATCCTGGTTAAGCCGACAATAATCCTGCAGGAGGAGGCTGAAGCTGAAGCTATAGCTGCGATGGAAGGTGATTTCTAATCAAAGTCTTATAATGTTTTTCTTAGAATAACATAAAAAATTCAGGTTTGCGGACATTAGCCATAAGATTTTGTCCGCAAACCTGTCTTAATGTACTAAAGTATCAGCCCTTTTAGGATGATAATATATACATATCTGTATATGAAAATTAAGGTTAAGGAGCGAAATATGAAAAGCAGACTATTTGTTTGTGTAATTATTTTATTAGCAATTCCTATGTCAGTGTTTGCTGCGGTTCGGATTGTACCAACAAATGAATACCCAACTATTGCATTGGCGGTTAACGCGTGTGAGGATGGTGATTGGATTGTTGTTCGGCCGATATCCGCCAATGACGGTGATCCTTATATAGTTCCTGCTGTTACTGGTATTACAATACCTGCGTTAGGTTCAGACGGAAATCCTCTTGTAAATTTAACGATAAGATCATTTAACCCTGCAGATCCATGCTACGTTGCGGAGACGATTATAGACTGTGGTAACTCAGGCAGGGCTTTTACATTTGTCGATGACCAGGAATGTAATGTTATTGTTACAGGTTTTACTATAATCAATGGTATGGCCACCGGACAGGTTGGCGCTAATGCTAATCCCGCCGCTTACGACCCCACTAATCCTGCTACATGGGTAGGTCAGTCAATTACTGACAATGGTCAGGGTGGTGCGATTTATGTTGGTTCGGTTATTACACCCGGAGTTTCCATTTCTCCAGCGATTAAAAATTGTATTTTCCAAAACTGTCATATTTACGGCGCGGTAGGCGGCAATGGTATTTTCGGACCTGTTATCATGGACGTAGATTGGATTGGTACGGTAGGCGATAGTAAGCCTGGCGGCGATGGCGGCGATGGTGATGGTAATGGCTTAGGTGCTGCGATTTATTGCGGCATGGCGAGTATGCCTACGATTGTCGATTGTATTTTTTCCGACAACTTTGCTCATGGTGGTATTGGTGGCAATGGTGGCAATAGTGCTAATGTTGCCGATGATAAATATCCGGGTAACGGTGGTAACGGCGGTGACGGCATAGGTGATGGTCATGGTGGTTCTATTTATGCAGATCAATTATCTGACCCCAATATAACCAGATGTACTTTTACAAGTAATACAGTTACATTTGGTGTTGCCGGCGTTGGCGGGCTTCACGGCAGCGGTAATACCACTGATACCAGTCACCCCGTATTCAATGGTTCAAATGGTAGTGTTACTTCCAATAATGTCCGTAACGGAGGTGCCATTTATTACAATACACAATCGTCTAACAATCTGAATTCATCTACATTTGAGCACAATGATGCCGGTGACAGTGGTGGTGCTGTTTATTGCACATCAGGGAGTATTTTGAACATTACTGCTGGGTGTGTATTTAATCATAACCAGGCATTGAATGGTTCCGGTGGTGCAATAGAGGCTGAAGCCTTGTGTATCTTTGAAATCAATGACACGAAGTTCCTTAGTAACTATGCCATATTTGACGGTGGTGCTATTAATACCGGTGCTGGTTGTGATATTCGCATTTCGAATTCTTCTTTAAACGCAAATACAGCAGGTGTTGACGACGGCACTAATTTCAGTTTGGGTGATGGTGGAGCAATTTCCACGATAGATGGTTCAGTTCTCGAAATTAATTTATGTTCATTTGGTTTAAACGAAGCTACCCAATATGGTGGAGCTATCAGTATAATAGGTGATAACCAGAATTGTAAGGTAGCAATGTATTCAACATCCGTTATTTCCAATGAGGCTCTTATAGGCGGTGGTATTTACTTCGACAAGTTTGAACCTAGTAACCTCTCGGGAACTGATTTGCTTTCAAAGTGTACATTTTTAGGTAACTTAGCTGAATATGCCGGAGGCGGTATATATCTTACCGACAATGATCTTAGCTTAGGTTCGAGGATAGTTGATTGCGATATTACCGACAACAGTGTTTTCGATAACACAGCATGGGGAGGTGGTGTTGTTGCGTACAACGTTGAGAGTACTTTTGAAAATTGCAGGATATTGAGAAACAGCTCGTCATGGTCAGGCGGCGGTATTTATTTTATTGCTCCTGATCAAACAGAAGTTAAGAACTGTTTGTTTGTTGACAACTCAGCGGTCAATGACGGTTCCGCTATATCGAGTAATTTTAATATAAACTATTCTGTAATTCAGTTTACTAATAATACTTTCAGTGAAAATACAATTACCGGTCTAACTGGTGAAGGCGGCGCTGTTTATAATAACTATAACGGCAGTCCTGTGATAACTGACTGTATATTTAATCAGTGTAATAAGGTTGCTGTTTATGAGAGCGATGAAGACAGTCAGTCTATATTGAATAACAACCTGTTTTATTCGAATCCAGACGGCGACTACAGGGTTTATGCTGCCGGCGGGGGAATAGTTTATACAGGCGCTTTTGAGCTTAATGGTTTGGCGAATGCTAATGATAATATTGATGACGACCCGTTGTTTGTTGCCGGTGACCTTGGTGATTATTATCTTAGTCAGTTCGCCGCAGGTCAAATGCAGCAGAGCCGGGCTGTCGATGGGGGAAGCACTTCAGCTTTACTTGCTGGGTTGGATAATTATACTACCAGAAGTGACAGCGGGGATGAGACTGGCGATGGAGGCCCTGATATAGAGGCTGTTGATATAGGCTATCATTATCCCATAACAAAAGGTATGGGGAAGTATCATCTTAATATTGAGATAGTTAATCCATACGGCACGGTGACAACTATACCGGTAAAGGAAAATAATGATTTTTATCCCGGTACTGTGGTCAGGCTTGTCGCTAATCCACATTTTGGTTGGAGGATCGCATC
>CAYZEH010000110.1:0-8760 GCA_964477135.1 uncultured Pirellulales bacterium | reverse complement strand
TTTGCAGCCTATCGCGCATTTAGCTTCGGCGTAGATTATTACTCTGGCTATGGTAGTTATGGCATAAATGGATGGGTTTGCAATTCACCTTCAGGGGTAACAACAAATCTTTTTGGGCTTTCAACTTCAAATAACTGGAGGAGAGTTAACGTTAATGGGGCCTGTAAAATACCGCTATTATTGGATAGTATGTGGGCTGATAGTTATCCGGATGCAACCGATACTCCTCCACCAGTTGATGGCTACGAATGTAATTGGGGAATACCGGCAGCGAGTAGAGATAAGCAAATAGGTACATTTTGTATGAACCGGCACGAGGGTTTTATAAACGGCGTTTTCTTGGATTTCTCCGTTAGAAAAATAGGACTTAAAGAATTATGGAAGTTGAAATGGCATCGCAACTTTGACACAAATGCTTCCACACCCGAATGGCCAGACTGGATGAAAAAGTTTAAAGACTATTAGAGACGATCATTATACGAAAAAAGATTACTTATAGACTGATAAAAAATAGAACAGGTCTCCGCATTAGCAGAGACCTGTTCCAAAACTTAACTTCAATTGTAAAGCTTACTTGAGAAATTCTCCAGTAAATGCATTTACATAAACCCATGTGGACTTATTTAGTTCAAAGCCCCATACGGGAGTCAAGAACTGATTACTTGGTTCCGATGGCAGACCATAGTAGAAAAGCTTAATATCGGTAATCGAATAGCCGCCAATTCCACCGAGCATAACATTGGGGATATTTTCTACCGCAACATCAAGAGCATCCGAAGCAGAGATAACTTCTTGCGGAGTACCTACAGGACCAACGATATCACGCCAGTGACGGTTGAAACCAACTATATCTTCATCTGCAACGGTAACAAGGATACTGTCTCCACGATTACCGCCCACTACTTCAATACCATTGACCTTATGTCTATACTCAAAGAATCCTTTCCTGACATATTCTATTTGTGTACCTACAGGATCCAGGGAATCACAGGTTGAGATCATACCCTTTCTTACCAAGACAACATCTGCATCAGCAGGCATGCCACCGCCTCTTTGCGAAACAAATCTATCAGCTTTGACACGAGCCTGTGCTTTAGATAGCCCAACCGGGCCAGATTTGCCTGAGACTTTCTTGAATTGAACACGCCCACTGTTGTTAAACTTAACTTTCTTGAAACCAGCATGATCCAAAGCATTTTGATTTAGTACTTCTTTGTGAACTAATACTTTTCTCAATTCCGGCTGATCAGCGGGGATGTCACAGAGTATTTCATATCCTGTGCTCACGCCTGAACTGAATTGTCCGCCACCACCCCACGTGTGGTAAATTACGTTTGGATCGCATGGATCGGGGAAGTTCGCATCATTTGGATTCGGATAGTTAGAGTCATCATAATAACCACTGAAGTCACTGTAATAACCATAAGTCATCATGGTGCCAGTAGTGTCTTGGGTTACATTGTTGAGTTTGTCACCAGTATTCTCTTTGTGACTTAGATATGAGGCACTCCACTGCTGTGGCATCACTTCTATGGCAGTATCAAGGTACGCTCCGACAATCGTTTCGTTGTTGTCCTTTATGGCGTCACACATCGCAAGCATGTGGTCTCCTGTCGGAGCTGCCAACAATAAATCACTCGAAGATAGTATAGCATGGGCAATGTTGTCACCAGATTTGCTCTTCATGGCATCATCCCAATAGCCAATCCATGCAGCAGGAGTTGTACCAGCATCTTGACCAAGACCATGGCAAGTATAGGTTATGATCCATTCAACATCATTATCCCAGTCAGTTGATGTAACCGTAGGGGTGCCACCACGTGGTTTGTAAATACTTGGATAGCTAGAACCAGGAATATAGCCAAAGTTTCCAGAATCTCCATGAGAAACAGAGAACATGAAATCACCAGGAAGCGGTGAGCTTGAGGTACCTACATTTTTGATAAAATCGCCAAATGTACTGGTGCTGTAGGTGTTCCTTACATTACCGTTATCCCACCAGCAATATGTGTTGCCAGCTTCATCTTTATCTAGGAACTCGTCAATAGCATCAGCGCCATCATCTGCCATGGACTGCGAACTACCAGAAAAACAATACGCAGAAATAGTAGAAACCTCACCGCGATCAACTTCCGGTCCTGCTGCGCTACCTACATAGAGCGTCTCTTCATCGTGTACCTCAATCTCCAGATTTGCCTGACTGCTCGTGGTAGAGAGATGGATAGGCAAAGTCGTGCGGTAAAGATCTGTATCATTGCCTGTTTCGGTAAATTGAACACTGATACCCGTGCTGTCGGATTCACTTGTAACGGGCACGTATATCTGATCTACTTTTCCACTGTCTCCTCCATACATTGTTATTTCTATGTATATATTTGGGTAAGCAGAGCCTGTCCCAGTTCTGTAACCAAAGTGCACCTGACAGTCGTTTAAGCCATTACCATCATTGTCATCATAGGAAGAAGTAGTGTGAAGCTCTATCTCTGAACTGTTAACATCTAAGACTGTCAGCGTTACAGAATCCTGCTTGCTGGCGTCATCAGCGAAGTCAGGATCACCAGCGTCATCTGCAGTAACTGTTATCGTTGCACTACCTGCTGATGCTGGTGCTGTCCATATTAAACTCGTACCTGTACCAGGGGCTGCAAAGCTTCCATCTCCTGACCATGTATGTGTAACTTTGTCACCAACAACATCTTGAGGAGCTTCTATACATCTATCGTCGTCTGTTGATGTTGTGCATGTAACGGTATATTCCTGGCCGACATAGACAATATCATCGTCACTATGCGAGGTTATTGACACATCCGTAATAGCTGTGTATGTCTCGTACGTCCATGTTGCCAATGCTATGCAAGTAAATCCAAGAATAATCAAAGCAGAAAAAGCAATTATAATTTTTTTATGAGATTTCATTTTTCAAATTCCTTTAATATTCGTTTTTTTGTTTTTTTTGATTATTACTGCAGCAAGTAGTAAAATAATTAAACCTGCTGCCACAATGAGACATTTTGAAAGATAACTTAGCGGAGGAGCCCTTGGCTCTCTTGCAATGTGTTTATCTTTTTGTGATATATCAGTAATATTCGGTTCAACAGCATGAAGTTTCTTTGTTACTTCAGGGATGGCATCTGCTCGTGTTTTAATGCCTTTGTGCTTTTGGCTTTCGGTGTGTGCCGCAGGTGCAGGAGCAGCGGCCTGTAAAGTAGATGCAGGCTGCGAAAAGGGTTCATCATTGGTTGGAGCCCAAAGATTCGGCATCTTGTCCATATTTTCGACAAGACGGTCGTGTGCTCTGTCACCGATAAATGTGCCATGATATTTGTCAACTATGGCTCTAAGCTCACCATGGGCATGGAGATAACTTATACGACTGGCAGCATAATCAATGTGATCAACGCCGATTTCCTGATAATGCTTGATAGAATCTAAGGTTTTTTGCAAGGAGGCCGCTTCTTCTTCCTGTCCATTTTCCTGCAAGCTTTCCATACGCTCTTTCATCTCATCCGTGTCTATATCAAAAGTTTTTTTGAAAGATTTAATAGCGCTTTCGAATTCCCGAAGAGTAGTATGATGGCCACCAGTCCAGAGCATCGCTTCAATAACCTTTGGTTCATCTGGTGGATAGGAATCAATGATTTCTTTGTAAAGTTCCATGGCCCTGCGATAATTCGGCTTTTCCCCTTTGTCTTTCCGATATGTAGTACCATAGAGTTGGGCCATTCTATGCAGAATATGCAGACGCTGTTTTTCATCAGGCTCAGAGCCCAGAGCAGAGTTATAGAGGCTTAATGCCTTTTGCCTGTTGGCACTATCTCCCAATGTGTAGGCAGTATCATGCTTGTGGGCTTGCTCAATAAGTTCAACGGCTGTTTTTATACCATCAACGTTTTCTTCAAGAACGATTGGTTCTTCGTCTGTTGACCATGAGGACTTAGATGTGGATGTGTCGGAATACGATTTAGTCGGTGTCACTTGTGCTAACACGGGACTGGCATTATAACCAGTTGCCCATGCTGTAAGTTTGGCTGCGTTACACAGTATTGGCCTTGTCGGTGCTAATTTAGCAATTATTCTTGATGTTTGACCTGCTGCTACATTTACAAAGCCACCATCTGAACCAAATTGGACTGCCCCCTCACCAACTACCAGCGTTGTACCGATATCTGTTGCCGTAATACCGAAGGTGGTTCCCGTAATCACAGCTTTGCCATGAGCAGTATCAACAACAAAAGGATTGCCATCATGTTCAACGTTGGCGTAAATCTGCCCGAAATCAAGCTTGACCAAACAACCAATACCATTCTTTTCCAACGACTCAACTGAAAGCGAGGTATTGGAATTCATCGTCATACGATGTTTATTGTTGATAACAAGGGTTTTGGATTCATTATTGCCAGAGACAATTTGCCGATTGGCGGGAATGAGAATACTGCCATTTTCCGATATCAGCTCAATCTTAACAGAAAGTTTTGGAGCAAGAGTAACCTGTTGGGAAGCAGGCTTGGGGGCAGTTTTCGGCGTTGAATAAACCGAAAATGTCATCCAGGCAAATACACCAATAACCAAACAGGCTGCAACGGCGGATACTCGAACGAACACTCTGCGAAAATTGGTCTGTTTTTCTTGTCTTTCCTGAGATTCCTGCCTGTCTAACTCGGCTTCCATGCGTTTACAACAACGCTGGATTTCTTCCTGTTCGGCGGCCTTTTCTCTATCTATGGCCTCAAATGCCTCAGTAAACTCTGCTTTGTGCTCCTGAATAAACTCGACGGTTTCTTTACTGCTTTCGTATTCCTCTGCACAAACCTGGCATATTGCCAAATGGGCTTCCAGTTCCTGGTATTGCTTGGAACCGGGATCCAAATCGCTCATGATATGTGGTATTGATAATACTTGTGCTTCTTGGCAATTCATAAAAACTATTCCTTACTCAACTTTGAAATAAAAAACATTTGTCTCTACAAAGGTAGCTGCGCAAATTTGCGGATTTGGACAAAAAAAATACGGACTTTTTCTGCTGATTGTCATATCTACTTGCTAAATAAGACGTTAGGTATTGAAAGAATTATTTTTTTTCTTCCTCTTTAAGACTCCTATTGCCCTTCGTAGGCGTTTATGAAAAGCAGCAACTGAACATCCTAAACTTTTCGCCGCATTCCTCGAATCGAGCCCCACTTCAAATCGCAATCTGATCGCCTCCTGAGCCCTGGGAGATAATTGATTTACCAAAGCTTTAAAGATTTTGCGTTTCTGCTGCGAAATTTGTCCCATTGTCTTCTGATATTGTCGAACTTCGTCGCTGAGGCTAATCTCATCAACTGACTCTATCGGAATGGTTTTTACTTGCTTGATTTTGCTACGGTAATGCAGAGCTATACGGTCTTTAGCTATTTTTAAAAGATATGCTTCAGCGTTTTGATATTTTTTGTAATTCTTATTTTTTCTGCAAAACTCCCAAAAGACACTTTGAGTCAAGTCTTCCACGTCTTCAATAAGATCGACGCGTGAGGCGATATAACGCTTTATGCGTGGGTAATATAAGATATTAAGCTGGCCAAGGGCTTCTCTGTCCTTGTTATGTATTGCTCGTCTTAATAAAATATTGTCTTGATTCTCCCGCTGCATCAATTGCCCGTCTGTTCTTGTTTCATAAACTATTACGTTGTTATCTCTAAGACGGGCTAAGCATAGGTGTACCACCCCCGTCTACCAGCAATAGTTATATAGCGAAGCAAAAGGGGGATATGTTGAATATGAATTGATAATTGTGTTGAATTAATATTATGATACTCCCCGAATTTGAGACCAGTGTATAAGGTGTTAAGTTGTGGTATAGTTCTATCATGCTTTTATGAAAGGAAGCAGAATATGTCATGCGTGGCTAAATCCATTTCTGTTCTCTACCATCTTTTGCCTTTAAGCATTTCTTTTCTTTCGCTGTTTAAGGTATTTATCTTAGCAGCGTAAATCTTTGCTTTTTCTTGGTTTTTCTGCCTTTTGGCAACCTTCTGCAGATAATCGCTTGCCATCAGAACAGCCGTAATCCTGTTATGGTAGCCATCTTGTTTGGTATAACGATTTTTATTCTTTGCAAAGTCCGTGATATAATTCTGACAAAAATTGCCAACATAAGGTCTTAATTCTACAAATCTGGTTGCAGATATTATTTCAGCCATTGGAGCGTGTGATGGGTTAAGCTCAACAGCCTTGAAAGCAAAATCAAGTCCCTTCTTTTTGGCATCTTTACCTTTGCCAAACAGGAGCATATTATGGGCCTTGATGAGGTTCCTGGAAAATTTATATGAATAGACAGTTTTATCATTAAACGTACCTTCCCAAAGCTCTTTGCCTCGAGGCGTTTTAATATCAACAAACAATTTTTGTTTATGGTTAAAGAAGACCAGATGCCAATTGGGATTGTATTCGAGGCCTTTTGTAAAGGGTTTATTCCACTGAGCTGCAGGCATCATTACCACCCAGACATCGTGTTTTTTAAGCTGTTGGGCTATCCATTCTCCAATGTTTGTATAATCGGAATTTGTCAGTTTCTGTTTTTTCAACTTGGCATTGTGGACAGTTGGGCCACCGGACACAATACGGGTCCATAGTTTATAAGATTCAGGCCCATAAGCTGCCTGTGCCCTACCATCCATAAATAGCTGAAGTGGTGTGTGGCCTATATTTGGATCAGGCCGCTGGCCCCAGGCAATGAAGCCACCTTCAGTCCAGTAATTAAACATCTTGCCTTCCAATTTGTTATCTTTGATAAACTGACATGCGTAAAACGGCTTTGCATCCGAGGCAGTCATACGCATAAAAACAGAATTTAGCTTTGGATCCGCAGGCCAAGGACCAAGATAAACACACTTAAACTTAAGTCCCCACCATGTGCCAAAAAATAAAACTACTACGGTTCCTGTACATGTAAGACACAATTTCTGCTTTGCTGATATCGGGCTAACGAAAAAACGATTGTGCTTGTGGAAGTTTCGGGTTGCAGAGATCGTTCGAATTATCTGGTCAATAAACATTGCAATAACAGGGCATGCTGTAATAGCCGCTATTGGTATGAATCTTCGGGAACGAATTGCCATGTAAATGGTAAGTGCAGAAATGGCCATTAATGCCAGATCAATTTTGGGAAGTGGATAGTTATTAGAATTCTTCTTATTGTGCTTGGAATGATTTTTAATCAAGCGAGATGTTAATAACAAAGTTACAGCCCAGATCAAAACAACTATCCATGCAATTATATACATTATCAAAAAAGGTATCTCGTCACCGACTGGATTATTCCATTCAAAGGCAGGATGCCATTCATTAACACTTCGCCACATCTCAGCATGTTTACTGACACTGATAACAAATGTATGTGTCAGGTTCGTCAGATGAAACGGATTGAATATGATCGTGCCTAAAAATGCACCAAAACCGGCAGCAATTGTATGGCAGATGCCTCTCAAACCGATGGAGACAAACCTTTTTTTAGAAAGAATTGTTAGAAAGTTCAATCCCACAAATGGAACGAGTGTTATAAATACATAAAGATACCCGCCGTGAACATTACACCAGAATGTCGTTATTGGCACGATCAGCCAGATGTACAATACGTTCCGATATGTTGTAAGGACAAGTACAAGTAAAAAGACAGCCACAAGCAGATTCGAAAAACCAGCCGGTCGTATATCAAGGAAGCTTCGGCTCACAAACATTGCAAAGCAGGAAAAAACAGTACCGATAGTTGGATTAGCACCTAAGAACCGAGTTGTGTAATAGACACAGACAACTGCCAATATGTAAACAGCAAATTTCCAGTAAACAAGCGAATTAAATGAAAAGATATCAGCATCTGCAAAAGGCGATTCGTGCGTAAGCCAGTAGAAAATAGCATGTGTAAGCCAGTTCTGGTTGACCCAGCCGGTTGGGTGCCAGTATTTGACCGTGTTGATCCCAACTTTATCGGTAATCCACTGAGCCCACGTGGGCCAAGTCTTAATATCTTCTTCGGTTGGACCAGCTTTGTGTGAATTTGCACTGAACGGCTCAACCGTATCAACGCCGTGATTTAAAAAATGCCTGCCACATGCCAAAGCAACCCAGGTATCACCGGCACCTACCATATGTGTGCTGGCGTGACAGGCAAAAATAACCATTGCCAGCCAACCTAAAATCACAGGCCAGCTAGAATGGAAAATATTTTGTTGGGAGTCTATTGTGTTAGTCAATTTACTATGAGATTATAAGATACTTCATTATTTATGTGATGGCAGGATCAAATGGTTTTGGTGGAGTTATCTTTTTCTGTTTTTTTACGTTGAATTGCCTCATAGATATCTTTACGATGTACACCATAGATATCAGCAATGGTAATTTCTATATCATCACCAATCATAATTGATTTTTCACAACTGAAGAACTGCAAGGTTAGGGTTTCACCCATTCTATCAGCCTGGCAACTCCGCAAAACATAGTCCATAGGAATACTGCACATAGAAATATTAGAACTGTTGGAATTTCCCTGGCCATTATAGACTCCGTCCCCTTCAGTGTGCTTAGCATGACTTATCACGTTCTTGTAAATAGCCCGTTTTATGTTTTACTTGTGCAGAGATTATCCGCACCAAGCTTATTCTCCCTATAAGCGGAGTCGAACCGGTAAATGTTGAATATTTCGCTAAAATTCCGGCTGGTTTGTGCCCATCCCGAAGGGACTCGAACCAATAGTGTTCGGAACAAAACTTCTAAAATCAATTCATC
>CAYZEH010000109.1:0-9128 GCA_964477135.1 uncultured Pirellulales bacterium | reverse complement strand
TTCGCTGATTTGTTTTTTCTGTAGTTCTTCCGAGCTGACAGTAAACGCAATCAAGGCTACATACTTTAAATGGGATAATATCGACGCCGAGACTAAAACCAAGTCTACGTGATGGTACTGGGCCGAACAAATGTTTCATTTTAGATGACATTATTACTTCCTAACTATATTAAAAATCTGTTTACATGTTTCTAAGGTATCTTGCATCCAATCTATTGGCATAATACAAGCTGCATCGGATTTTGCTTTTTCGGGATTTGGGTGGACTTCCAGAAATAAACCATTAGCACCTGCTGCGATTGCTGCTTTTGCCAGAATTGGAGCCATTTCCCTGCGCCCTGCAGTTGCGTTACCAAGACCGCCTGGCTGTTGAGTGCTGTGTGTGGCATCGAAAATGACCGGGCAACCAAGCTTTTTCATCGTATCGATAGCAGTCATATCGTTTACGAGCCTGTTGTAGCCGAAAAAAGTACCCCTCTCAGTTAACATTATCTTTTCGTTACCGCAAGCGCGTATTTTTTCAACTACATTTTTCATTTCTTCTGGCGAAAGGAATTGACCTTTTTTGACACTAACTGGTTTATTGGTTTCGGCGCACCCGCAGAGCAGGTCGGTCTGTCGGCACAAAAAAGCCGGAATCTGAAGACAGTCAACAACCTGACTGGCGGGTTTGGCCTGGTTAGCTTCGTGAATGTCGGTCATGACCGGTAAATTAGTTTGCTTTCTGACTTTTGCGAGTATTTCCAAACCCTTTTCCAATCCTGGGCCTCTGAAGCTTTCTATGCTGGATCTGTTTGCTTTGTCAAAGCTGGCTTTGAAAATCATTGCAATGCCGGTTTTGGAGCTTATTTCGACAAGCTTTTTTGCAATATCAAGGCAAATCCGCTCATCTTCAATAACACAAGGACCAGCCATTACAAACAAAGGTCCGTCGAGAGATACTTCAACACTCGAAACGCTGCTGTCGCCAATTTTAAAACTCATATTTTTTAATCCTGATAATAAATTATCTTATTGATCTTATAATTCTGTTTATAACGCCGACAGGTTTGGCATTTGGCGGAACCAGAACATTTACCGCCTGAGGCATGACTTTGATCTCAACAGGTAATGATGGGCCCGGGTCGCCATCTATCTGGGTCTTGATTTTTTCCGGCATATCAGAGGTTATAGATATATTTTTGCCCTGGGTATAAATTACATTTTTATTGTTTGTGTGTTGTCCTAAAAAAGTCCTGATCGAAAGGTTAACAAACCTGGCTTTTGAGTTACATTTGAAAACACATACATCGAGCAAACCATCGCTATAGTCCGCATTTTTCAGAATACCGATCCCCAAGGCATATCTTGAAATATTGCCGACGAATACTACAGCCTGGCCTTGAAATATTTCTGAATCATCAACTTTAATTTTCATCTGTGGAAACTTATGTTCCCAGAAAGTTCGCCATATAGGCCAGATATAGTTTCCGTAGGTAATATTGCCTTTCCTGGAACTGCTGACAAGGTCTACTATTTCACCATCAAATCCAAAACCGGCGATCGAGGTAAAGCAACTGCCGTTAAAATTCCCCAGGTCAAAGCTTTTGACCTGACCATTTTTAAAGGTATCAATAATGGTATTTAGCGTTCCGTCGAAACCTAACTCATTGGAAAGCAGGTTTTCTGTTCCACCCGCAATAATAAGCAAAAGCTTGTCACTTCCTTCCAGGCCTTGCATAACCTCTCTTACAGTTCCATCACCGCCAACGACTACAACCATTGCGCAATTAAAATCGACAGCTGCATCGTTTGCAAGTTCGCAGGCATGTTCCAGCGAGGAGGTAAAAGCTGCTCTTACCTCAAAGCCTTGCTTTATGAGGTACTCTTTAAACTTTCGACCAGTTGTTTTGGCACTGGTTGCACCTGCTTTTGGATTTATTATATAACGGACATAGCCATCATCGGGCTTCATTTTTTATCTCTCTATAAGAAAAACGTTCTTTCCTCAATACCAGCTTCGGCAATTTTTTTGCCCATCAAACTGACATAGCCATTTTTAATGTGTTCCAAATCACCCATACCAATATCATCTTGAACTTTTTTTATAACACTTTCGTCCGGGCCTTCGATTTCGATAAACTTACCCAACAAGGGTAACGTATCGAGAACAACCTCACAGCCATTTAGCAACCAGAGCTGACGATTTTTCTCAAATGCCAACGCCTGGTAATAGCCTATTGCTTCAAGAAGTCTTTTGGCATTGTCAAAGTCACCAACTTCGAATTCTATTTCTTCTCTTCTTTTGTAAAAGCTTTTTTCTTTCGGGCCTTTATAAGTAAGAAAAACCTTGCTCTGTTCGGCTGTTTTAAGTTTCCTAAGCCTTAAAGGTCTATCCTCAGGGTTTGCTGTTTTCCTGAAATAATAGTCTACATGCACCTGCTCGCCGAGAAATTGAGCGCCAATTTCTTTGAGCCTTTGTGAAACAAACTCGTGCGAATCAACTTTTAACTTTGCCTCAATCTCAAAGCTCATAATAATACCCTGACCAATTAAACAACTATGTTAACAAGCCTGGATTTAATAACAATAATCTTTTTAGGCTCTTTACCACCCATCGCGGCAATCACTTTTTCACTGCTAAGGGCAATCTCTTTTATCTGCTCTTGGGTAGCATCAGCATCGACAACGATCTTGTCCTTAATTTTGCCTTTGATCTGCACTGCCAATTCGAACTGTGCTTGTTTTATGAGCTGCGGATCATAACCAGGCCAAGGCTCATAAGCAAGACTGGTTTGACAGCCGAGTTTTTGCCAGATATCTTCTGCAATGTGTGGGGCAAAAGGAGCGAGGATAAGAACAAACTTTTCTATCGCTGACTTCGGCTTTGCCTGCATCTTAACAAGGTGATTGACAAAAATCATCATTGCGCTGATGGCAGTGTTAAAACCAAAGTTCTCGATATCGTCACCAACTTTTTTGATAGTTTTATGTAATAGTCTAAGCGTTTCATCGTCAGCATCGACATCCTGAACTGATTGGCTTAATGCTCCGGTTTCCTCATCGATTACCGTCCGCCAGAATCTCTGCAAAAATCTGTGCACACCTTCAACGCCTTGCATGTTCCAGGGCTTTGAAGCTTCGAGAGGGCCCATGAACATTTCGTACAGTCTCATTGAGTCAGCGCCATAGTCAGCGATAACTTTATCCGGGTTGACAACGTTGCCGCGAGACTTGCTCATCTTTTGACCATCGGTGCCGAGGATCATACCCTGGTTGATGAGTTTCTGGAAAGGCTCAGGTGTGCTTACACAGCCATAGTCATAGAGGAATTTGTGCCAGAACCTCGCATAAAGAAGATGCAGAACCGCGTGCTCTGCCCCGCCGATATACAAATCGACATTCATCCAGTATTTTTCTTTTTCACTGTCGCAGAAAGCCTCAGTATTATTCGGATCAATATACCTTAGATAGTACCAGCAGCTGCCTGCCCATTGAGGCATGGTGTTTAATTCTCGTTTTGCTTTGGTGCCGTCCGGTAAAGTGACATTAACCCAATCCGGAGCGTTGGCAAGCGGCGGCTCACCAGAACCTGCGGGTTTATAATTTTTTAATAAAGGCAAAGCCAATGGCAGCTGGTCTTCTGTTAAGGCAATGATCGAACCATCTTCATGATGCATCAGCGGGAAAGGCTCACCCCAGTATCTCTGTCTGCTGAACAGCCAATCGCGAAGCTTGTAATTGACAGCCTTTTTACCAAGACCGTTTTCTTCGAGCCAGCTTGCTATTTTTTCTTTGAATTCAGCTGTACCCAGGCCATCAAATTCACCTGAGTTTATCGCCCTGCCGTTGCCGGAGAAACAAAGCTGACCCTTAGCAACAGCATCTTTATCCTGTTGTGATGGCGGCTCGACAACCTGTATTATTTCCAATCCAAATGTGTTAGCAAATTCGAAGTCCCTGTCGTCATGTGCCGGCACTGCCATAATCGCACCTGTGCCATAGCTGATGAGTACATAGTCACTTATCCAGACTGGTATCTTTTTGCCGTTAACAGGGTTGATGGCGTACGCGCCGGTAGCGATACCGGTTTTTCCCTTGGCAAGGTCAGTTCTGTCGAGATCGCTTTTTCGAGATGCTGTTCGGCGGTATTCTTCTACTGCCTGTTTTTGAGAATCTGCGGTAATTTCGTCAACTAAGGGATGCTCCGGAGCCATTACCATATATGTTGCGCCGAAAAGTGTGTCAGCTCTGGTGGTGAAGACTCGAATCTTTTCATCGAAGCCATCAAGGGCAAAATCAACTTCGGCGCCGGTGCTTTTTCCGATCCAGTCATGCTGAAGTTTTTTTATGGAATCGGTCCAGTCCACCTCGTCAAGCCCATCCAGAAGTCTTTCGCTGTATTTAGTAATCCTGAGCATCCACTGACGCATAGGCTTTCTTATAACAGGATAGTCCCCTCTTTCACTTAGACCATTGATAACTTCCTCATTCGCCAGAACCGTACCAAGCTCCGGACACCAATTGACAGCTACCTCAGCTTCATAAGCAAGACGATGCTCATCAATATATTTTCTTTTTTCCTGGTCAGATAAACCTTCCGGAATCTGAAGCTCATCTATAGGCCTTGCTTTTTGTAGCTCTTCGTTAAAGTAGCTGTTAAAGAATTTCAGGAATATCCATTGTGTCCACTTGAAATATTTCGGGTCAGTGGTATTTACTTCTCTGTCCCAGTCATAGCTGAAGCCAAGCGACTTGATCTGTTTTCGCATATTATCAATATTATTTTTTGTTGTCTGGGCTGGATGTGTACCTGTCTGGATAGCGTATTGCTCCGCGGGCAGACCAAAGGCATCCCAGCCAATAGGATGCAGAACGTTAAAGCCTTTCATTCTTTTGTAACGTGATACGATATCGCTTGCGGTGTAGCCTTCCGGATGACCGACGTGCAGGCCCTGGCCGCTTGGATAGGGGAACATATCCAGTACATAATACTTAGGCTTACCACCGCCGTCTTCAGCTTTGAAAGTCTTGTTATCCTGCCAGAAATTCTGCCACTTCTTTTCTATTTCATTAAAATTATAAACGCCTTTTTTATCGCACATCTGATATCTAACTCCTTAGCACAGGCAAAAACAACCGTCAGCCCGAAAACTCTACGCCATAACTAATTATAGAAAAGCAAGTTACAGCACAAAAGTCTTTCGCTGATTCAATAATCCGGTAAGGATACCAGAAAAAGACCGAATAATCAAGAATTCTACGAAAGATAAAAAAGTAAAAACCTTGACCTTTTTATTTATTCGATATAACTTTATTGAGGCAATCATTAGCGATTCGGAGTTAAAAGAAGGGATAAAAAAATGGCAGAGAGAAAACCGCAGGCTGATATAGCTGAGATGTTTACAGGCCGCTGGTCACCAAGAGCTTTTTCCTCTGAGCCTATAAAGCCGTCGCAATTGCAGTCTTTATTTGAAGCAGCCCGGTGGGCGCCTTCGTGTTACAATGAACAGCCCTGGCAGTTTTATTATGCCACTGCGGATTCGCCAAAACATGCAGAATTCGTTGAAACGCTGGTAGAGTTGAATCAATCGTGGGCAAGTAATGCACCGGCATTGATATATATAGCAGGTCGAAATAATTTTGCGTATAACAATAAAACAAATCCATGGTCGGGATTTGACGCTGGGGCAGCATGGATGTCTTTGGCATTGCAGGCAAGACAGATGGGGCTATATGCTCATGCGATGGCGGGTTTCAATCGAAATTCTGCTATGGACTTTCTGGGGCTTGACGAAGAAACACACAAAATATATGCCGCTATCGCGGTAGGACATCTCGGCGATAAAAACCAGCTTAATGCTGAGCTTGGGAAAAAAGAGGGACCTTCGGACAGAATAAGTACAAAAGAATTCGCGCATAAAATAGTATAAATAATACCTTACATTTATTTTGACATACACTTTGGATTTGTTTAACATTTCTATTTAAAGAAGCTAAATAGCAAGGGAAAAAGTTAATATTGAAATCAGTTCTCCCGAATTGGTTCGCAAATAATGTTTAAAATGAAAGGATTTGAAAATGAGAGGATTCACTGGTATAATTCAATTGGCAATAATTATTTTAGTAATTGCTGGTTATTGGAAAGTTTTTGTTAAAGCTGGTAAACCGGGCTGGACATGTCTGATCCCCTTTTATAATGTTTTAGTTCTTTTGGAAATAGTATCAAAACCATGGTGGTGGTTGCTTTTGATGTTTATCCCGGTAGTTAACATTATAATAGCAGTTATCGTTTCTTTAGAACTTGCCAAGGCTTTTGGCAAAGGTGCTGGCTTTGGAATCGGAATTTGCTTTTTACCTTTTATCTTTATTCCCATTCTTGCCTTCAGCGAAGCTGCCTATGCAGGTTAATTAAGCTAAATTTAACATGGTAGACTATAATACTCCCTAAAAACTGGACGCATAATTAAGGTGGATTTGTTGCCTGAGACGATAAAAGTTCCAGGATACAAATCATGAAGAACAAAAGACGTGATCACAGTACACAGTTTTGGGGGAGTATTATAAACATCTCTCTTAGGCTTAAATTGCCGTTTTGACCTTTATCTGATGCAAGTGCCTATATCTTATTTAAAGTCAGTAAGCTTATTCGGGTACATCTCAGGAATCTGCCATTCGAGTTGCTCATTTGAATTGGCATCGTTCGCATCTTCAATTGTTTGCTCTATCAGGCTTATTGGTTCAGAAACCGCACTTTGAGGCGAAGATACATTAAAAACACGAACAAGCACAAAAACCAGGAAGATTGCTATCACAGGCAAAAGCATTCTTGCCGTCTTTCGCTTCGGTGTAATACCGCCGTCAGGCAAATTCAGAAGGTTTCTTTTTGCCCAGCCAACAGCCGAATTAAAAGATGTTTGATCCGAATCTTTTTGTGATTCACATTTATCTGTATTGATTTTTTTCATTATTTTCTGCCCTACTGAAAAAATAAATGATTCGCAACATTTCATGTTATCGTCTTATTAAAGAGTGAGATTTATTTAGAAGTAAAATTCACCCCAAATATCAATTCAAAAAAGTATAAATCAGCCTTTATAGGACTACCACAGCCTCAAAAATGCCTATGCTACAGCTTTATCCCAAAAACACTTTACCAACTACCTTTTGGGTAAGTTTGTCTTTTTTAAAAAAATAAAAAAAAGTCCTTGACTTAACTTAATGAATATGCTCCAATATTCTAAGTTGAGCGGGGGAAGGAAAACTCACTATATGTTTTGGCCCGGTTGTTTATTTTGCAGTTTGTAATTATTTATTTTTGAAACTTAAAAAGTAATTACTTCGCAGTTGTATTGGGAGCGGTGGAGCAGGGAGACGTTGCAGTAACCGAGGAGGATTTTTCAAGAGAGAGTTATATTTGTGCATGGAGTCTGCGCGCTTATTTCGCGTAGTGTTCATCCGCAAGTGTTCTTTTGTTGTTGAATGTGTTTGTGAATATAAAAAGAACGGAAATACTACTCTTTTGTTAAGGATGGAAAAAAATGGAAAAAACACAAAAAATCAAGCTTTTAATTGTTTTACTTGTGGCTACATTCCTTGCAGGCTCTGCAACAGCAGGGTTGATGCCTATACCCGCAGGTACAAAAACACAGGTGGCAGGCATCGCCAATTCACCTCTTGGAGCCTTAGGAGTGGTAGACAGTTATGTTTATCTGTACGCAAATGGCGTATATGCCAATCAGTACCTTTACACTTATGAGTTGACCAGCACGAGTATTGGGATCAGTTTTTTCTCAATCGGTGTTGATGATACTTTGAATCTAACCCTTAACGTAGCAAATGTTAATTATGAAGGCGGCGGTGTTAGTCCTTCAAACTGGGGCCCTGTTGGCGCACCTCTGCAGAGTGTAGATGGCGGTTTCTTTGTCACTCCGATCTATAGCGGGCAAACTTCTGCAAAGCTTTGGTTTGTATGTAATTACGCACCTGTGATGGGCCTTGGTTCTGCCTTTGGAACCTCTTCCGGTGTTCCAACATATGCAGTTGGGCATCTTTACACAATACCAGAGCCAGCTACGATAATCATGCTGACAACCGGGGCTCTTTGGGGCTGTATGCGTCGCAAAAAACGTGCTGTTTAGGGTATCAAAAAAAACATTAAGCGAGAAAACAGAAAGTAAGGTGTGGAAATGAAATTTAAAAGAAAAATAAAATTATTCATAGTATTAATATTGGCGACAATGACGGCAGGCTCAGCTTTGGCTGCTAATGAAAATATATATGCTGTCAGCACTAACAATGCCAGCATCTATGAAATCAATATCACAACAGGGGTAGTAACAACTGTTGCATCAGGTTCCTTTACATCGGTTGGCCTGACTTACGATGGAAGCAATGCTTACTACTGGAACGCAGAAAGCAACCACAGAGGCATGGTAAAATGGAATCCTCTAACTAATATTCACACTTTGATTGACACCACTGAAATCTCAGAGGAAAATGCTACGGTGGATGCTTTAGGAAATCTCTGGATACTTGATAGAACTAACAGCTTTGTAGATGGTGCTTTCATTGGTGACGACACACGCTTCCTTTACCAGATCGACAAAAACACTGGTGCAAGAACTATCAGCTATACACTTCCAGATGTCGGTGGATATGCCGCTGGTGATATAGCCTGGGGGCCTGGTGGAAAGCTTTATATTAGTACCAACAATACCTTTTGGACATACGACACTGTCAGTAATTACGTATGGGATCCAACTGACCCAACTAATATAGCGAAAAAAGGCGGCGTTTACCATGCAGGTCTTGTATGGGTAGATGGCAAGCTTTACGGCAGCAAAACCGTCAGCGGCACAACAGGTGCTGTTTACGAACTCGACCCAACTGATTTTTCAGAAATTGCTTTGGTTGCGACCATGCCGACCGGCATAACAATTGGTGACTTATCTAACGCGGTACCTGAACCTGCAACAATATTTCTGCTTGGCTTAGCTTCAGTAGCTCTGTTGAAAAGGCACAGAAAGTAAATTAGATCTCTTCTCTCTCTCAAAAAAATAACGCAGGTTAAAAAAAAAGAGCAACTGGTAAAACAGTTGCTCTTTTTATTTTTAAATATCTAATCAAAAATTCGTACGCTTAAAACT
>CAYZEH010000108.1:0-9155 GCA_964477135.1 uncultured Pirellulales bacterium | reverse complement strand
TGAAGTCATCAGGCGAGTCCATCTGGTACCATAAAACAAGGCTGCTGTCTTTGCCCCAATTACCGGCGAGCAGAGCGTAGTCTTTCATATTGACGATGTTATCGGTGTCAATATCGGCGCCGTTGCACCATGAAGGGTCAGAGCAACTATCAAGCCAGTTTTCAGCAATTATAGTAAGATCATCGAAGTTTACTTTGCTGTCGTTGTTAATATCTCCATCAATAGCTAAACTTATTGAGCAAAAAAGAGCTATAAACAGGAACAAACAGGCAGCTTTTACCAATTTTAAGTGTTTCATCACGAATCTGTCTCCTAAAAAATACTTTTAGTTATATACCTCTTTCCCCCGGATAAGGTTACCATGATTATAGCATATAATTGCAAAAAAATCAAATTGTGTACCTTCAAAATGAACCTGGATATTGAATTTTCGGGATAGATTTGCTATTCTATCAGGAAAGTGACCCAGCGGCGTAGCTGAGCAAGGATATACTATTGTTATATGAAAAATGTCAGATTCACTAATGACCACAGGAGCAAAAATGAAATATAATATGGCTTTTCTAATAGTTTGCATGTTTTTTGTCATCTGTAGTGTCTTTGAGACTTCTACTATCGCTGGGCAGCAGGATGCGACCGGGATCGTCTACAATGACGTTAACGGCAACGGCATTCAGGATGCGCGGGAAGTAGGTATCGCAAAGGTCGCGGTTTCCAACGGCACGGATGTCGTCACCACCGACAGCAATGGTCAATACAAACTACTCGTCACAGACGATTGCATAGTCTTCGTAATAAAACCCGCAGGTTGGAAAACACAGCTCGGCAAAAATAATCTACCCAGGTTCTACTACATTAATAAACCCGCAGGTTCACCTTCACAGTTAAAATTCCCCGGCATCGCGCCAACCGGAGCTAAACCCGCATCGATAGATTTTCCCCTGCAAAGACAACAGGAATCCGATAAATTTGATGTCATACTGTTCGGCGACATTCAGACAGGCAATGAAAAAGAGGTCATATATTTCCGCCGACAACTCGCAGAAGTCATCAACACCAAAGCAGCTTTCGGTATAAGTCTCGGCGACAACGCCGGCAATAATCTCTCCGTACTTGACAGCCTCAACCAAGCTGTCGCAATGATGAACCTTCCGTGGTACAACGTAGCTGGCAATCACGATATGAACTTTCTCGCTGAAGGTGATTCGGGATCACTCGACACATTCAAACGCATCTACGGCCCTGTCAACTACTCCTTTAACTACGGTAAGGTACACTTTATCGTTCTGGACTCCATCATCGCAAAAAGAACAGAAAAAAAACACCTCAAATACAATGAGGGTATTAACACTGAAACGCTAACCTTCATCGCCAACGATCTGAAGCATGTAAGCAACGATAAACTTGTCGTACTGCTGATGCACGGCGGACTGCATAGTTTTGACCAAGGTCGCGATAAGTTATTGGCTTTGCTGAAAGACTTCGACCAAAGCTTAAGCATCGCAGGCCACGATCACCTGCTCCATCACATCTTCTATGACGAAAGTCACAACTTCCACGGCCCAAAGCCACACCATCACTACATCGCAGGAGCAGTCTGCGGAGGATGGTGGATGGGAACACCCGACCCATACTCAGATACCCCGCACTCAATGATGTGCGATGGCGCTCCGGCTGGATACACTACGTTGAACCTAAAGGGCAATGACTATTCGTTGAAGTACAAAGCCTTCGGCAAAGACGATGATTTTCAGATGACGGTTTACGCTCCGGATGAAGTAAAGATGAGCCAGCTATCTGAAACCAAGGTTAGCGCCAACATTTTCGCCGCTTCGGAAAAGGCGGTCGTCAAAATGAACATTGACGACGGGAAATGGCTTGCAATGAAAGCTTCCAAAAACCCCGATCCATACTTTGTAAAAATGAGAAAATGGGAAGATGAAAAGAACATTTACAGATATAGCTGGGCAAAAGGATCACGATCACTGCATATATGGGAAGCTGCTCTGCCGAAAAACTTATCCGAAGGCCTCCACATAATTAACATCAAAAGCACAGACATGTTCGGCCAGACTTTCGCCGCAAAAAGACTTATCAAAGTAACAGAATAAGCTTTCATAAAGTTTTTTTGCGATGCTTAAGAATTTAATGGTTGTGGTTTTTCAGCGACGGTCTTGAAAAGCATCTTACCGCAAGGCAAATCTCCCAAGCTGTCCAGTAATTACGATTAATAGATATTCATATCTATAACAGGAAACGTTCGTCCCACCCAGGTTGAAGAAAAAGATGTTGCTAAACCGCAGAGAATCGTTTAGGATAATCGAGGTTAGCTAAAGGTCACAAAAAGATTTTTGGACGATCAACTATATGTTGGAGTGTTCCTAATGAAATTACGAACTAAGCTAAATTTTGGCATTGTTATAACATTTCTCATATTGGCATTGTGTATGTCAGCCATAACCATGTACTGGTCCAAAAATACAACAATTAAGCGGGCCGGAGATCGGGTCGAGCGAAGTATAAATTCCGCTTGGTTAATATATAACGGTAAGCTTGAACAAATTCATCTTCTCGCAGAATCCCAAATGCCAACAATTGTTAAGGATTTTGAAAGCCATGCTTTAAATTCTCTTGTGGATAAGTTGGAAATTTTCCGGCAAAAAAATAATTTGGATATAGTCAACTTGCTTGACTCACAAGGAAAAGTAATTACGAGAAACAGAGTCCCTGATAGCAAAGGTGATTCATTGGTTGACAACATAATGGTCAATAAAACATTGGCAACTGGCAAAGCCATGATGGGTACTGTTTTGATTCATCCTGAGCAGCTTGATCGTGAAAGCAAAGATCTTGTCGAAAGATGTAAGAAACATGGCGGCGAGCCTACAGGGATGTTCATGCTGGCTACAGTGCCGGTGATTCTTGAAAATAAGTGCAAAGGTGTGTTGATGGCAGGAGTTTTATTAAATGGTTCTATAGACGAAGTAGATAAAATCAGGAACCTTGTCTTTGAAGGCAGAAGCTATAAAGGTAAACCGGTAGGAACTGCCACCATTTTCATGAAAGATTTGAGAATTTCGACTAACGTAGTAAATAATAAGGGTGAACGTGCGATTGGAACAAGGGTTTCAAAAGAAGTTGCTGAACATGTACTGAATAGGGGAGTTTCCTGGACAGGTCGGGCAACAGTGCTTGATGAGTGGTATATTTCACAGTATGACCCGATACGAAATCCTAATGATGAAATTATAGGGATGCTCTATATAGGTGAACTCGAACAAAAGTATCTCGATGCGGCCTCAAGAGAACTTGTTTTGCAGCTTGCTGCAATATTGGCGGTTATGATATTGACGTTTTTAGTCATATTCCTAATTGCCGGTAATATTCTTCGACCAATTGCAAATTTATCTCGTGGCACCCAGAAGCTTACCGCCGGTGATTTGACTTCCCGCGTAGAGGTCAAAAACAAAGATGAGGTTGGCAGATTATGTGAGTCTTTTAACCACATGGCTGGACAGTTACAAAAGCAACGCAGCGAGATTGAAAAAAAGCAAAAAACTTTAGAAGAGGTTAACGTAGAACTAAAAACGACAAATAAGAATTACATGGAAATGCTTGGATTCGTATCGCATGAGCTTAAAAACCCATTAGCTTCTGCCATTATGGGTTTGTTCACTGTTAAGGATGGATACATTGGTGAATTAAATTCGGCACAGAAAAAATGTCTGGATTCTGTTGCAAAAAGCCTTAATTATTTCAAGGACATGATTAATAACTATCTAGATCTTTCAAGGTTTGAAAAAGGGGAAGTACATGTAAATAAAACACAATTTAGAGTTTTGGAAGACGTGGTCAAACCCGTTCTTGAGAGCCTAAAACAGGAGCTGCAACAGAAAAAAATGGCGATTGAAAATCATATTCCTGTAGAAGTTGAGCTTAATGCCGATAAAAATCTTTTAAGAATTGTCTATGACAACCTGTTGTCTAATGCGATAAAATACGGAAAAGAAAATGGGCGAATAGAACTGAATTACAAACCGGATAGGGAGAAAGTTGTCTTTAATGTTCGTAACGAAGGCAAAGGAATCCCTAAGGAAAAAATGTCTATGCTTTTTAAAAAATTCAGCCGTATAGATAGTCCCGAATATGCAGGAAAAAAAGGAACCGGCTTAGGCCTTTTTATTTGCAAGGAAATTATAGAAAAACAAGGGGGCAAGATATGGGCTGAATCAGAAGGAAAATGGGTTACGTTTAGTTTTACATTGCCTAAATAGAAAGGAAAATACACATGAAAAAAATACTGATTATTGACGACGACCTTGATCTTATTGAGAACACGAAACAGTTTCTGGAAGCAAATTCCTACGAGGTTATTAGTGCCAGTAGTGGCAAAGAAGGCTTGGCAAAGGCTGAAACCGAAAACCCCGACTTGTTTATTATTGATGTTATGATGGAAACATGGGGCGCAGGTTTTAATGTTGTTGACAAATTAAATGAAAACGAAAAAAACAAGGATGTTCCCAGAATCCTGCTGACCGCTCTGGGTCTTCAGTCTTCTTTGGAGCCCGTAACACCAGAGCAAATGCACGTTAGATTTGTTCTGCAGAAACCACTCGAACCAGCAACTCTCCTTAAATATGTGAAAAGTGCACTTGATGAGTAAATCCAGAAAAAATTAGAATAACTCTACCCTTGGCACACAGGGAAACTATAAAAAGGTTAAGAAAGGAGCATAACAATGCGTCAAATGAAAAAAATATTGGTTATTGACGACGATGTCCAACTTGTGGACATGGTAAAAACTCTCCTAGAAAGCGTAGGCTATGAGGTTTACTATGCTTACCAAGCAAAAAAAGGAATTGAGAAGGCAAGGGCTACGACTCCCGACCTAATCTTGCTTGACGTGATGTTTGCCGGCCCTCCAGGGCCTGATGGCTTTGAGGTCTCAAGGCAACTTCATAAAGACCCCGTTCTTAAGAATATTCCGGTTATCATGCTATCGGGGGTCAGAAAAGCTCTGGACCTACCCTTTAAGTTTGGGCCGGATGAAACCTGGATGCCGGTTAAGGCTTTTATTGAGAAGCCTGTCGAACCTGATACGCTACTTGCGGAGATTGAAAAAGTTCTTGGTCCAAGACAAAAAGCTCAATAAAAGTTGGTCTTGCGGTCTTGAGTACTCTTTAAATGCAGAAAGGGGCACTACTATGAAAGTTGCCGTTTTTAGTACAAAAACCTATGATAAACAATTTCTTACTGATGCCAACAAATCCAGCAGGCACGAGTTAGTTTTTTTCGAGGAGCGTCTCACGGATAAAACTGCGCCGCTGTCCACGGGGTTTCAAGCTGTTTGTGTTTTTGTCAATGACCAATTGAATGAATCTGTCCTGAAGATGCTGGCTGCAAACGGTGTTGGTCTTATCGCCTTACGTTGTGCGGGTTTCAATAATGTTGATCTTCGTGCTGCCGAGAATCTTGGTTTAGTTGTTGTTCATGTGCCAGCATATTCACCTTATGCGGTTGCAGAGCATACCGTTGGACTTATTATGGCTTTGAACCGAAAAATCCACAAGGCATACGATCGTGTTCGAGACGGGAATCTCTCTTTGGATGGCCTCTTAGGGTTTGAGTTGCATGATAAGACTGTTGGGATAATCGGCACAGGAAAAATTGGACAGGTGGTTTCTAAAATCCTTTATGGTTTCGGTTGTAAGGTGCTTGCATATGACTTAGAGCCAAATCCCTCTTGCGTTGCCATAGGTGTAAAGTATGTCTCTCTTGAAGAACTATTTATCAGTTCGGATATAATTACACTGCATTGCCCACTAATACCTAAAACATACCATATGATTAATGTCGAAGCCATAAACCAGATGAAAACCGGTTTAATGCTCATCAATACCAGCAGGGGCGGATTAATTGACACTTCTGCAGTTATAGATGGTCTAAAATCCGGCAAAATCAGATATCTCGGTTTAGATGTATATGAGGAGGAGCCTGGTCTATTCTTCGAAAATCTAAGTGACACCGTAATTCAGGACGATATTTTTGCAAGGTTGCTTACGTTCCCAAACGTTATTATAACTGGCCACCAGGCTTTTTTTACAAATAGAGCGATGGCCAATATTACAAAGACAACCGTCTCAAACTTTACGGATTTTCAGGAGGGAAAACTTTGCACAAATCAGATTATTACGAAGCTTGTTATTTGATAAACTTAAAATGAACAGATAACGAATACGCTAAAATGGTTACCGCAATAGCTCTCTTGATAGTGGAAAAAGATAAAGTACACTCAATCGCAGAAAAACTTGCAGACATGAAATAAATTACCAAGGCCAGTCATCCCTGCCTACTGGAGGATAACGGTAAACCCCAGGGGATAAACCCATTCTAATTTGCAGACACTTTGCTCACCAGGTCTATTTCGTCGGAATGGCCTATAAATTCTGTTTAAGGAACGTTAATGTTCCCTCAAGTACCAAGGCTATAGCTTTGGACGCCAAAAAAAGGTAGAGCAATCTGGGAATAATCATCGCTCCATATCGACCGGACAACCGTGTCAAGAAATTCGCATTTCGGGCAATAAGCAACACAATCAAAAAGGTTATCAAAGAAATCGAAACCATTTGTATAGGTCCCCGGTGTTGAGCCAAGATGATTGTTACCGCAAGCGTACCAGGTCCTACAATTATGGGAAAAGCCAATGGAAAGATAGCCAGCGTTCGATAATCTTTTGATGAGCTAGTATACGAGCTAACACCAGACATTACACCCCGAACCGCAACGATAAACAACAGGATTCCTCCGGCTATCTTGAACTCTTCAATAGTTACTTCAAACAGATTTTTTAGAGCCCAATCGCCTATTAGGGCGAAGACAACAACTATACAGAAAGATGTAACAACCGCTGTATTTATGATTTGGCGGCGTTTGTCTTTTTGCATTTCCTTGGTTAAATCGTCATAGATCGGAATATTACCGATGGGATTAACGACAGCTAATAAAAGCAACGCATCGTGAATCAAAAAAGCTATGAGACCAGTATCACTCATAATTTCACCGACATCCTTAATTTCATTTCTGAATAAAATCCTCAACATTTTTTCTCATACTTTTTGGAACCTCCGAAATCGGCCTACCAATTTTAAGTCTTTCATCACGAACCTATCTCCTAAAAAGTACTTTTAGTTATATACCTCTTTCCACCAGATAAGGTTAACATGGTTATAGCATATAATTGTAAAAAAGTCAAGCTGTGCACCTTCGAAATACTTGGATATTGAATTTTCGGGATAGATTTGATATTCTGTTGGGAAAAGTGGCCCGGCAGCGTAGCTGAGCAAGGATATATTATTGTTATATAGGAAATGTCAGATTCACTAATGACCACAGGAGCAAAAATGAGCAAGACAAAAATAATCTGTACAGTGGGACCTTCTTGCAGTAAAGCTGTTGTCTTAAAAAAAATGATCCTGTCCGGCATGAGTGTAGCAAGGCTTAATTTCTCTCACGGCACCCACAAAACCCATAAGCAAAGTATGGATATTATCAGGCAGTTGAATAAGACCCGCAGAAATAAAATAAAAATCCTACAAGACCTTGAAGGCTACAGGATAAGGGTTGGTCTGTTCAAAGGCACAAGAAAATCTATTGAACTTGTAAAGGGCACTATAGTAACCCTGATTAACAAACCCGAAACCAGCAAAAAAGATGTCATACCGTTCGATTACAATGGTTCCCTCTATGACATAAAAACAGGTTGTCACATTTTCATTGATGATGGTAACATCGCCCTGAAAGTCAAAAGCCGCAATAAGGACGGTATAAAGGCAGAAGTTCTCGTTTCCGGCATTTTAAAGGAGCATAAAGGCATTAATATTTCTGACA
The DNA here is from genome assembly GCA_964477135.1 of uncultured Pirellulales bacterium. Lineage (GTDB taxonomy): Bacteria > Planctomycetota > Phycisphaerae > Sedimentisphaerales > Anaerobacaceae > JAGLTN01. The sequence goes on along the minus strand of CAYZEH010000108.1, from coordinate 1,268 downwards.
TCAATTTGAAAATAGAGGGCTTAACCGACAAAGACAAAAATAACCTTCTGTTTGGCATAGCAAACAAGGTTGATTTTATTGCCCAGTCCTTTGTTAGAAACAAAAATGACATTCTCTGTGTAAGAGAATTTATTAACCAGAACAAATTTAATTGTCCCTTGATCGCCAAGATCGAAAACCGTCAGGGAATTGAAAATATTGATGAGATCATGGAAGTTTCTGACGGCATTATGATTGCCCGAGGCGATATGGGTGTTTCTTTGCCAATATATGAAGTTCCTATAATGCAGAAGATGATCATTAAAAAGTGCAGCCATCACAGGACTTTCGTAATTACCGCCACTCAAATGTTAGAGAGTATGACCGAACATATCCGCCCCACGCGTGCAGAGGTAAGTGACGTTGCTAATGCGATAATAGATGGTTCTGACTATGTAATGCTCTCCAGCGAAACCGCTGTCGGCAAGCATCCTGTCGAAGCTGTACAGATGATGAGCGATATAATCAAGTTTACGGAAAAGTCTCTGAAGTTTAAGCAAATTTAGGTCAGCTGCGGCAGGAAGCAGCTTTCGCCAGAGCTTTTATTATTCTGTTTTTTCATATACCCTGACGTAATCGATCTTGAAGGATGCGGGCAGAGATGCATCGTCCACACCATCGCCATGGTAATCTCTTACCATTCCATTTAGTATTATATACATTGCCTCAGCGGGAACCTCCGGACCTGAGTATTCATAGAACATATATCCATCAGCGTAAAATTTAATATTTCCGGGCGACCACAACAGCGAGTAAGTATGCATTTGTGTCCATATATTTGGTACATCATATTTCTGCGCACCGAGTGATTCGTGTTCTTCGCCGTAGCCGTTCCAGTGCATATTGCAGCTGGTAACATTGCCCCAACTGTGAACGTGTTCCATTATGTCAATCTCTGCGCGGGGATAGTATGTATCATGATGCGGGAACAACCAAAAAGCTGGAAATGCTCCAAGATATCCCGGCATCTGGCAGCGAACCTCATACCAACCGTAATTATATTCAAACTTTCGGGATGTCCGCAGGCAACCGGTTGAATAATGTTTAAGTGTACCATCGACATCATAACAGTCCCGCTTTTCGTCCATGATATGAAGTATTCCATTATCGAAAACAAAAGCATCATCCATAAAAGCAGGTAATGCATCGACTCCTGTTCCCCAGCGAAGCCCTTTGGTCCAGAGAAACTCGTCTACTTCGTCGCCGTCAAATTCATCGTGGAACACAAG
>CAYZEH010000107.1:0-9192 GCA_964477135.1 uncultured Pirellulales bacterium | reverse complement strand
CAATTAAATTTTTTGCTTTATCCGCGGGTAAATAACTCAAAGATAAGAAGTTATGAATTTATTCGCGGAAATTTATTACCATGAATGGTATCAGAGGTTTTCAACTCTTAGCTGGATGTCGTATTGTTGCAGGGCTTTTACGATTTCTGCCATATTGCCGAGGATGATTTTGTCAAGGCTGTAAAGCGAAAGGTTGATCCTGTGGTCGGTTACACGGTTTTGCGGGAAGTTGTAAGTTCTGATTTTTGAACTTCTGTCTCCTGAGCCGATCAGGTCTTTTCGCTGTGAGTCTCTTTCAGCTCTTCTTTCGCTTTCGATCTTGTCGTAAATTCTACTTCTCAGGATTCGCCATGCTTTTGCGCGGTTTTTGTGTTGGCTTTTTTCGTCTCTCATGCTGACTGTAATACCAGTCGGAACGTGCTCAAGCTTGATAGCGGAGTTTAGCTTGTTGACTGCCTGGCCGCCGGGGCCGCCCGCTCTGCTGACGTGTTCCAGGACATCGGCCGGGTTGATATTTATATCTATTTCTTCTGGCTCAGGCAATACCGCAACAGTAGCAGCGGAAGTGTGAACTCGGCCTTGAGATTCTGTTTCCGGAACTCTCTGAACCCTGTGGCCGCCGGACTCATAACCAAGCTCGGACCATACTCCGTTGCCTTTTACGCTGAATACAACTTCTCTAAAGCCATTTCGGTCTGTAGCACTGAAGTCAAGCTGTTCCACTTTCCAGTGTTTGGTTTCGGCGTACCTGACATACATTGTATAAAGGTTGTGTGCGAAAATAGCAGCTTCATCGCCGCCTGTGCCGGCGCGAATTTCGATAATAACTGAATTGACAGCTTTGTCGTCAGCCATCACCAGCTCATTTTGTATATCTTCCAACATGGCTTCGTCTTTGCCCTGTATACTTTCAAGCTCATCGGCAGCCAGCTCTTTAAATTCTTTATCACTGTCAGGGTCATCTATTATCTGGTGCGCTTCAGCGATAGCTTCAGCGATTTTTTTATACTTGCGGTATTGTGAGACGATTGATTTGAGCTTGCCCTGTTCTTTGCTCAAACTAATCAGCTTATTATGGTCAGATACTATCTCAGGATCGGCTATTTTGTTATCTATCTCGATATGGCGCTGCTCGATCTCATTTAATTTTTTCAGTATCGAATCTTTATTTACAGCCATAATGAACAATTTCTTAAATAACAGGGTTAGATTGTGGAAGAGCTTTTCAGATAAATAGTAAAGGCTCCGCTAAAAGTGCGCAGCACATACGGAGCCTCGATAGTTCATAATCAAAGAATCTACTTCTTTTCGTCTTTTTTCTTGAAATAGTCCTGTTTGCCGTATTTCTTCTGAAAACGTTCAATTCTACCAGCGGTATCAACAAATTTCTGCTTACCGGTATAGAACGGATGGCATGCTGAACATATCTCAGCGTGTACTTCGGTTGCGGTACTTCTTGTCTCAAAAGTGTTTCCACAGCCGCAACGAACAGTAACTTTTTCATATTTTGGATGTATATCTTTTTTCATTGTCAATTTCTCCAACGACCTAAAACACCGAATTCTACCAGTTTCCGCGAATATTTCAACAAAAATTTTAAGATTTAGCAATAAACCAAGCTTTTAACTCTTCCAAACAGCCTAAAAGCTCAAAAAATATTTATTTGCCCTGAGATATTTGCCCGTTAACCATGATTTTGGTTCGTTTTATAGGACCTTAAGCTGAAAGCTGCGTTTTTTAAAGTTAAAAAAACAGCTAAAACAATAAAATATGAAATATATAAGGCTTTTTTGCCCGATATATGACAGCACAGCGAAGAAATAACATCTTTGAGAAAAAAATATTCAACAGTTCAAAGCTGGTTATCGCTTTTTTAAGTGCGGTTGAAGAGAAGTATTTTTTAAATGTTTTTTGTTTGGGCTGGCAATATCCGGCTTGGCAGTATTGATATCAGGAGTTTTTGTTATGCAGATTAAGTATGCTGTTTCAACTATGATATTCTGGTGGCGTGAAAATTACCTTTCTTTCGAACAGGAATGCCAGTTCCTCAAATCCCGCGGCTTCGGCGTAGAACTTTGGCCCAGCATGAAGGGCTATAATGAGTGTCGTTACAACAAACGCAATTGGCCCAGACTTACAGAAGCAACGAAAGATATGCTCGTGGTAATGCGGAGCAGAAATGATAACCCGTCTTTGGAACAATGGCGAGAGCAGATAGATTGTGCCAGGCTGCTTGATGCGGATATTGTCACAGACCTGCAAAGCTTTGGCATCCCGGAGCAATCAGATATCAATGGCTGTGATTTCTCAGCGGAAATAATAAATTATGCAAAACAAAGTCAGGTATCTGTTTCAATTGAAACGGGGCCTTTGAAAAAAGTTCTTAAACTTGCTGAAAGGTTCGATGATCTGAAATTATGTCTTGATGTGGGCTACGCAAATATAGATCCTAAAATCAGCTTCAAAGACTATGCAGATCAGCTCGCAGAAAGAGTGACACATCTGCACTTGAATGACAATTACGGCCAGGCTGATGACCATCAACCGCCCGGATTAAAAGGCGGTATCTCCCGTGAAAACTGGGATTACCTTCTTGGTTGTCTTAAAGATTATGAAAAAGACGTCGTAGCTTCGATAGAGATGACACCGAGTATGCCTGATGTAATGCTAAGACAAGCCTGCGAGTTTCTATTTGACGAACTAAGCTGGCCTGGTAAACCACAATCCGAACCGAACTATAGCTATGTGTATAATCCGGTTTAGTTTGTGCCTGAAAGGGCATTAACTGCTAAGTACAGAAAAGATCGATCTGAAAGCTAATTTTAGCTGATCAGCTTAACTATTTCCTCAACAGCTTTTTGTGTAGCACCCTGATTTTCGATGATTATATCTCTGCCTTTGCTGGCAATGGTTTCTCTGTAATCGTGGTCGCTAAGGCATTTTTGCAGAGTTTCATATAGCTGCTGGTCGTTTTGAACAATTATTGCACCGCTGCCTTGAAGCAGGACATCGACAGTTTGTCTGAAATTAAAAGCATGTGGTCCGAAGATAGTGCAATTGCCTGATGCCGCTGCCTCCATCATATCTGAGCCGCCCATAGGCACAAGAGTTCTGCCCACAAAATTTATATCAGCGATGGCGTAAAACTTTCGCAGATCGCCCATCGTGTCACCGAGTATGATCGATTTATTACCTGGTGCTACTTCAATGCTGCCGGCTTTAACCTGGCTGAAACGAATAATCCCAAAGCTCGTAGCTTCGATAAGCTTAGCCACTTCATCGAAACGTTCAGGTTTGCGAGGTACGATTACGAGCCTTAAGTCTTTGTGCAGTTTTTTTAATTTACAGAATACATCGAGGATTATTTTTTCTTCATCATTGCCCGTACCGCCGGCAACAAGCAAGGGTTCATCTGTAAGTTTTAGTTTTTCTTTAAGCTCTTTTACCTCATCGGCGTTTGGGTTCGTCTCTGCTGTATCGTATTTTAATGAGCCGGTAGTAATAACTTTTTCGCTGCTGACTGACAGTGCGATGAATCTATCGGTATATTGCTGACATTGCGAAAGTATCAAACTGATTCTGGAAAACATCATGCGGGCAACGGGTTTGATTTTGCTGTATCTCGCAAAGCTTCTATCGGATATTCGACCATTAACGACAATGACCGGAGCGTTGAATTCATTTGCGATACGCACAAAGTTAGGCCAAACTTCCAACTCCATCAGCAAACAGCAATTGGGGCGGATGTTTTTAAATGCCCGTTTCATTGTGAAGGTAAAATCCATCGGGAAAAAGAAAACCAAATGTTTATCGCCATAAATGGCGGTGGCCCTTGCAAAGCCGGTATCGGTTGTTGTGCTGATAATAATCTCGCGATCGGAGAGCTTTTCACTGAGCTCTTTTATGATAGTTCTGGCAGCGTTTACCTCACCAACGCTGACTGCGTGTATCCAGATGCATTTTTTGTCGGGGAAACGCCTTTTGATATTGCCGATACGATTGGACCAGCCCTTGCGGTAGCGGTTTTGGCGGATCATTCTGTAAATTGCTATTGGGCTGATAAGCACCAAAGCGACTAAATATAATAAATTGAGAATATATCTCATGGCCATCCTGTTATAACAGCATAATACTGCAAACAAGTAATGATATTGGCAAATAACTAATCTGTCAAACAATTGATTGAGATTGATTTAGCTGGTAGAATACTGTTTTGAGCAGATATTGGAATTGATTTTTTCAGGAAATACTATTATGACGTCACGTGAAAGAGTTCTTGCAGCTATAGAGCATAAACAGGGCGATAAAGTGCCGGTGGATCTCGGGGCAACTCCCAGCTCTTGTATATCTGCGATCGCTTATAACAATCTGAAAAAACACCTCGGCATAACCCAGGGTCAAACGCGTATCTATGATGTGGTTCAGCAGTTAGCTGAGCCTGAAGATTTTATAATTGAAAAATTCGGCGTAGATGTTCTCGACGTCGGCAGGGCGTTCAACGTCGATAGTGACAAATGGTATGACGTAAAGTTGGTGGATGGCTCAAAAGCTCAGTATCCGAAGTGGTTTCGGCCTGTAAAACAGCCCGATGGCAGCTGGTTGGCCTACGATAAAGATGGTGACTTGATCGCAAAGATGCCGAGTACCGGGACATTTTTCGACCAGTGTGAGTTTCCTTATGTTGACGGCTATCCAGCCAATTTTGATGATCTGCCGAAAGCAATGTCTAAAGTTATGTGGGCGATTTTTGCACCGAGCCCATGGGACCACGCAGGGGAAGAAGATTTCTGGGACAGGCTTCGAGAAAAATGTATAGAGCTTCGCAAGACAACAGACAAAGCATTGCTTCTTGGTATCGGCTGTAACCTTTTTGAGTGGGGATCTTTCCTTCGCCGTATGGATAATTTTATGATGGATGTCGTTGCCGATTCGGATAATGTGGCAAAGCTGCTGGATGCTTTGATGGAATCTCATATGGCTGGTTTGGAAAAAGCGTGCAAATATGTAGGCGATGTTGTTGATATTATAAAATTCGGCGACGACCTGGGAATGGATACCGGGCCTTTCATGTCGCCGGACAGCTACAAAGAATTATTTTTGCCCAGGCACAAGCAGCTCTGCGATTATGTAAAGAAAAACAGCTCAATGAAGACAATGCTTCATAGTTGCGGCGGGATTTATAAACTTATTCCAGGGCTCATTGAAGCTGGTTTTGAGATTTTGAATCCTGTTCAAACGAGTTGTGTTGATATGGAGCCTGAAAAGCTGAAAGAAGAGTTTGGCAATGATATTACTTTCTGGGGCGGCGGTTGTGATACCCGTGATATCTTAAACCGAGCAACGCCTAAACAGGTTAAAGAGCATGTTCTTGAAAGGCTTGAGATATTTTCTAAAGACGGCGGATTTGTTTTTAATACAGTTCATAATATTTTGCCTGAGATTGAGCCTGAGAATATAATCGCGATGTTCGAAGCAGTAGAGGAATTTAATACCCTTGAAGGCTAAGAAATGTCCGCGAATAAATCCGTAACTTATTATTTCTAAGTTATTTACCCGCGGATAAACGGTGAAATTCAATTAGGATCAGTATAATAAGCAATAGTATTTAAATACAGAAAGGCATCGGAAATGCTTAAAGGGATTGACAGTATATTATCACCTGGGTTGCTGAAGGTTTTAATGGAAATGGGTCATGGTGATGAGATAGTTTTGGCTGACGGAAATTTTCCATCAGCGAGTATTGCGCAAAGGCTTATCCGCTGTGACGGCCATGGTGTATGCCCGCTGCTCGAATCTGTGCTGAAATTATTTCCGCTGGATATATATGTTCCAAAACCTGTTGTGCTGATGAGTGTTGTCGAAGGTGATAGTACCAAGCCTACAATCTGGCAGGAATACGAAAAGATAATTGCTGCAAGCGGCGAAAAATTTACCGACTTTGATTTTGTAGAGCGATTCAACTTTTACGAAAGAGCTAAAAAAGCATACGCTGTCGTAGCTACCGGCGAAAAAGCTTTGTATGCAAATATCATTCTCAAAAAAGGCGTTATTTAAAGCTTAGTCTGTATGGAAGACTTCTTCGGATGTTGTCCAATGCTGGCCCTCTTTGCGTGTCGGCAGAGGCGTTTGCAAGGGGTCGGTATAGGTCCACCATGTTTTTGTTACCTTATCACCTATCTTTGCCATGTCGCCTTCGAAGTCATTGCCAATGTATTCGAAATAGCTGAATAGCAGCCAATTTCCCGGTTCTATTTGGCCGAGGTAAATCGAATAATTGCGAATATTGCATCTGTCTATGGAAGCCAGCACACCAGACCAGACGGTCTCGTGCATTTGGGTATAGGCAAGAATATTTTTCTCTTCTATGCCTATGATTGAGCCAAATCGTTTAGCGGGTTTACCTTTGTAGGCTGGGCCTTGGTGGTGGAAAACTTCTTCCCACTTTGCGCCGTGTTCATCTTCTTTGCGAACCTCTAAAGGCTTCAACATTGGCAGGGTGATTTTCCACCACCTCTGCATTTCCTCACCTTTAGCCATTTTGGCCATATCTTTTTTATGGTCGTGACCGGTATATTCGTAATAGAAGAAAAGATAGTTTTTATCAGGGGTGGTTTGGCCTAAGTATATCGAGTAATTTTCAATATTGCTCTGGCGGATGTCTTTAAGTACCGCAGGCCAGACGTCGGCGTGGAGTTTCTTATATTCGCAGATATCTTTTTTGTCGATACCGACGACGCTTGCGTGCCTTGTTACCTGTTGACAGCAACCGGTTAGCAGGGTCATACTAACCAGAATCAAAATAACCCATACAATAACAGATGTTTTTTTCATTTTAAATTCTCCTCAAAAATTATCAGCGGAAAATAATATACAACACAACCATAATAACAAACAAACAAACAGAAAGAACTTTATAATTGCCGAGCCCTTTCCAGGCAGGGCCTCTAAGAGCATCCAGCGGAGAGTTCCAGACGAGCTTGATGCTTTTTTCGGTATGCTGATGAGGGCAAACCAGAGAAATGCTCACAAGAATTGTTGAACATATAACAAACAGATAAAAGGCGGACATCATAAAAGGAATGTTCCAACCTGTCTGGACTTTGAACCAATCCAGCAAGAATACTACGAGTCCTAAAAATGAACCTGCAAAAAGCGTAGTTATCGCGGCTTTGGAAGAAGCTCTTTTCCATAACACACCCCAGATAAACACAGCTGTTATAGGCGGGGCGATATAACATATCAGAGCATTGCATCCCTGATAAATGCTGTCAAACCTGCTGATAAGCGGCGACCAGAATATCGCCACAATCATCGCGACGAAAGTGGCGATGCGACCTATGATGACCAGTTTTTTATCAGGAGTGTCAGGTTTCCATCTTTTATAAAGATCGTAGCTGAACAGTGTAGCAATGGAATTGAGCGCGCCTGAGACCGTGCTCATCAAAGCCGCCAGCAGTGCCGCTGCCATCACACCTGTTAATCCTGTCGGCAGCAGATTTATTATTAAGAATGCATAGGTATTTTTGTCATCATCCAAAGGGGGAAGTTTGCCCTGGTTTATAAGAGCAAGGCAGATCGTTCCGGGCAAAACAAAAATAAAGACGGGCAATATTTTTATAAATCCAGCGAACAAAGGGCCGATCCTTGCGTGGTTCTCATCTTTGGCACCGAGCACTCTCTGGACAATTGTTTGATCGGCGCACCAATACCATAATCCGATTATAGGATAGCCCAGGAAAACAGAATACCAGGGTAGATTACAGGGGTCGTCAGCGGAGCGCAGCATGGTGAGCTTTACGGGTTCGACACTCGCCGTTAAGCCTTCCCAGCCGCCGACTTTAGAATATGCCACCGCTGTTATTATAATAGCGCCGATGAGAAGAATAATAGTTTGTATTGATTCTGTCAGAACTACCGCCAGCAACCCGCCGACAATAGTATAAAGCCCAGTCAAAACCGCCGCTACGACAATGCTTACCATTATCGGTATTCCAAACAAACCCTCAAGCACTACAGCGCCGGTGTAAAGGGTGAAACCGATATGAATAAAGATAGCTGATATTATCGAAAGAACTGCCAGCCAGTCCCTGCAGGAGCGGTTATATCTCTGCTCAAGGAAATCGGGCAGGGTAGCGACTCTTGAGCGGATATAAAACGGGGCGAAAAACAAAGCCAACACTATCAGCATAAAAGGTGCCATCCATTCGAAATTGCCATAGGCTAAGCCGTTCTTGTAGCCCTCTTGTGCCTGGCTGACGAGATGAATAGTAGAAATGTTAGTAGAAAAAAGCGCCAGCCCTATTATAGGCCAGGTTAATGTTCCGCCTGCGAGGAAATAGTCTTTGCCGGCAGATGAGCCTTTGCGTCTTAGCCCAGCCCAGCAGCCGATGCCTACGATAATTACCATGTAAGTAATTAAGACGGCAAGGTCTATTCCCCCTAGTGCTATTTTGCCTGAGGCTATACATCCTGCAAACATATTCAGTTCCTTCATATTCAGCCGTAATACTATTTTTATACCCTTCAGGGTAGAAATTTCCGCGAATAAATCCGTAACTTGTTATTTTTAAGTTATTTACCCGCGGATAAACGGAAAAATTCAATTGAGATCAGTATAATAAACTGGATTTTGCATAAAAATACCGTATTAGTCAAACAAATAAGGATTTGCCCCATAGCAAATAATAGGATTAGATAAATAATGAATATAATCATTCAATAATAGCAGTGTGAGCTTGACTTTAATTGCGGTTTATTCTATTAAATATGGATAGTTTTCATGTCCTCGTGGCACAATTGGATAGCGCGTCGGCCTCCGAAGCCGAAGGTTGTGGGTTCGAATCCCGCCGGGGATATTTGGGCACGAGAGGTTGAGAACATCGGTGGATGTCAAGCGTACGCAATTGGAGTTTGACACGGAGCAACGCAACGAGCCTTGAAGAGAATCTTGGTGGTGGAATTTGATTTATTGAGCGGATTTGCGGGGATTTTTTACGCATTTGGGTAAAATCGGCGTTAAAAAATTTGAGGGGACGGGTTTTAGCAGGTCATTTTGGTAGTTTTTTTAACGTTTTTGGGTGGATCCAGGGAAATCGGCTTTCAAAAATTTACCTTTTTTCACCTTTTTTTCGGTTTTTTTCCCTTTTTTGCGAAAAATAACAGGAAATAATGGTTTTTGAGCAAAAATAACAG